>JAFXMZ010000006.1 GCA_017529925.1 Clostridiales bacterium
GTATCGCTCATATCCCCGCCGCCTCATCACGATATATATTCTATCGAGGATCTTACACAGCTCATCTATGACCTGAAGAATGCAAACCGCGATGCAAGGATATCAGTAAAGCTCGTTTCGGAGTCAGGTGTCGGAACTATCGCTTCCGGTGTTGCTAAGGCAGGCGCAAGGGTAATACTGATCTCGGGTTATGACGGCGGAACAGGAGCTGCTCCCGCAAGTTCGATCCATCATGCGGGACTCCCCTGGGAGATCGGACTTGCCGAGACCCACAGGACACTCATCCAGAACGGCCTGCGTTCAAAGGTAAGGCTCGAGACTGACGGTAAGCTCCTTACAGGTAAGGATGTCGTTATCGCAGCGATGCTCGGAGCAGAGGAATTCGGATTTGCAACAGCACCTCTCGTAACGATGGGATGCATCATGATGAGAGTATGTAATCTCGATACCTGTCCCGTAGGTGTTGCGACACAGAATCCTGAGCTCCGTAAGAGATTTACGGGTAAGCCCGAATATGTCATCAATTTCATGACTTTTGTCGCCAGCCAGATGAGAGAGTACATGGCTAAGCTGGGTATAAGGACTGTTGACGAGCTCGTCGGAAGGTCTGACCTTCTTAAGCTCAGGGAAGGCAAGCTCAGGGACCGTGTCGATATGACGGACATCCTTCACGACGAATATGCAGCAAAGGACGGGATCAAGCACACTTTCGATATTGAAGATGCTTATGATTTCAAGCTCGAAGAGACAGTGGACATGAAGGTCATCATCCCTTCGCTCAAGGAAGCGTTCGAGAGCGGCAGCAAGGCGTCAGTAGACATTGAAGTTACGAATCTCGACAGAGCACTCGGAACGATATTCGGATCCGAGATAACGAAGAGATACGGAAACAGCCTTGAGGACGACACATATACCGTCAACTGTAAGGGCGCAGGCGGACAGAGCTTCGGAGCATTCATCCCGAAAGGCCTGACGATAGCTCTCGAAGGCGATTCGAACGACTATTTCGGAAAGGGCCTGTCGGGAGGTATCCTTTCAGTCAGGCCTCCCGAGGAGTCAACATTTACAGCGGAAGAGAATACTATAGTCGGTAATGTTGCACTGTTCGGTGCAACATCAGGAAAGGCATTCATCAACGGACTTGCAGGAGAGCGCTTCTCCGTAAGGAACTCCGGAGCCAAGGTTGTAGTCGAAGGATTAGGCGACCACGGCTGTGAATATATGACCGGTGGTGTCGCGGTAGTCCTGGGCGAAGTCGGAAAGAACTTTGCAGCAGGAATGAGCGGCGGTGTCGCATATGTTCTCGATGAGGACAACAGCCTCTATACGAAGCTCAACAAATCGCTCGTCGGTTTTGAGAGGATAAAGGATGATGAGGACAGGAAGATCATCACAGATCTTATCAGTGAGCATGTCATGAGGACATCCTCGCCCCTCGGAAAGAAGATCCTCGACAATATCGATGAATATATATCGAAGTTCAAGAAGGTCATCCCTCATGACTATAAGAGGATGATGGAGTCCATCGCCCGTCATATGGCCGAGGGTGTATCGGAAGAAGAAGCAAAGATAATGGCATTTCATGAGAATACGGCGTCAGGAAACTAAGTGAAAGAGGAGAAAGAGAAAAATGGGAAAGTCAACAGGATTCATGGAGTATGAGAGACGTGATAATCCCGGTATCGATCCTTTGCACAGGATCAAGACCTATAAGGAATTTCACACGCCTCTCGACGAAGAAGAGCGCAGGAGGCAGGGCGCAAGATGCATGAACTGCGGAGTACCTTTCTGTCAGTACGGCAAGCCGATCTGCGGAATGGTCGCAGGGTGCCCCCTCAACAATCTTTGCCCCGACTGGAACGACCTTGTCTATAAGGGCTTCTGGGATGAGGCGCTGGACAGACTGATGCTCACAAATGCATTCCCGGAGTTTACTTCGAGAGTGTGCCCCGCCCTTTGCGAAAAGGCATGTTCGTGCGGACTTAACGGCGATGCCGTTACAGTAAAGGAAAACGAATACGCCATAATCGAAAAGGCATATGCATCCGGAAAGATGAAAGCCAGAAAGCCCCTTGCAAGAACAGGGAAGAAGGTCGCGGTCATAGGATCCGGTCCTTCCGGACTGTCGACGGCATACTGGCTCAACAGGAGAGGCCATGAGGTTACGGTCTTCGAAAAGGAGGACCGTCCCGGAGGACTTCTCATGTACGGTATCCCTAACATGAAGCTCGAGAAGGGCTATATCATGAGAAGGGTAAGGATCCTCGAGGAGGAGGGGATCGTATTCAGGCTCAATACGGATATCGGAAACGACATCCCTTTCGATGAGATAAGAAAAGAGTTCGATGCCGTTGTAGTATGCTGCGGTGCCGGTAACCCGAGGGACATCAATGCCGAGGGAAGGGATGCCAAGGGTATCTACTTTGCGGTCGATTTCCTCAGAGCCACCACAAAGTCACTTCTCGCATCCAATATGGCAGACGTTAAGTACATAAGCGCTAAATATAAGAATGTCGTCGTAATAGGCGGCGGTGACACCGGAAATGACTGCATAGGAACATGTATGCGTCACGGTGCAAAGAGCGTTACACAGCTCGAGATGATGCCGCCTCCTCCGAAGGAAAGGGCGGCGAACAACCCCTGGCCTGAGTGGCCGCGTGTCCTTAAGACCGATTACGGTCAGGAAGAAGCGGCTGCCGTATTCGGCAAGGATCCCAGGATCTACTGCACGACAGTAAAGAGGTTCATTAAGAATGATGACGGCAAACTCTGCGCCGTTGAGACGATAAAGCTCGAAAGCCGGAAGGATGAGGCGACGGGAAGGATGAAGATGGTCCCTGTAGAGGGAACTGAGGAAACACTTCCCTGCGAGCTCGTTCTTATCGCTGCAGGATTCCTCGGTCCGAAGAGTTATGTGACCGAAGGGTTCGGACTCGATACGGACGCAAGGAGCAATGTCCTTACAAACGGGGATCACAGGACATCCGTGGAAGGTGTTTTCGCCGCGGGTGACATGAGAAGAGGACAGTCGCTCGTAGTCTGGGGGTTGAGAGAAGGAAGAGACGCGGCCGAGGAGGTCGATATGTATCTGGCGGAGAGAAAAAATGAAGAGATATCTTGTTCTTGAAAATGGAAAAGTATTTGAGGGGGAAGCGTTCGGAGCACAGAAGGAAGTCATTGCGGAGATAGTATTCACTACGGCGATGACAGGTTATATCGAGACACTGACGGATCAGAGCTATAAGGGGCAGGCCGTTCTGCAGACATTTCCGCTTATGGGCAATTACGGCATCATAAGTCAGGATAGAGAGGGGGAACGCGTAGGAGCATCTGCCTATATAGTGAATGAAGAGTGTGAGCAGCCCTCGAATTTCAGATGTGAGACCACGCTCGACAGCTTCCTTAAGAATGAAGGGATCCCGGGTCTTAAAGGGATCGATACAAGGGCCTTGACCAAGATCTTAAGGGATAAGGGCACCATGAACGGCATGATCACCGATGACATTAAGAATGCCGACATCGAAAAGATCCGTTCCTACAGGATCGTCAAGCCCGTTGATGAGGTCTCGGTAAAAGAGGAGACAGTATATGAGGCTGAGGGCGAAAAGCTCTACAGGGTCGCACTTTTCGATTACGGCATCAAGAAGAATATCATCAGATGCCTTACTAAGAGTGGATGCGAGGTTACACTCCTTCCTCATGACACTCCGGCATCGAGAGTCCGCGAACTTGCCCCTGACGGGCTGTTCCTGAGCAACGGTCCCGGAGATCCTACGGATAATGTATCCGAGATAGAGACCCTCAGGGATCTTATGAACGACTCGATACCTACAATGGGTATCTGCCTCGGTCATCAGCTCCTCGCACTTGCTCACGGCTTTAAGACGATAAAGCTTAAATACGGGCACAGAGGTGCGAACCACCCCGTAAAGGATACGGATACAGGAAAGATATATATCACTTCTCAGAATCACGGATATGCAGTGACGGATGACAGTATAGATCCGTCAGTCGCACGTTCGTGGTTCGTCAATGTCAATGACATGACCAATGAAGGGATCGAGTACATTAACGAGCCCTCGCTGTCAGTACAGTTCCACCCGGAAGCGTCGGGCGGTCCGAAGGACAGTGAGGAGCTTTTCGATATGTTCATCGATCTTATGAACGGAAGGAGGAGTTGATATGCCGCTGGATAAATATATAAGAAAAGTAATGGTAATAGGTTCCGGCCCGATCGTTATCGGTCAGGCTGCGGAATTTGACTATGCGGGAACACAGGCATGCCGCGCGCTCAAGGAAGACGGTATCGAGACGGTCCTCGTCAACAGTAATCCCGCCACGATAATGACAGATAACAAGATGGCCGATAAGATCTATATCGAGCCTTTAACGCTGACAACGGTCAAGAGGATAATCGAGACGGAAAGGCCTGATGCGATCCTCTCCGGACTCGGAGGACAGACGGCCCTGACATTATGCATGCAGCTTGCAAAGGAAGGGTTCCTCGATAAGAACGGCGTCAAGCTCCTCGGCTCCTCGACTGAATGCATAGACAGGTCCGAGGACAGGCAGATGTTCAAGGACACGATGGAGAAGATCGGACAGCCTTGCGTTCCTTCGACGGTCGTAAACGATCCCGAAAGCGCGCTGGCATTTGCGCAGGAGATCGGATATCCGGTCATCGTAAGACCCGCGTTTACACTCGGCGGATCAGGCGGCGGAATAGCTTCCACTCCCAAAGAGCTCGAAGAGATCGCAAGGACGGGACTCGGATTATCGCCTATAACACAGGTGCTCATCGAAAAGAGTATAGCAGGGTGGAAGGAGATAGAGTTTGAGGTCATCCGCGACAAGAAGGGAAACAAGGTCACTGTCTGCTCGATGGAGAACCTCGATCCCGTCGGAGTACATACTGGTGATTCAATAGTCATCGCTCCGGCAGTCACGCTTGCTGATAAGGAATATCAGATGCTGAGGACCGCTGCCCTCGACATCATCGAGGAGCTCGGAGTTGAAGGAGGCTGTAACTGTCAGTTTGCCCTGGATCCGGATTCATTCAATTATGCAGTTATCGAGGTAAATCCCAGAGTGTCGAGATCTTCGGCTCTCGCATCCAAAGCTACGGGATATCCGATCGCCAAGGTCGCTACAAAGATCGCGCTCGGCTACGGTCTCGATGAGATCAGGAATGCCGTAACGGGAAATACATATGCTTCATTCGAGCCTGCGCTTGACTATGTTGCAGTAAAGTTCCCGAAGTGGCCTTTCGATAAGTTCGTTTATGCAAAGAGGGACCTCGGAACCCAGATGAAGGCAACCGGTGAAGTCATGGCCATCGCTCCGTCTTTCGAGTCGGGACTCATGAAGGCATTAAGAGGTGCCGAGATATCGATGGACTGCCTGACTTCCGGAAAGTTCTCTTCGATAACGCTCGAAGAAGCGCAGGAAGGTTATCAGAAGCCCAGCGACCTGCGTATCTTCTATATCGCAAGAGCAATGTATCTCGGCGTTCCGGAAGAGAGCATCCACGAAACGACGAAGATCGATATGTGGTTCCTTTCGAAGATAAAGAACCTTATCGATATGGAGATCTCGCTTAAGGATAACGCGCTTTCTGCAGAGACATATCTCAAGGCGAAAAAGTACGGCTTTACTGACAAGACGATAGAGAGGATCTCGGGGGCAAAGATCCCTGAGGACTATAAGATATCTCCCGTATTCAGGATGGTTGATACATGTGCGGGTGAATTTGCAGCCCAGACACCTTATTTCTACAGCGCATACAATACTGAGGCCGAAGGAGCCGTCAATGAGGCTGACGTTGAAGAGGATGACAGGAAGACTGTCATAGTCATAGGTTCCGGTCCTATCAGGATAGGTCAGGGAATAGAATTCGATTATGCAGCAGTCCATTGCGTCAATTCGCTCCGCGACCTGGGTTACAGGGTCGTGATAATCAATAACAACCCTGAGACAGTCTCCACTGATTTTGATACAGGTGACAGGCTTTATTTCGAGCCGCTCGATGCCGAGTCCGTTATGGATATCATCAGGCAGGAAGAGCCCCTCGGCGTAGTCGTCGCTTTCGGTGGCCAGACTGCGATCAAGCTCACGAAGACACTGTCGCAGAACGGAATAAACATCATCGGCACATCTGCCGATTCGATCGATATGGCCGAGGACAGGGAGAGGTTCGACGAACTCCTCGAAAGACTGGATATTGCCCGTCCCAAGGGCGGCTCTGTCCTCACTCTCGACGAAGCTCTCGCAACTGCATCCTCACTCGGTTATCCGGTCCTCCTGCGCCCGTCATATGTCCTCGGCGGACAGAATATGACTATCGCATTCTCGGATGACGACGTCACGGAATATATGAATATCATCCTTGCACAGGGCATCGAGAATCCTGTCCTCATCGATAAATACATTCAGGGCAGGGAGATCGAAGTCGATGCCATCTACGACGGCCATGACGTTCTGATCCCCGGCATAATGGAGCATATCGAAAGAGCGGGCATACACTCCGGCGACTCTATCGCAGTCTATCCCGCAAAGCATATCTTCGATGATATGAGCAAGAGGCTGATCGATACTACGAAAGCCCTCTGTGAAGGTCTGGCTTCGATCGGTATCGTGAATATCCAGTATATCGTCAAGGACGACAAGATATATGTTATCGAGGTCAATCCCCGTGCATCCAGAACGGTTCCGTACATGAGCAAGGTCACCGGAGTTCCGATGGTCGATGTTGCCGTTCGTGTCAGCCTCGGGGAGAGGCTCCAGGATATGGACTGGGGAACGGGTTTCTACAGGCAGTCTCCTTATACTGCCGTCAAGGTTCCCGTGTTCTCTTTCGAGAAGCTTACTGATGTTGATACGCAGCTCGGTCCGGAGATGAAATCCACCGGTGAGGTGCTCGGCGTCGGAAGGAATCTTTCGGAGGCGCTCTTCAAAGGCCTCGTCGCGGCAGGATACAAGATGTATAAGTCGGGCGGCATATTTGTCTCTGTAAGGGATTCTGATAAGGCCGAGATCGTAGAGACCGTAAAGAAGTTCGACACGATGGGCTTTGACCTCTATGCTACCGCCGGAACGGCAAAGGCTCTGAGGGATGCGGGACTTGAAGTCGCCGAGGTCCACAAGATCCATGAGTCCGATGAGGACAATACGATCACACTGCTCAACAGCGGCAAGGTCAATTATATAATCTCGACCTCCAAGAAGGGCAGGCTCCCGGCAAGAGATTCCGTCAAGCTGAGAAGACGTGCCGTAATGCTCGGTATCCCGTGCCTCACGGCTCCCGATACTGCAGCTGCACTCGCAGACTGTCTTATGAGCAGATACAGCGAGATCAATACCGAGCTCGTCGATATCAACCATATGCGTGACAAGAAGAGGAAGATCCGCTTTACCAAGATGCAGGGAATAGGTAATGATTATATCTACATCGACTGCCTTGAGAATATGATCTCTTCTCCGGAGTCACTGTCAGTCTATATGTCCGACAGGCATTTCGGTGTCGGCGGTGACGGTATCGTGCTCATCGCGCCTTCAAAGGTTGCCGATGCGAGGATGATAATGTTCAACCTCGACGGTTCGGAAGGTATGATGTGCGGCAATGCCATCAGATGCGTCGGTAAGTATATGTATGACATCGCAGGCCACAAGAAGAAGCACATGACGATCGAGACAAAGAGCGGCATCAAGAAGCTCAGGATAATGACATCCGGAGATGTTGTCGTTAGAGTCGAGGTCGATATGGGCAAAGCGATACTGAATGCTCCCGAGATCCCCACTACGCTTAAGGACGACGATGAGGGCAAGGTAGTAAGTGTCCCTCTCAACGTTGCAGGCGAAGAGTATAAGGTAACGTGCGTGTCTATGGGTAATCCCCATGCCGTCGTATATACAGACAAAGTAGATACGATGGATCTTACAAAGATAGGACCTTCATTTGAATATGATCCTGTTTTCCCTGAAAGGGTAAATACGGAATTCATAAAAGTTATAGACGATCACACTCTGAAGATGAGAGTCTGGGAAAGAGGCTCGGGAGAGACGATGGCATGCGGAACGGGTGCATGCGCTGCTGTTGTTGCATCCTGCCTTAACGGATTCTGCAAGAAGAATGAAGACATCAGAGTGATCCTTAGAGGCGGTGATCTCGTCATAAGATATACTGACGACACCGTCTATATGACCGGTAACTGCTCGCTCGTCTTTACCGGCGAAATGGAGATCTGACGACTCCCTTTATTTTTTCTCTTTCACGGAGGCGCCGTCCCGATCTTTCGGGGCGGCGTCTTCAACGTTCGGTATCTATAATACATCATGTCTGCGATAAGAACATATCAGATTTGTATCAGATGGTATCTGATTGCTGTAAATGCATCCCCGAACAGGAGAAATGTCATTTGGGGATGCATCCCTTATTGTCAATGCATCCCAAACTACAGAAAATCTACCTTTTGGGATGAAAAATCCACAGCGAGTTCATCCCAAATCACTGAAAATCAACCATTAGGGATGAAAAATCTTCCTCAATATCATCCCAAATCGCGGAAAAACACCCCTTTGGGATGAACAGCCCTCCTAATAATCATCCCAAATCGCGAAAAACGACCCTTGTGGGATGAAAAGCCATCCAAATTTTCACCCCAAACA
>JAFXMZ010000007.1 GCA_017529925.1 Clostridiales bacterium
ACAGCTCAAGGATAAGAAGGCGACGGGAGTATCGGTTGCTTTCGGATTCATCTTCTCGCCTGAGTTCCAGGGCAAGGGATATACGAATGAAGAATATGTCGAGATAATGTATTCCGCCTTCTTCGGAAGGAAGTCGGATCCCGCGGGCAAGGCGGACTGGCTGTCGAAGATGAACAATGGAATGAGCAGGGAAGACCTCTTCTTCGGATTTGCCAACTCGAAAGAATTCTTCAACCTGTGCGGAAGCTACGGAATCACATGCGGATGCTACATAAAGGGTAAGGACTTTAAGCAGACTGCTAAGGTCAACCTTTTCGTTGAGAGGCTCTATAATGTGATCCTCGGAAGGTCGTGTGACCAGGGCGGAATGCAGGACTGGTCGAACCGCCTTTCGTCGGGAAAGATATCGGGTGCAGGGGCGGCTTACGGCTTTATCTTCAGTGAAGAATACAGGAACAAGAACAAGTCTGACAGCGACTTCCTTGAGGATCTCTATATGGCCTTTATGGGCAGATCTTCCGACAGCAACGGTAAGACATACTGGCAGGGTATGATCAACTCCGGAAAGACTGACAGGGATGTCTTTAACGGTTTTACAGGATCGCAGGAATTTATGAAGATCTGTGACTCCTACGGTATCGTCAGGGGAGGAGATATAACGACCGGTCAGACGAGTGCGAGAGCAGGTAGGGGTGAAAACACCAACCATCCTTCCCAGCCTACAAATCCTGACGGTCAGGGTGGTAACCCCACAACACCTACAGGCACACCCTCGACTGACCCTACACAGCCGACTCAGCCCACAAACCCCACAAACCCTACAGATCCTACACAGCCTGTCACTCCTGTAGTAACAAGCAATTACGATCCTGATAATCACGGCGGTTACTGGGTTTATTCGGCATATACAATGTCTGCAAACAATCTTATTAATAATCAGTCTAACTATCGTAAGATTGCCGACAGAGCTGACTTCAACTCTGTTAATCAGATTTGCCGCTACTATGTTTGCTCATCCGGTTACGTAATTACTTACAACCAGTATTCGCAGATGGATTGGTCTCAGGCATCTGATCCTCACTTTGGCGGACTGATGAATGGTGACTCTTATTATAGAGGTTCATATTGGGCTATCGGCTTCAACGATGATACAGCCTATGTTGCAATAAGAATGTGCAGCAATTGGAATGGCGTCTATGATGCCTTTTCAACCGATAGTCATATCTCAGGTGCATTCCCTGTTGGTATGCGTGTATCCTCTAACAATGGCCAGACTTGGGGTTATCGTGATTGGAACGGAAACTCCGTAACAGGCAACGACTATTCAAGATGGGCCACAGCAATGAGAGCTTGGAATAACGGCACACGTCACTCCAACGCACTTCTTGCTAAGTATGGCATCACAGATGAGAAGCTCGGTGACTACATTATGATTGAATGGTGTGAGGGAAACCTTACCTACAATCTCCAGACACTCCCTCTTCCTGATTGGTCTCACTATACAGGTATGGGATCTGATAATGCTCATTCTCACTTCTCTACAAGCGTTGCTCGTAATACTCTGCAGACATCCAGAACTTGGAACTACTCCAGCAGAAGTGCTAACGTTGTAAGCACAAGTGGCGGAACAGACTCCGGCAGCAACAGTGGCGACGACTTAGGTCTTGATTTCACATAAAGAAAACCTGTTTGTTATGTTTTCCGTTAATAAAGGCTTATTTTGCCTTTGCAAACGGTATGAATAATGAAGGGTATATCCTATGGTTAATATATGGTATATGAATTATTACATAGTAATAATTATTAACTCCGGATATACCCGTAATTATTTATACCGTTTAAAGTTTTCGATTTTCGGGACGGCATGAGCATGCTCCTTTGTCTTCCTTGAATAATCTGCCTCTATAAATTATAATCAAGTGTCATATTATTTAATTCTTTGGGAGGCTCATATGTCTGAGAAGAAACCGTTTTACATTACTACGCCTATCTATTATCCGTCCGGCAATCCGCATATCGGTCATTGCTATACGACGCTCGCCTGCGATGTTGTTGCCAGGATGAAGCGAATGCAGGGCTTTGACGTAATGTTCCTGACGGGTACCGATGAGCACGGTCAGAAGATCGAGAAGAAGGCTCAGGAAGAGGGAGTAACACCCAAGGAGTATGTCGATGTTATAGTCGAGAACTTTAAGAAGCTCTGGTCAAGACTCGGTATAACATACGACAGATATATCAGGACTACCGATGACTATCATATCGAATCCGTTCAGAAGATCTTCAAGAAGCTCTATGATGACGGATATATCTACAAGAGTTCATATAAGGGCAAGTACTGCACGCCCTGCGAGTCTTTCTGGACAGAGAGCCAGCTCGTCGACGGCAAGTGCCCCGACTGCGGAAGGGAAGTAACCGATGCAGAGGAGGAGGCTTACTTCTTCAAGCTCTCGCAGTTCGGTCCCAGGCTGAAGGAACTCCTGCTCGACGAAGAGAAGGATTTCCTCGAGCCTAAGAGCCGTGTCAATGAGATGATCAACAACTTCATCGAGCCCGGACTTCAGGATCTGTGCGTATCGAGGACGAGCTTTACATGGGGCATTCCCGTAACTTTCGATCCGGGACATATCGTATATGTATGGGTCGATGCATTGAGCAACTATATCACGGCGCTCGGATATATGAATGAGACCTATGATGACTATAAAAAATACTGGCCTGCTGATATGCATGTCATGGCTAAGGAGATCGTAAGGTTCCATTCGCTCATCTGGCCTGCGATCCTGATGGCTCTCGGTGAGCCCCTGCCTAAGAAGATCTACGGACACGGATGGATCACGTTCGGTGCTGCCGGAGGAAAGATGAGCAAGTCTGCGGGCAATGTCGTAGATCCTTTCGTACTCTGTGACAGATACGGAGTCGATGCCCTGAGATACCATCTGCTCCGCGAGATGCCTTTCGGTGCGGATGCTCCTTATACAAATGAGATGATGTTCAACAGGATCAATTCTGATCTTGCCAACGATCTCGGCAACCTCGTATCGAGGACTGTCGCGATGGCGATCAAGTATTTTGACGGAACTCTTCCTGCGGAGAAGGACTTCAATGATTCCGACGAAGAGCTTCTCGGAATGGCTTCGGCTCTCCCCGCATTCGTATCTGAGAACTATGAGTCGCTCCATATCTCCGATGCACTTGCTGAGATATTCAAGGTCATCTCGAGAGCCAACAAGTATATCGACGAGAATGAGCCCTGGGTACTTGCCAAGGATGAGACGAAGAAGGGAAGGCTCGCTGCTGTTCTTTATAACCTGCTCGATACGATCAGGGTCTGCACGATCCTCCTGTCACCCGTAATGCCTCATGTTACGCCCGAGATCTTCAAGCAGATCGGTGCAGATGAGTCATGTACGACATGGGATGCGGCTTCACTGCGTCATGCCCTTAAGGCTGATGTAACTGTAGAGAAGGGCCCCGTTCTCTTCCCGAGGATCGATACGGAGAAGGAACTTGCAGAACTTGATGCGCTTTCTCCCAAGAAGGATCTTCCTTCCGAACCGCTTAAGGATGTAACTGATTTTGATAACTTTGCTGCTCTCGATCTGCGTGCCGTAAAGGTGCTCTCATGCGAGAAAGTCCCGAAGTCCGACAAGCTCCTCCTTTTTAAGGTGGATGACGGATTCGGCGAGAGACAGGTTCTCTCAGGCATTGCCCAGTACTACAAGCCTGAGGAACTCCTCGGGAAGACACTTGCGATGATCGTCAACCTGAAGCCCAGGAAGATGATGGGTTATGAGAGCTGCGGAATGATCCTTTCCGTAAGGGACGGTGACAGGTTCAGGGTCGTCGAGTTTGATGACTCGATCAAGCCGGGTTCCGACATATCCTGACCGGACGGCATCTGAAGATGAGAGAAGCGAGAAGATATCCGGAGAAGCTGAAGGACGTTTTCGATACGCATGCTCATCTTTATGACTCAAGATTTGAAGAGAACGGCATGACTCCGGAGATGATACTCCGTAATGCCGCTTCTTCAGGGGTTACAAGGATCCTGATACCTGCCGATAACGAGACGACTTCTCTGGCAGCCTGCGAATTCGTCAGGAAGTATGACGGAACGGAGGGCGTTGAGCTCTTCTGCAGCGTAGGCGTCCATCCTCATGAAGCATCATCCTATTCTCCCGAAGTCGAGGAGAGGCTCCTTGATATGATAAAGAGGAAAGATGAGCTCAAGATAAGGGCCATAGGCGAGATAGGACTTGATTACTACTATGACCTTTCGCCGAGGGATGTTCAGAAAGAGGTATACAGAAGACAGCTGGAACTGGCATATGAGAATGATATGCCGATCATCCTTCACGAAAGGGACGCCACGGGAGATTCGATCGATATCCTCCGCGGCCTCTATAAGGAAGGAAGGCTCCGCGAGAATCCAGGCGTCTGTCACTGTTGCACCTGTTCGCCCGAGATCGCACGTGAACTCGTGAAGATGGGATTCTATATAGGATTCGACGGACCGCTGACATTTAAGAACAACAAAAAGACACCGTCGATCCTGGAGAACGTTCCGGATGACAGGATCGTGATCGAGACCGACAGCCCGTATCTGACGCCGGAACCCAACAGGGGGCTTACGAATGAACCGGCGAACGTTGTCTGGGTAGCGGATAAGATCGCGTCACTACGCGGCAGGACGACGGAAGAGATAATAGGACTGACGACTGAAAATGCCATGAGGCTCTACGAACTGATATAAGGGGATAACAAGGAGGGAATTATGTCAAAAAGAGATCTTACACTTATAATGATCACGATACTTCTCGTAGCAGGTATGGTGATCATGCTCTTTACCGACAGGAACAGTGCAGTGCTCGAGAGAACGCTCGACTATGATCTTCCCGTATCCTCGGAGATAGTGGAGATGAAGAAGCACGGATCGCTCTTTTCGAGATCTTCATATGAAGCGAAGATCACGCTCTCTATCGATGCTCCCGAACAGCTCCAGAGCACCATCATCAAGACATATGGCGTAGATGGAACATATATATCCCAGGATGAATTCGAAACGATGAAGAATGATATCTTTGAGGGTATGACCATCATTCCTTCGCCTCAGATACACACCACGATGTGGCTTCAGAATGTCAAGACCAAGGACGGTCATAAGATAACGCATATCATGTGTGCCGAGGACGATTCACATGCGTATCTTTACATTTATTACAACAGGTGATAACTGATGACACTGAAGGATCTTGCAACAGGAAAGAGCGCGTCAGTAAAGGCGGTCGGAGGTGAGGGGGCGCTGAGACAGCACCTTCTTGACATGGGGATAATCCCAGGATGTGTCATTACCGTCGTAAAGTTCGCTCCGATGGGAGATCCTGTGGAAGTCAGGCTCTATGATTATGAACTGACGCTGCGCCTTTCAGAGGCGGAGCGGATAGAGATCGAGCCTTTGCCCGAGAAGACGGAAGATAAAGATAAGAGCGCCGGTGATGATGCGCCGGCCAGACCGGAAGAGAAAAAGAAAAGGAGCGATAAAGAGCACCCGGGACTCGGTGAGGACGGACGTTTCCATAAGGAAGGAACATCAGGTGCGCTTCCCGAAGGAACGACGCTGACTTTCGCGCTGGTCGGAAACCAGAACTGCGGAAAGACGACTCTCTTTAATCAGCTCACCGGTTCGAACCAGAGAGTCGGAAACTTCCCCGGCGTTACAGTTGACCGTAAAGACGGAGTCATCAAGGGTCACCCGGATACGCTCATAACGGATCTGCCGGGTATCTATTCAATGTCACCGTACAGCAGTGAGGAGCTCGTTTCGAGGAACTTTGTACTGAACGAGAAGCCTCGGGCGATAATAAACATCGTCGACGCCACGAACATAGAGCGCAATCTCTATCTGACGCTCCAGCTTCTGGAACTCGATGTCCCGATGGTCGTTGCCCTGAACATGATGGATGAACTCCGCTCAAACGGCGGAACAGTCGATGTTAATCTGATGGAGTCGATGCTCGGTGTTCCGGTCGTCCCGATATCGGCCGCCAAGGATCAGGGTATCGACGAGCTCGTCAGGCATGCGATCCATATCGCAAAATACGGTGAGTCGCCTCTCAAGCAGGATCTGTGCGACGAGAAGACCCATGGCGCGATACACAGATGTATCCACTCGATCGTTTACTTTATCGAAGACCATGCGAAAGAGAAGGGGATCCCCGAGCGGTTCGCGATCAGCAAGCTCATCGAGGGCGACGAACGTATCGAAAAGAAACTGGATCTGGATCAGAATGAAAGAGAGGGCATCGAGCATATCATCACGCAGATGGAAGCCGAGAGCGGCCTCGACCGCAATGCAGCCATCGCAGAGATGAGATATTCCTTTATCCGCAAAGTCTGCAGGGACTGCGTCAAAAAGCCTTCCGAGAACAAAGAGCGCGACAGGAGCCGCAAGATAGACAGGATCCTGACGGGCAAGTATACGGGCATCCCTTCATTCATCCTGATAATGGCGCTCGTTTTCTTCCTTACGTTCAATGTTGTAGGTCTTTTCCTTCAGGAACTGCTCGAAAAGGGTGTCGACAGTGTGACGGCGAAGGTGGATTCATACCTTACCTCTGCGAATGCCAACGACGCTCTCCACAGTCTCGTGATAGACGGTATCTTCAACGGCGTCGGAAGCGTTCTGAGCTTTATGCCGATAATCGTGACACTCTTCTTCTTCCTGTCGATACTTGAGGATACGGGCTATGCGGCCAGGATCGCATTTGTTATGGACAGGCCTCTTCGTAAGATAGGCCTGTCGGGAAGAAGTATCGTCCCGATGCTGATCGGTTTCGGATGTACGGTCCCCGCCGTAATGTCGACGAGGACTCTTCCTTCGGAACGCGACAGAAGGATGACCATACTCCTTTCACCGTTTATGAGCTGTACTGCAAAGCTTCCCATATATGCATTCTTCGTTAATGCGTTCTTCCGTGAGATCGGAGGGCTCGTTATGATAGGCCTGTACCTGCTCGGCATCGTCACGGGTATCCTTGCGGCTCTTGTGTACAGGAAGACGCTCTTCAAGGGCGAGGCGGTCCCTTTTGTCATGGAGCTTCCGAATTACAGGCTTCCGCGCGCAGGGAACATCGTACGTCTTCTGTGGGAGAAGGCAAAGGATTTCCTCGAGAGGGCATTCACGATAATCCTTGTCGCGACTATCGTGATCTGGTTCCTTCAGAATTTTGATTTCTCTCTTCATATGGTCAGCGACTCGGGTGACAGCATGCTCGCTGCAATCGCGGGCGGATTATCCGTCATATTCATACCGGTAGGAATGAACGACTGGCGCATAACCACTGCTCTCATATCCGGATTCATGGCCAAGGAGAGCGTGGTATCAACTCTGAATGTTCTCTACAAGGGCGGAGTAGCATCTTCGATGACATCGCTTACTGCCGCTACGATAATAGTATTCTCGCTCCTTTACACTCCGTGTGTTGCCGCGATCGCATCGATCAGACGCGAGCTCGGACTCCGCTGGGCAGCGGGAGTGATATTCTGGCAGTGCCTGATCGCATGGTTTGCCGCGCTTGCCGTTTATCTCATAGGAGGGCTATTCTGACATGATCGATATAGTCCTCTCCGTCGTTATAGGCATAATGATCTTATGCGCGGTCGTCCGCATCGTCTATAACAGAAAGCACCGCAGGACGTGCTGCGGTGGGACGTGCACGGGATGCCTTATGTCGGAAACGGGATGCCCGGAAGGCAAAAGATCAGGGGATGAAAAATAAATCCGAATCTTTTTCTTGACAGAACGTGAAGTATCGTTTATACTTCATTTTGCGTTTCAGAAAGAGACGTCCGGCAATCTACTTCATGGAAGCTTAGCTCAGCTGGGAGAGCATCTGCCTTACAAGCAGAGGGTCACAGGTTCGAGCCCTGTAGTTTCCACCAAAGACGGCGCAGTAGTTCAGCTGGTTAGAACGCCAGCCTGTCACGCTGGAGGTCGAGGGTTCGAGCCCCTTCTGCGTCGCCATTTGACCGGTTCATCTGAACCGGTCAATGTTTGCCCAGATAGCTCAGTCGGTAGAGCAGGGGACTGAAAATCCCCGTGTCGGCAGTTCGATTCTGTCTCTGGGCACCAAAGAGTCATTCTCGTGATGACTCTTTTTTTATTGTCGTTTACTTTGTGTGTAAAAAATATATAATTATAAGCGTTTGTATAAATCCGGTACAATCTGCAGTCGTGATATGACCACTACCGAAAGGAATGATCATTATGGGCCAAGGGCTATGATGATGTCACGAAGGCCAAGGCGAAGCTTGATAAGGCCAGGGACGACCGCGACAGATATACGATAAAAAAGTGAATAACTGAAGGAAAGTGAGAAGGATAAAAATGGAGAAGCCGTTTTCGAAGAGTATTGAAGATGTGATATCCGGCCTCGGTACGGATAAGGACAAGGGCCTTACATCGACCGAAGCAGGTGAGAGGATAGAGAAGTACGGTCCCAATTCACTGGGTGAAGAGAAAAAGGTGCCGATGTGGAAGAAGTTCCTGGCGCAGTTTGCCGATGCTATGGTCATCATCCTGATCGCTGCGGCTGCACTGTCGGCATTTATGGCTATACAGAATGATGAGGGATTCGAGGGATGGATCGATGTTATCGTTATCCTCGCTATCGTCATCCTGAACGCTATCCTCGGTGTCTATCAGGAAGGAAAAGCGGATCAGGCCCTGGCAGCTCTCAAGAAGATGAGCTCTCCCCAGACGAAAGTAATAAGGAACGGCGAGCTCGTCATGATCGATTCGGACAGGATCGTTCCCGGAGACATTATCTCGATCGATGCGGGAGATGCGATCTCTGCAGACATAAGGCTCATCGATTCCAGCTCGCTCAAGGCGGAGGAGGCTTCCCTTACGGGTGAATCCGTTCCTGTTGATAAGGATGCAGCTGCAGTACTCGGAGAGGACTGCTCCATCGGCGACAGAAAGAATATGCTCTTCATGGGTACGGCCGTAACATACGGAAGGGCACGCGGCGTCGTAACTGCGACCGGAAAGGATACCGAGCTCGGAAAGATCGCCAACAGGCTCTCGGGAATCGAGGATGAGGCTACTCCTCTTCAGAAGGGACTCAACTCGCTTGGCAAGATCCTCGCTGTCGTATGTATCATAATCTGCCTTATAGTCTTTGCAGTGGATGTATTTGTCCAGGACGCTCCCGTGACTGATGCCCTCATGACGGCAGTATCGCTCGCAGTCGCTGCGATCCCCGAGGGACTTGCGGCAGTCGTTACGATCGTGCTTTCGATCGGCATGACAAAGATGGCCCAGAACAATGCTATCGTTAAGAGGCTTCTGGCCGTAGAGACGCTCGGATGTGTAGACGTTATCTGCTCGGATAAGACGGGAACACTTACCCAGAATCAGATGACAGTCAAGGTCTGCTATGACGGACTCCATGTATATGATGTCGAGGGCAACGGATATGCTCCCGAAGGAAGGATGCTGGGACCTGACGGAAAGGTCTATGAGCCCAAGGGCGTAATGCAGAGCCTTGTAAGGGCGGCAGTACTCTGTAATGATGCTGCCATCGTCAAGGAGACGGACGGTTCATATTCCTGTATCGGAGATCCTACTGAAGGATCCCTCACGACTCTCGGTTCCAAGTGCAGCCTGACCAGAGAGGATGCAATGTCGCAGTTCCCGAGAGTGAAGGAGCTTCCTTTCGATTCGGACAGGAAGATGATGACGACATATCACACGGGAATAGAAGAAGGGAAGCTTGTTTCATATACGAAGGGTGCTCCTGATATCGTCTTCTCCAGATGTGCATACTATGCCGATGCTGACGGTGAGCATCCAATGACTCCCGAGTATCTTGACAGGATACAGAAGCAGAATCATGATTTCGCATGCCAGGCCATCAGAGTGCTGGCTTTCGGATACAGGATCCACGATACGGATGTCGAGCCTGACTTCTCGCATGAGAAGGATCTCGTCTTCCTCGGCCTTATCGGAATGATCGATCCCGCGAGGGAAGAGGCAAAGGCAGCGATCGCCGTATGTAAGGAAGCCGGAATAAGGACCGTCATGATCACGGGTGACTTCAAGGATTCGGCAGTCGCGATCGCGAACAACCTCGAAATGATGGACGGCAACGCCGGTGCTCTCTCGGGTTCAGAACTCGACAAGATGACGGACGAAGACCTGAGGGTCGCATGCGAGACGACAAATGTCTATGCAAGAGTCTCGCCCGAACATAAGGTCAAGATAGTAACAGCTCTCAAGAGCAATAACCATATTGCATCCATGACGGGTGACGGAGTCAACGATGCACCTGCACTGAAGGCGGCAGATATCGGTGTCGCGATGGGCATCACCGGAACGGATGTTGCCAAGAATTCCGCCGACATGATCCTCATGGACGATAACTTCGCCACGATCGTAAAGGCAGTTGAGCAGGGCAGGGTCATCTATTCCAACATAAGGAAGTTCGTATCCTTCCTCCTGTCTTGTAACGTCGGAGAGATACTCGTTATCTTCCTCCTGTCCCTTATCCCTAATTCGATCATCCCGGGTATCGCGGCTCCTCTCACAGCCATCCAGCTGCTGTGGCTCAACCTCGTAACGGATTCCTTCCCCGCACTTGCGCTCGGAAGGGAAGCAGGCGAGCCCGGCATAATGAAGATGCCGCCGAGGCCCAAGGGAGAGCCCATCATCAACAGGCCGATGCTCATAAGCGTCTTTATCCAGGCATTCGCGATCTTCGCGGCAGTTGGTACAGCATTCCTCGTATCGCTCACATCGAAGAGCAGTTTCTTCTTTGACCTGCCTTCCGGCAAGGAAGCGCTTGACGGAGCAAGAACGGTTGCTTTCGCGACGCTCATTCTCGCCGAGCTCCTGAGGGCATTTGCCGCAAGATCCGAGAGAGTATCCGTATTCAAGCTCGGACTGTTCACCAATAAGATGATGAATGCCGCTGTAGGTCTGTCGCTCGTAATGCTGCTGGCAGTCATCTACATCCCGGGAGTCAATTCCATCTTCGACAACATCGCTCTGTCTGCTACGGCATGGCTCGTGATCATCCCGCTCGCGCTGATCCCCTTCGCCGCAAGCGAGATCCACAAAGCACTGAAGTCAAAAGAGTGATAATGATGACGATCATCTGAAAACAGAAGGGGGCTGCAGCATAAAGGCAGTCCCCTTTTTGATATATACGCAGAAAAGGTCGGAAAAATAGCGTTTGCATACTCAAAGGGCATGTGATATTATTTAACGGTTAAAAAAGACATCCGTATGAAGGAGTGGCACATATGATCAATCCGGCATTATTGCTCGATGAAGCAACAGAGACGGCTGCAGCAGTTGCAGAGACAGTATCAAAGGCGAAGATGAGCTTCCCTTCGATCGTCCTCACAGTAGTCGTTATCATATTGGCAGTAACGATGATAATCCTTTTCCTGGCTCAGGAGGGAAATGACAGAGGTATGGGTATCGTCGGCGGTGCATCCACGAACGATTCATATTACAGCAGAACGAAGGGCAGATCCCTTGAGGAGAGACTCAAGAGCGCTACAAAGCTCGTTGCAGTACTCTTCGCAGTATGCTCGGTCATCCTCTATATCCTCATATCAAGAGGTATGTGATCTGACCGCGGTCAATCGATCAACAAGAGGCTGTCGGTGACAGCCTCTTTTTTTATGCCGGTCAGATCATGTTTTATTATTGAACGCACATTGTATATAATGACTGTATAGATCATTGACGGGAGACGTTACGCACATGAGCAGATCTTCTGAGAATATGAGATTAAGACAGCAGGCGAGGAACGGCGCGATGTCGTTTACGGCTTCGGATGAGCCCAGGACCTTTGAAGATATAGCTCCGAAGGGTCCGCTTCAGGTGAAGAACAGGGTCATAGGCACCCTGATCGAAAACGGAGAGAACGGCCTGGTCATCCCCGATCCCGCATTTAAGGATACAAATCTCGGCAATATAAGGATAGACAGGAATAATCTTAACGGTGCGCCCTTTAAGATGACGGTCGTGTGTGAGATCTTAAATCCAGGAAATACTGAACGTGATTTCAGGGGAAGGATAATAGAGGTCCTCGGTGACCCCGGCAGCAACGATTCGAGGATGCTCGCTGTCCTGAGACAGTTCGGTCTGTCCAGGGAGTTTCCCGTTGAAGTAATGGATGAGGTGATGCCACTTCCGGTCACGCCCGATCCCGAGACCATCGAAAAGGAAATCAGAGGCGGAAGAAAGGATCTTCGGGATCTTCTTACCATCACGATAGACGGTGAGGAGGCCAAGGATCTCGATGACGCCATTTCGCTAGAGAGGACAGATGACGGTAATTACAGGCTCTTTGTCCATATAGCGGACGTATCCCATTATGTCAGGGAGAATACTTCGCTCGACAGCGAAGCGATGCAGAGGGGAACATCTGTCTACCTCGTTGACCGTGTCATACCGATGCTCCCGCCAAAGCTTTCAAACGGTCTCTGCAGTCTTAACCCCGAAGTCGACAGGCTCACTATGACGGCGGAGATGTATGTTGACCGTGACGGCCATACATACGACGGCAGTATCTATGAGAGCGTCATCAGGAGCGACATGAGGATGAGCTATAATGAGTGCTTCAGGATCCTCACCGAGCCGCAGGAAGGTGACAAGGAAAAATACGGAGATATAGTTCCTATGCTCCGTGAGATGAAGACCTTAGCAGAGATAATAAAGAGGATGAGGAGCGGCAAGGGAGCGCTCACTTTCGATCTGCCCGAGACAAAGGTCATCCTTAATGATGACGGTACTGTCAAAGACATCATGCCCTATCCGATCAATTTCTGTCACGGCATAATCGAGCAGTTCATGATATGTGCCAATGAATATGTTGCCGAGAAGTTCGCAAGGATGAACTATCCGTTCGTCTACAGGGTGCATGAGGATCCCGACCAGATAAAGATCGCAAGGTTCTGCCACGTAGCCAAGACTTTCGGTGCGCAGGGAAGGCTGTCAGGAAAGATAACCCCTCTTGCCGTTGCGTCATATATGGATACCGTTAAGGACGATGAAGCAAGGCCCATGCTCGACAGCCTGCTCTTAAGATCGATGGCGAAGGCAAGATATGCATCGGAGAACCTCGGCCATTTCGGTCTGGCATCTAAGTTCTACTGCCATTTCACGAGCCCTATCAGAAGATATCCCGATCTTTATATACACAGGATAATCAAGAGCTTCCTTCATAAAGAGGACATGAGGAAGCACTTCCTGGCGCGTGTATCAGGAGTCGCTGACCACAGTTCCGAGATGGAGCAGAATTCAGTCGATGCCGAGAGGGTATCAGTCGATATCAAGGCATGCGAATATATGAAGGAAAGGTTAGGGGAGCATTACCCCGGAACGATAGTATCGATAATCGCTTCCGGGTGCTTTGTAAGACTGCCGAATTCCGTGGAGGGATTCGTTCCCTTCAGGACGATGAGAGACCACTATGTCTTTGATGAGAGAGCATACAGGGCGATAGGATCAAGGAGCGGCAAAAAGCTCACTATCGGTATGAGCGCAGGCGTGATAGTCGCGGCTGTGGATACGGAACTCAACAGGATCGACCTTGCCTTTGAAGATGACTTTGAAGAAGATGCATTCAGGCTGAAGGAACTCTCGTCCAAGTCCAAAAAGGAGAGCATGCCCGGAAGGCGCAAGCTCGCCAGGCTTAAAAAGAGCAGGGGAAAGAGACGCTGAGAGGATCTTCCTTTAAAGGACGATCAGACTCCGAACTTCCCGAGGACGGCAGCAGTAAAATCCGCGCACTCTTCCGGCTCTGCGTAGATCGCGAGTTTTAAGGATTCGGAAGGAACTATGCTGAAGATGCCCATTATGCTCTTCGCGTCGACCGTATATCTTCCTGAGATAAGATCGGTATCGAAAGGGCAGAGCGTCGCCATCGTTACGAATTCCTTTACGTCGTTGATGCTCAGGAGCTTTATCTCGAGATATGTCATTACTTTTCCTCCCCGGCAAGTTCTTCGAAGAACTTTGTGTATCTGTCGACTATAACATCCCAGGTGAAATTAGACAATACGAATTCGCGTCCTGTCCTGCCCATTTCTGAAGCCGTATCGGGATTGTCCTTATAGAAATCGATGCATCCCTCGAATTCAAAATAATCATTAAAGTAAAGGCCGGAGTTGGAAGTAACTGCAAAGCTCTTCGTTACATCGCATCCTCCGTGAACGAGGACAGGCCTTCCGCAGAGCCAGCTTTCCATAATGACTATCGAAAAGCTCTCGTGGACCGAAGGCTGGCACAGTGTCAGAGCTGCGGCACAGCCGTCATATTTGTCCTGTCTGTCTACGAAGCCGAGATCGATCACTTCGCTCTTTATATCATCCTGTATCTTCACGTCTCCGCCGCCCATCAGCACGAGCTTGAGGGAAGAGTCCTTATGTCTGAGGCGGTATTCCCTGAAATAGTTCAGGAGAAGATAGATATTCTTTCCTTCATCCTTACGGCCGGCATAGAGGATGAAATCATCCTTTATCCCGAACTTCTGCCTGAAACGATCAGCATCGGGATCGAAGTCCGTGTCGACTCCGGCGCCAAGTGCGGCACCCTTGACGTTCTCGAGGCCGTAGAGCCTTTCGGCGAGTGCCTTCTCGCTCTGAGCAAGATAGATAGAACCGCGGATCTTAGGGAAAGCCTCCTTAAAGAGCTGCATGTGGGCATATGCCTCCTCGTGAAGGCAGGGGATCATGACAGACTTATCCGGGCATGCGAGTATGCCGTAATAAGTCGTTCCGAACATATAGGGGATATAGACGAAGAGTGAATAGTCGTCCTGATTCTGCTTCATGTATTCATAAAGATCAGGACTGTTTACCATCTCGCGCATGAAGATCTCCTCTTCTTCGCGCGACACGGGGATATTGTTTATGAACTTGTAATTGACGGCATCGAAAGCGGCAGTGTCCCTTTTCCTGGCCTTAAAACGTCTTACCTTGAGACCGCCTTCCTCGGTCAGCCCCTCCTTATGGAAATTGACGCTCCAGTCGCTCGTAAAGCATTCTACGCATGTCGTAAGTATCTCGAGGTCCACTCCCGCAGCATATAGATGCTTCGCGAGTCCTCTGAGCTCTGCCTCTGCTCCGCCGGGTATCTTATCGCCGTACCAGGGGGTTACGAATCCGAGTTTTTTCATCTGTGATGCCTCTGTCAAAAAGATATATGTTCCCGGACTGTGCAAAGGGTGCGGGAACATTATGATTAAATAATAAAAATAAGAGTTTGACAACCCCGAAGGATTGTTATAATATCCTTTTCGACGCTATGACGAAGAGAAGTAACTCCTCTTATCGCATTACAGAGAGTCTGTGGCAGCGGCTGAGAACACGGGCGGAATGAACTGGAGCGAATAACACTTTACCAGCAGCGATCCGAACACATCGAAGATGATAAGTAGGTGAGCCGTAAATCCTGCGATAAAGGATCCAGAGCTGACTGCATCAGGCAGTAAATCAGGTGGTACCGCGGACTTGTAAGTTCGTCCTGAACGTTAGGAACGTTCGGACGGATTTTTTGTTTTAAGGAGGAAATGACAATGGCAAACATCTATCGCGATAAGAATATCGGCGAGATATCCGAGAAGGATGTCGGATCGAGCATCAGGGCATGCGGATGGATCGAGAATATCAGGGATCACGGCGGTGTATCCTTCATCGATCTGCGTGACATGTACGGCGTGCTCCAGGTCGTTATGAGGGATACGGATCTTCTGAACGGTCTCGTCAAGGAGGACTGCATCTCTGTTGAGGGTCCCATCGAGCACAGGGATGAGGAGACATATAATCCCAAGATCGCGACAGGTACGATCGAGCTCGACTGCAAGAAGGTCGAAGTGCTCGGCAAGGTCAGGAGCCAGCTCCCTTTTGAGATAATGACATCTAAGGAGATCAGGGAGGACGTAAGACTCAAGTACCGTTACCTCGATCTGCGTAACAAGAAGGTCAAGGATTCGATCGTCTTCCGTTCGAAGGTCATCTCTTTCCTCCGCCAGAAGATGACGGATATGGGCTTCCTCGAAATCCAGACACCTATCCTCACATCCTCTTCACCCGAGGGTGCAAGAGACTATATCGTTCCTTCGAGAAAGTTCAAGGGCAAGTTCTATGCTCTTCCCCAGGCACCCCAGCAGTTCAAGCAGCTCCTGATGGTATCGGGATTCGATAAGTATTTCCAGATCGCTCCCTGCTTCAGGGATGAGGATGCAAGAGCAGACAGGTCTCCGGGAGAGTTCTATCAGCTCGATTTCGAGATGGGCTTCGCGACTCAGGAGGACGTTTTCCGTGCAGGAGAGGAGATCCTCACGGCAACATTCGAGAAGTTCGCACCCGAGGGCGCTTCTGTAACAAGTGCACCTTATCCTGTCATCTCTTATAAGCAGGCAATGCTCGAGTTCGGTACGGACAAGCCCGATCTCAGAAATCCCCTGAGGATCATCGACGTATCCGAGTTCTTTTCGAGATGCTCGTTCAAGCCTTTCCACGACAAGACGGTAAGGGCTATCAATGTCCATGCAAAGCTCAGCAAGGGCCAGCACGAGAAGATGCTCAAGTTTGCCCAGGAGATCGGCATGGGCGGTCTCGGTTATCTCGAGGTGCTCGAGGATATGACATACAAGGGACCTATCGATAAGTTCATCCCCGACGACATGAAGACGGAGATAAAGGATCTCGCAGGACTTACTGCCGGCGACACGATCTTCTTTATCGCCGATACGGAAGCTCGCGCCAATTCCTTTGCGGGACAGATCAGGAATGAGCTCGGTGCCCGTCTCGATCTCATCGAAAAGAATGCTTTCCGCTTCTGCTACATCAACGATTTCCCGATGTATGAATATGACAAGGAAACGAAGAGCTACATCTTTACACATAATCCCTTCTCGATGCCTCAGGGCGGACTTGATGCGCTCGAGAATAAGAAGCCTGACGAGATCCTTGCTTATCAGTACGATATCGTCTGCAACGGTGTTGAGCTCTCATCGGGTGCCGTACGTAACCACGACCTCGACATCATGAAGAAGGCTTTCGAGATCGCAGGATATTCCGAAGATGATCTTAAGACGAAGTTCGGTGCTCTCTATACTGCATTCCAGTTCGGTGCACCTCCTCATGCGGGAATGGCTCCCGGCGTCGACAGGATGATAATGCTCCTTCGTGGCGAGGAGTCCATCCGTGAGGTAATCGCATTCCCGATGAACGGAAATGCACAGGATCTTCTCTGCGGCGCGCCCGGCGAAGTTACCGAGCAGCAGCTCCGTGAAGTCCATATCAAGGTAAGGGCATAAGGCTCTTTCAATTCATGAAGGTATATTTTTACACACTCGGGTGCCGCGTCAATCAGTACGAGACTGATGCGGCACGCGAGCTTTTTTTAAGGAGAGGATACGAGTCGGCTGATGATCCTGAAGATGCGGATATCATCGTCGTGAATACATGTACCGTAACCGGTGAGGCTGACAGGAAATCGAGACAGCACCTCCGCAAGATGGCAAGGATCAGGCCGGATGCCGTCATCGTTGCCATGGGATGCGCGACCGAGATGACTGAAGGCGTAGTTGAAGCCGATGTCGTGCTCGGAACACGCGACAAGAACCTTATCGTCGATAAGACGGAGGAGTTTCTCTCTTCCGCTGCGTTGCAGGAGTCACGCGAGAGGGCGTTCCCGACGACAAGACCCGAGGTCACGAAGAGCGATGTCTATCATGATTTCGGAACGGTCCTGTCACCCGAGGGGACAAGAGCATTCATAAAGATCGAAGACGGATGCGATGCCTTCTGTTCATACTGCATCATCCCTTTCGCAAGAGGGCGTGTTGCTTCGAGGAGCTTTGAGAGCATTAAGGAGGAAGTTTCATTCCTCGCATCGAAAGGCTTCAGGGAGATAAGCGTCTCGGGTATACACCTCTGTTCATACGGAAAGGACAGGGGAGAGGATATAACGGCTCTTTACGAAGTGCTGAAGATGATATCCGGTACGGAAGGTATAGAGAGGATAAGGCTCGGCTCGCTGGAGCCGATGTCGATGACGCCGTCATTTATCGATTCTCTCAGGGACCTGAAGGGCCTTTGTCCGCACTTTCATCTGTCGCTTCAGAGCGGGAGCGATACGGTCCTCAAGAGGATGAACAGGAAATATGACACAAGGCAGTATCTGGAAAGGGTCGCGCTTCTCCGTGAGGCTTTCCCTTCGATGACACTGACAACAGATATCATCTGCGGATTCCCCGGTGAGACAGACGCTGAATTCGATGAGACCGTAAAGTTTGTCGGCAAAGCCGGGATAAACAGGATACATGTCTTCCCTTATTCGGTAAGGGAAGGGACAAGAGCGGCTCAGATGGAGCAGCTTCCTGCAGGAACTGCGAAAAAAAGAGTCGCGGTCCTCACGGAGGTCTCGTCCGCGGCAGAAAGAGAACATGCGGCTTCCTTTACCGGTAAGACACGTGAGGTGCTTGCCGAGAAGGTCATTTTCGAGGATGGGGAAAAGACTGTAGAAGGCTATATACCCGAGTATGTAAGGATCAGGGTGAAGTGCCCGTCTGACGTTTCCGTGGAACGCGGTGACATAGTATCTGCAGAGATCACGGAATGCGACGGCACGGTCCTTCAGTCGCGTTTCTTAGGGAAAAGATAAAGAATTCATAAATTTTTAATAATTACAACCCATAACGGGAATCTTCTGTGGTAGAATTAACGCATATGATAAATGAGAAGGGAGATATGTTATGGATTCTCAGACGACAAGGTTCAATTTCTCGTCAGATAAGTCCGCGAATGTCCGGGAACTAATGACATATGTTCTCGGAGCTCTCAAGGAGAAGGGTTACAATCCGATAAACCAGCTCGTAGGCTATTTTATCTCCGGTGATCCTACATATATCACGAACTATAAGGGCGCGAGGGGCGTTATCAAGAGGATAGACCGTGACGAACTGCTCGAGGTCATAATCTCGGAATACTGCTCGAAGCTCTGATGACCTGACGGATGATGATCACAGGCGGCGCAGGGAACTGTTGCCGCTTTTGTTTTGGTAAGGAGAATGATATGGGAAAAGGACGCGTAATGGGTATAGATTTCGGGACGAGGCATATCGGTGTCGCGCTCTCGGACGAACTCTGGATCACGGCATCCGGATTCGAGACCGTCAACTGGAACGGCAATGACGATACGGGGCCGCTCGAGAGGATAGCACAGATAGTTAATGAGAAGAATGTCAGCGTCATCGTCCTCGGAAAGCCCAGAAGGACTGACGGGACTATGTCTGAGACCGAAGTGAAGGCGAATGCTTTCGGTGCGAAGCTGGCGGAGCTTACAGGCATCGAACCTGTCTACAGGGATGAGAGGTATACGACGGTCATCGCTTCGAGGATGCTCCACGATACGAACATGAAGGCAAAGAAGCAGAAGGCGATAATAGATCAGGTGGCGGCCGAGATAATAGTCCGCGAGTATCTCGAACGCATGAGATAAATGGCACCGGATATGCTACAATAGAAAGGTCAGGGGTTTATCTCCCCGAATGATCTTCAAAGGAGAGACAGAACAATGGATGAGAATATGAATGACAACATCGTTAAGCTTATAGACGAAGAGACGGGAGAAGTGATGGAGCTTGCTCTCGTTGACGGATTTGATTATGAGGACAGGAGCTTCTGCGTGCTCATCACGACCGATACTCCCGAGGAGGAGACAGAGATGATGATCATGGAGGAGATCGAGGACGAGAACGGAGAGTATATGCTCCAGTCGCTCGACGAGGCCGAGGAAGACGCTATCTACGATTATTACGATGAACTCTGCGAGGAAAGCCTCGAAGATGAAGACGAATCAGAAGAATAATCCTTTCAGTTCAGGCAGGAAGGCCGAGAAACAGACAGTATCCGAGAAGCTCAAGGTCAAGGACGAACTTATGGTAATAAGGGATGTCACTTCCGGCCGTGAGTTATTCCTGTCTGTCGTTGACAATTTCTCATATGCCAAGAAGGAATATATCGTAATGTATAATTACGTTCCTGACGACGGCAATCATAAGAAGCCCGAGCTCGTCATCATGAGGACGGAGTTCTCGGAGAAAGGCGATCAGCTGTTCTATTCCATCAAGGATAAGGACGAGCTTGAGATCGCCTTCTCATATTTCATGAGAAGATATTATAATTCCGCGACACCGGACAGGGACAGGCGTTCCGGAGTGGTAAGGGGCACTTTCGATGGATGATGAGATGATGGAAGACGGCAATATGCCGTCATCAAGGTTTATCCTGTTTATCAGCGCTTTTATGAAAGCGCTGGCTGCATTTGCGGTTCTTATCGTATCGGAGATCTGCGTGATACTCGGAATGAGATCGGCGGGCATCAATACCTATACATATGAGGGATCCGCTACGATGCTGTATACGGCAATATGCTTCCCCGTTATCCTGATACTGTTCAGGTTCTTCAAGTATCTGGGAGACTCGAAGCCGGTAATGCTTTCAAAGCCCCAGGGAGGAGAAGTCTTTTCGAGCGTGGTGATCGCTCTGGGACTTCTCGGATTCGTTACTGTCTTTATGGTAGTGCTCACGAAGATAGGCGAGATGAATACCGCTGTCTCGGATTCGATAGATCAGTACAGCGAGACCATGAACAGGAGCAGCACTATCCCCAGGCCCGGGTTTGATATCGTCCTGGAGTTCCTCTCGTCATTCCTTACGGTCCCGCTCGTAGAGGAATTCATATTCAGGGCGGGAGTCATGGGGCAGCTCGAGAAGGTGATCCATCCTTGGTCCGCATGCATGCTGTCGGCAATGGTATTCGGCTTTTCGCACGGACTGTCGGTATATACGCTCATACTTACGGGATGTGCATTTATCCTGATACTGTTGACCGAAGTAGTGCTGGCGCTCCTCAAAGTGTCACAGAAGACTTACGGCATCGTGAATATGGTCATTACGGTGATCATGTTCATAGCATTCATTACGATACTCATCGTGGATTTCCTTTCTGACGGGACACTCCAGATACATATCTCATATGCATTTATCTGCGGCATCGTGCTCGGAACTGTCTATTATCTGACTTCTTCCATTTGGTGTTCATATGTCGTCCATCTGACCTTTAATCTTCTCGGAGGAGCTCTAGGGTCATTCCTTACGAGCGATCTTATCGGACTGGATGAGATGGTCTATGCGAGATTCTATTCGCCGCTCTATAAACTGGAACTGCTCTGTATCCCGATCTCGGCTATAGTTGTCTTTTATCTGTATCACAACAGGAAGCTGAAAGCGGAAAAAGCAAAAGAAGGGAATACTGTACCGGAATATGAATAAGTTCGACAGGTTCAGGTTCGGTAATCTCCACAAGCGAAGGATCGTGAGCATGTTTGCGATCGTCGCTTTTGTTCTGGGGGTCTCCGCGGCGATCCTCCTTTATCTCGGCATCTTCAGTGAGAGAACGGAGCTCGTCAGGATCAGGCTGTCTTCAGAGACTACAGGTGAGAATTCCTCCGTGATCGGCATCAATCTCGACAGTATCCCTGGTGTAAACAGGATAGTTAATCCGTCCTTTGAGAGCTTTGATGATTATTCCCATATCACGGTTACCGGTGCTTCGGGACATTCTGTCTATCTTGAGAGAAGCGCCCTTTCGACGGGAAGCATACCTTCGGAGGGCAGTTCCCTGAAGATACTCGCTATGGATAATGACGGAGTCATGACGCTCAGATATTCAGGAACGACAGTATCGGAAGGACGTCTGGGATTCGGAACGCTGTCCGAGATCGAAGACACGAACGGAATATGGTTTTCAGACCCGATCGTGAAGTCGGTACTGTCCGATCATACATTTGCAGGACTTACAAAGTCGGGAAAGATCGTCCTCGATATTACGGGAAACCGCACGATCCTGAGAGAGGACGGACGTTTTACCGATATCTGTCTGTCGGATGATGCAGTCTACGCCCTGACAGATGACGGAAGGATATACTGTTCGACAGACGGATCGTTCTTCGGACTCTATCTTCAGGGGTCCTATAATGATGCAAAGGCAGAGGATCTTGCGATAGCATCCGGCAATGCCGTTATACGTTATGAGGACGGCAGTCTCAGGACTGTCCTTGCAAATTCCGACGAGCCTAATCCGCTCGTCTTCAACAGGAAGGATCCCGTGATGCTGACGGGCGACAGCTGGATCGTTATAGCGGACAGGAACGGAAGAGCTTTCTTTTCGATGAACGGCATCATATTCTCTGAGCTGGATATGCCGGAGGAAGCGGGTGAAGGCGGTTTTATCGCAGGTGATTCCTGTGGATCGGGATTTGCGCTCCTCAAGGAGTCCGGAGCCGTCGTGACCGTATCATTTGATGATGAAGACGGGAATGTCCCTTCAGTCTCATGCTCGATGGTATCCGGGATATCGGAAATATCCGACATGGAGATGTCCCCTGACGGAAGCGTTTATTTCCTTACAGATACAGGTGACATGATCATAACGGGAAAGTCTGAGATAAGCAGGCTCAAGGCCGACTCGAATATAGACAACATACTCTGCATCGGTACTGATGAGAAGATCTATGCGATGGGAAGGGGAATACTCTATCAGACGAGCGTATATTCAGAGATCGAGGTGGACAACCCGATCGCATCTGAAGCGGTCACAAACGGTGACCTTCTGATCTTCAGAGAACCTGAATGCGGAAACGGTCAGGGCATCTGGGTCGTTAACGGTGAGAATACCGAAGTGATGCTGGATTATGGAAACTACGGAAGCGGTATCTGCAGCACTGCGGTAAGAGGATACAGCCAGGGAATGCATGCTGCGTCGATCAAGCTCGAAGGATATGCCACTGACAATTTTGTCGAGAATACCTTCTACAGACTGAGCGCAAGGATAATGCAGAAGAACATTAAGGACGGAAGGGTCAGGGTCTGGCTTTCCGGTGATAAGGGATACTTCGGCAATGAAGGAATGGTCCTTGATGATGTCCCGGGAAGCTTTAATGAATATTCTACTGTCTTTGCCGTCACGGAAGGAAAGCTCAGAAGGAGCGAGAATATCTATCTGAATATATCTTTCGAAGGAGAGGGCAGTGTCTATATAGACGATATCTTCCTGGGTGAAGAGAAGTATGATACAGATACGATGCCGGAGAGCTTCATCGAAGGCATAAAGACGGCATCTCCCGGAGTCATCAGGCTCAATAACCTTAATATAGGAAGTGACGGTTTCAACAGGACAGCATTCTACGGTACCGGTGCAGGTTCCCTCGAGAGTGCGCTGCGTCTTACGGATGAAGCATCTTCTGTCCCGTGGCTCGTTATCGGTCCGTATGCTGACCAGAAAACGATCGATGATATGCTTACATATCTTTGCGGTCCTGCTTCGTCCGAGCTCGGAAGGCTCAGGGCCGACAACGGTTCCGCCTTTGCATGGAATGACCGTTTTGACAGATTCTATATAGAGATCCGCGATGATGACGGAGTGTTCTTATCTGATATGCAGAGAGGAGCATATGTATCATACGTTACGAAGCTCTTTTCGCAGTCGCCTTATTACAGTGACCTCAAGGACAATATAGTATTCCTCGACGGAATGAATTACGATTCCGGTACAGTCAGATCCGATGCCGATTTCCATGCATGTCCTCTGACATATGATCCGGATCCGAGGAACGGAGCCGATGATGAGGGATTAAGATATGCCGAGTTTAACAGGTTTGCTTTCGATCTGTATAACGAGTATGCCTCGCTCGCTCCGAGGTTCAAGGGAAGGAACACAGACGGAGGAGAATATATCTCGAGCCTTTCGAGGGCAGAGGGGGACATCACGGAATATCCTCTCGACGGTGCATCTTATGCGTCTCTCCTCCTGAACGGAAACAGATCCTATATAGGAATGATAATGAAAGATATAGACGTATCGACACGTCCCGTGGATTCACAGTCGGATAATGTCTTCTGCGGATCGTTCGATTACCAGTCCGAGAAGAGCAGGAGGAAAGCTGCTGCCGATACGATGACCGCGCTCCGTGTCATGGGAACGTTAGCGCCTTCCTCCGGAGGACAGAATAAATATGTCGATATCCTGGATCCTCTCGACAACGGCTCATCCGAGAAAGCCGAGAACTTCAGTAATTCATGTTACACGGGATGCGTTCTCAAAGACGGTACGGTCTATCTGACGATAGCAAATCCCTCAAAGGATCAGAAGCAGTTCGTTATAGAGAAGGGTGAGCTTGAAGCTGATTATGTCAGCATCAGGAGGTATTCATCCGACGGAACGCTGCTCACGGAGAAGGTCACTCCCGGCTCGAGACGAAGGTATACACTGGGTTCAGGAGAATATATAGTCGTGTCTTATTCCATTTCGAAAGAATGATCATGCAACCCTTCCATTTTTTTGACGAGTTATAGTATGAACGACGAAAACGGAGGTAAGTTCAAATGAAGAATCTTAAGAAAACAGTATCTATTTTATTGACGGCATCAATGGGCGCTTCTATGGTATGCGGATGCTCGAAAGATAAGAGTGATAAGGAAAAGACAGACGAACCCAAGGCATCTGCGATGGAGGTCGTCGAAGGCGGATTTGATTACAGCAAGTATGAGAATGTAAGCTACGAACCCGAGAAGGTCGATCAGGCATATCTTCAGTTCGTTATGAACCTTTATTCCAAGTGTACTTCCGCAGGCGAAGGAGAGAATGTAATGGTCTCGCCGGCATCGGTTATGATGGCTCTTTCCGTAGCAGCTGCAGGTGCCGACGGAGAGACTTTCGAGCAGATGGTAAATACTATGGCTCCCGGCATCGATCCCGATGAATTCATGAAGTTTGCTTCGGACTACAATAAGTATCTCAATGAGGCAGAGGGCATAGACCTTTCATGTGCCAATTCGCTGTGGCTCAATCAGGCATTCTGCTCACAGGTATTCGGGTCCTACCTCGAGTATGTTAAGGATAAGTTCAATGCCAATGCTACGGCTCTTGATTTTGAAGACGAGGAATCAGTAGAGATCATCAATGACTGGATAAATGAGAATACCAACGGAATGATCAAAAAGGCCATTAATGACCTTGAGCCTTCCAACATCATGGTCATCGTCAATGCGATCGCATTTGAGGCTGCATGGAAGGATGCATATGAAGAATACCAGGTCGAGGAAGGAAAGTTCACGACGGCTGACGGCGGAACGGTCGATGTATCGATGCTCAATTCCGTTGAGGATTATTACTTCGAAAATGATATCGCTACGGGTTTCATGAAGCCTTATGAGGGCGGAAGATATGCATTCGTCGGAATCCTTCCCAAGGATGAGACCTTGTCGATCGAAGAGTTCTCGAATCTTCTCACGGCTGAGCAGTATATGGCTTTCTGGGAATCAGGAACATATGAGTATGAAGTTATGACTTCAATGCCCAAGTTCGAGTCAAAGTATGAGATCACGCTCAACGATGTTCTCAAGAGCATGGGCATGGAAGACGCTTTCGATATGGATAACGCCGATTTCACCAAGATCATCAGTTCTGAAGATTACAATGCATACATCTCCAAGGTTATCCACAAGACATATATCGATGTCAATGAGAACGGAACACGTGCAGCTGCAGTTACGGTCGTAACTCTTGATGGGGCAGCAGCTATGGAAGAACCCGAGTACAAGTATGTTAACCTTGACAGACCTTATGTATATGCGATAGTCGACACCGAGTCCGGAACTCCCCTGTTCATCGGTAACGTAACAGACCCGACGGCTGAATAAGGTGTCTGCACACTGCATACCAAAAGAGCCTTAAAAAGTATTATGCTCCTCCTGTAAATAAAAGACAGGAGGAGTTTTTATCATGAAGACATGGAAACTTGTATCGGGTATCTTATCTGTCGTCCTTTTCCTTTTTGTCGCATTCCAGTCATGCGCAGCAGGCCTCGGAAATGCTCTGTCGGAGAACGGCGAGAAGAGCGGAAGTGCAGGCGTATTCCTTGCAGTCCTTATGCTCGTGGGCGGTATAGTATCGCTTTCGACGCGAAAGGAGGAAGGCAAGGGAGGAAACATAGCACTCATCATCATATTCGGCCTTGCCTCTGCCATGGGATTCTCAAATGCCGGAAGCTTCAAGGACCTCAACATCTGGGCGGGATGGTGCCTCATCTGCGCAGTAATGGCACTCATATCCATCATCAAAAACAAAAAAGGAACATCAGCATAAAAGGAATACTTCATATCATATTCCTCCCGGGTGCTCCGATAATATCGGGGCATCCTTTTGTTTTGTCTTTTATTATCACATGATCACAGGATCATTAACGAGAAGTGTTGATCTTTGTGGGCTTTCCGTGACCGTAGTATGCGGTGCGCTCTCCTAAGGAACGGAGCTTTTCCATACTGTTCTCAAGATCTTTCTTATCGGCATACAGATGGCCTTCGGAAGGTCTTATCCAGTTATCCATCTGATCTCCGACGATGACATCTCCATCTCCTATAACGACTCCTATCGAGCCCTTTGTGTGACCCGGAAGTTCTATGATTTGTCCGTCGATACCGTACGCTTCGAGGCTGTCGCCTTCCTTAACGAAAATGAGGTTTTCGGGACGGCGTACCTTTGTATTGCGGAGTACCTTTAAAGAAAGCCAGAGGACGACGCGTCCTACGATGCCGCGGGCGATAAGAGGCTGCGAATCGTAGCTGTCGAAGATCCCGATGTCGGCTTTGTTCATGGCAACAGGTATCCCCAGTCTCTTAGACAGTTCATATGCATTCTCGGCGTGATCAAAATGTGGATGGGTGATCACTATCAGTTTCATGTCATATGAAGAGCAGGCGGCAAGGACTTTCTCAAGTCCCGCCGCGCTGCATGTATCTACCAGTATGGCATTCTTCCCTTCGGATACGAGATAGCAGTTATCCGTTCCAGTCTTTATCTGTTCTATCCTGCTCATTATTTAGCTACTACGTTGCAGATCCTGCCCTTGACATAGATGAACTTCATGATGTTCCTTCCGGCAAGAGCCTCAGGAAGTCTCTCGTCCGACCTGACTGCAGCTTCGACTGCATCCTGATCGGAATCAACGGGAACATAGATCTTGAATGCGAGCTTTCCGTTGATCTGAACGGGAAGTTCGAGCTCATCCTTTACGAGTGCCTTCTCATCGAAAACAGGCCACTTCTGATCGAAGACTGAGTAACCGTTTCCGAGCTTCTCACACCAGAGTTCCTCCGCAAGATGAGGAGCGAAAGGTGAGAGGAGGAGTATGAGCGTCTCGACTGCATGCCTGAGCATTGCATCATTGACATTTCCGGACTGCTGATACTTTCCGATCGCATTGATGAGCTCCATCATACGTGCAATGGAAGTATTGAACTGGAATCTGTCGATATCTGCAGATGCGCTCTTGATCGTGTAGTTGAGTACATAGTCAAGATCCTTGTCCTCCTTCGAGAGGGAAGCGCGGTCGAAAGGAATCTTATCGATCGAAGCTGCGTCCTCAGCGAGCTTCTCGACACGCCTGATGAACTTGACTATAGCCTGGAGTCCGTCTTCGTTCCAGGGGCCGCCCTCGGTATATGCAAAGCCGAATGCGAGATATGTCCTGAATACATCAGAACCGTACTTCATTACATACTCGTCAGGTGCTACCGTATTTCCTCTGGACTTACTCATCCTGTTGCCGTCGGGTCCGAGGATGATACCCTGATGGACAAGGCTCGTGAAAGGCTCGTCAAAATCGACAAGTCCCATATCGCGCATTGCCTTGCAGATGAATCTCGAATAGAGGAGGTGCATTGCTGCATGCTCGGGTCCGCCTACATACTTGTCGACAGGGCAGAGCTTTTTAACCTTATCCTTATCGAAGATGGCATCGTTATTCTTATTGTCGACATAACGGAATTCATACCATGAGGAATCCACGAAGGTATCCATAGTATCGGGATCTCTCTTCGCATCGCCGCCGCATTTCGGGCACTTGCAGTTGATGAATGAGGCGCACTTCGCAAGAGGACTCTCTCCGTCGGGATTGAACTCGACATCGTAGGGAAGGAGGACCGGAAGATCCTTCTCGGGAACGGGTACGATCCCGCACTTCTCACAGTGGATCATCGGGATAGGAGTACCCCAGTAACGCTGTCTTGAGATGAGCCAGTCACGGAGTCTGTAGTTGACCTTTTTCTCTCCCATTCCCATCGTATTGAGCTTGCCAACGATAGCATCGATCGCTTCGTGCATCTCCATGCCGTCGAACTCGCCGGAGTTAACGAGATAACCCTTCTTCTCGCAGTAGGGGAGTTCGTCCTCAACGCCCTTCTCGGACTGTACGACTCTGATGATATCGAGACCGTACTTGGTAGCAAATTCGAAGTCTCTCTCATCGTGCGACGGAACTGCCATTACGACACCTGTTCCGTATGCTGCGATAACATAATCGGCTGCCCAGATCGGAACCTTCCTTCCGTTCAGGGGATGGATCGCATATGAACCTGTGAATACACCGGTCTTCTCTCTTGTTGTGGACATACGGTCGATATCGGATGCCTTCGAGGTCATTACCTTATATTCTTCGACTGCCTCTCTGCATTCATCAGTAGTGAGCTTTGAGCAGAGCTCTGACTCGGGTGCGACAACGACATATGTAACTCCCATGAACGTATCGGCTCTTGTCGTAAATACCTCGAGCTTAAGGTCGTTTCCGCTGTCGTCCTTAAGTATCTGTCCGTCCTTCTCGACAGTGAATGCGACCTGTGATCCTTCAGACCTTCCGATCCAGTTTGTCTGGATCTTCTTTGTCTTCTCGGGCCAGTCGAGATCAGGCAGACAGTCAAGGAGCTCCTGAGCATACTCGGTGATCTTGAAGAACCACTGAGTCATGTTCTTCCTTACGACTTCACTGTCGCATCTCTCACACTTTCCGTCCACGACCTGCTCGTTGGCAAGAACCGTCTTACACTGGGGACACCAGTTAACGGGTGCATTCTTCCTGTATGCAAGACCCTTCTCGTAGAGCTTGATGAAGAGCCACTGATTCCACTTGTAGTATTCGGGAGTGCATGTTGCGATCTCATAATCCCAGTCGAAAGTAGCCCCCATCTCCTTGAGCTGCTTTTCCATGGTGGCGATGTTCTTCATCGTCGAATCCTGAGGGTGGATGCCCGTCTTGATCGCATAGTTCTCGGCAGGGAGTCCGAAGGCATCGAATCCCATCGGATGGAATACGTTATAACCCTGCATCCTCTTCATCCTCGACCATGAATCTGTCAGTGAGTAGTTATACCAGTGACCAAGGTGAAGGTTAGCGCCTGAAGGGTAGGAGAACATCTCGAGACAGTAGAGCTTCTCCCCGTCCTTATCGGGATCGAACTTGTAAAGTCCGGTCTCTTCCCACTTCTTCTGCCATTTGCGGTCAATATCGACTGAATAAGACATATCGTCACCTCTTAAAATAGATTTTTAAAGTTAGAACCAGACAATTTTAACACGCTTTATTATTAATATAAAGCCATTATAGTGCTAAAAACTTCCCGAAAAGAGTCTGCCGTCTGACGTTTTCTGCGTGTTTTTTGTCGTTAATACACACTGTCATTGCAATCATAATGACATTTTCGCATGGATTTGCTGCATTGATTTTGAAAGGCATTAATGTATAATTAGAATGATTTCTTACGAATTATCGGTGCCTGACGGCGCCTTACTTATATATAGAGGTATACGAAAATGGGTTTAGGAATGGAGATCGGTATCGACCTCGGTACCAGCAGCGTGTTGATCTATGTGCGCGGAAAAGGTGTTGTACTCAAGGAGCCTTCCGTAGTCGCAGTAAACAATAAGACAGGTAAAGTACTTGCAGTAGGTGAAGCCGCAAGCCTCATGCTCGGAAGGACTCCGGGTGTTGTTGAGGCAATAAGGCCGCTCCGTGAAGGAGTCATCTCTGATTTCAGGGCAACAGAAGTAATGCTGAAGGCGTTTATCGGAAGAGTATGTAACGGACTCCGTGCAACATACTTCAAGCCGACTATCGTCGTCTGCGTTCCCTCGGTCATTACACCGGTCGAGCAGCAGGCAGTTGAGAATGCGTGCCGTCATGCGGGAGCCAAGGATGTCTTCCTTATCAGGGAGCCTATCGCAGCAGCTATCGGTGCAGGTATCGATATCACGAAAGCATGCGGTTCCATGGTCGTAGATATCGGAGGAGGAACGACGGATATTTCCGTTATCTCCCTGTGTGAGCCTGTCGTAGATGCATCCCTCAAGGTTGCAGGAGACAAGTTCGATGAGGCCATCATCAGACATGTAAGGCGTAAGCACAATATACTTATCGGTGAGAAGACGGCTGAGATGCTCAAGATCCAGATCGGATGCGCATATCCGAGAGATGAAGAGCTTACTCTCGATGTCCGCGGAAGAAATCTCATCACGGGACTTCCTGCTACTGTCACAGTATCGTCCACAGAGATGCTCGAAGCTCTCGAGGAGCCTGTTTCATCGATCTTCGAGGCGGTCCACGTAGTTCTTGAGAAGACACCGCCGGAACTCATGGCCGATATCTCTCAGAGAGGTATCGTTATGACGGGAGGAGGAGCACTCCTTTACGGTCTCGACAGGATGCTCGCCACAAAGATAGGTATCGATGTCTATATTGCCCAGGATCCTATATCCTGTGTTGCCATCGGAACGGGTAAGGCGCTCGACATGATGGATAAGTTCGCAGCTCTGGGCGACGGAAACTGATCGAAGGATATAAATATTTAAGCTTGTCTATGTATTGAATAATGGACTGTCCGAGGTGTATCCCCGAGACAGTCCTTTTTTATTCCTCATGCCTGAGGTAAGGGCAGAATTCCGCATATAAGTCCGGAGGTGCACTTTTTTCTCGATGGAATATCTGCACCTGAATCATTTGCTGAATTCCTGGTAATTCTGATTTGTTAGAAGACCGCAATCGTGTCTTCTACTAAGACCACGATAATAACTTTTTAGTAGAAAAAAACAGATTGAATCTTCTACTGGAATTGCGCTTATTCTGATTTAGTAGAAGAACACAGAGGATCTTCTATTAAAGCGGCTGCTTTTTCATTTTAGTAGAAAAATAGTGGTCAGATCTTCTACTATATTCGCTATTATTAAACCTTAGTAGAAGTTTTGAGCCGGACCTTCTACTAAACCCTAAGAAGACATTGTTTAGTAGAAAGAAATCGTTTTCGAGGTTCATGATCCGATATTAAAGGTTTGTATATCACGATCACGAAATGAACTGGTTCTTTGTATATACATACGCGCGTTTAATTGACATTCGTATACCTTCGTGATATCATCCCTTCAACACGAAGACGTGTGATATTCCCAAGAGTATTTGACCTTTTTTCAAATTATCCAATATGAGGTATCTATGTCAGAATTTGACCAATTGATCGCCAAGAGTAAGAGCGATCTTGAAGCTATCGCAGTACAGTTCGGCGACTTCAGTGCCGAGGATGCTGCGACGAAGACCAAGGAAGAACTTATTGCTTCCATCGCAGGAGTATCAGTTGATGAAGTCCTTAAGATGACGACCCCGGAGAAAGCCCCCGCGAAGAGTAAAAAGACTGCCGCTTCCCGCACACGCAAGTCCGCGAAGAAAGAAGAGAAGGAAAAGGCAGAAGATAAGACATCATCTCCTGAACCAGAAGAGAAGAAGGAGGAAGCTCCTTCTGCTGATGAGGGAAAGAAGAAGACTCCCGCCCGAGGCAGGAAGAAGAGGACTGAGACTGAAGATGCTTCCCCGGCTCCTGAGGAGAAAGAAACGGAAAAGGCTGAGGAGCCCGTTGCGGAATCCAAACCTGAAGCTCCTGCGAAGAAGAGAGGCAGGAAGAAGAAGTCCGATGAGACTGCTCCCGCTGAGGTGAAGGAAGAGGAGAAGAAGTCCGGTGACGAAGCTCAGACAGAGCCTTCGGCCGATGCTGTTTCACAGCCTGCAGAAACGGAGCAGGCCAAGCCTTCCGGTAAGAAGAATTCGAAGAAGAGGAGGATCTCTTTCGGACCCGAGCAGGAGACGAAGCAGATAGAGATCACCGATGAGGAAGCTGATGCTTCTTCGGGAGAAAGCGGCGCGAATAACGAGGATCAGGCTGCTCCGGAGATCCAGTATAAAGAGATCGAAGGCATCCTTTCGATCGGCGGTAATGACGGTAAGAATGAATACTGCGGATTTGTCCACAGGTTCAACTATCTTCCCGGTGAAGATGATGCATATGTACCCGGTCAGCTCATCAAGAGGATGGGACTCAGAAGGGGAGATAAGATCAAGGGTCTTGTCGCACCTCCCAGAGGCAAGGATAAGTATGCACCCCTTCGCAGGATCTTAGCAGTAAACGATATCGAGATCCCCGAGGATTCAGATTTTGAGATCATCAGGAAGAGGCCCAGGTTCGAATCCCTTACGGCGATCTATCCCGATCAGAGACTGACACTTGAGACGGGAAATGAAGATCTTTCCGCGAGGATAATCGATCTTTTCTCTCCTATCGGAAAAGGACAGAGAGGTATGATCGTTTCTCCGCCTAAGGCAGGTAAGACGATCCTGCTCAAGAAGGTCGCAAATTCCATAACAGCTAATAATCCCGACTGCAAGGTCATCGTTCTGCTTATCGATGAGCGTCCTGAGGAAGTTACCGATATGCAGCGTTCGATCAGGGGCGAGGTCGTTTATTCGACTTTCGATAAGAGACCCGAGAATCATGTACGTGTCACGGAGCTCGTTCTCGAGAGGGCAATGAGGCTCGTTGAACTGGGACAGGATGTCGTCATCCTTCTCGACTCGATGACAAGACTTGCAAGAGCATATAACCTTACGATCAATCCTACCGGAAGGACGCTGTCAGGCGGTCTTGATCCGGGATCTCTCTACGGACCGAAGCGCTTCTTCGGTGCCGCCAGAAATATCGAATTCGGCGGATCGCTCACGATCATCGCTACGGCTCTCATCGAGACGGGTTCGAGAATGGACGAAGTCATCTTCGAGGAATTCAAGGGAACCGGTAACATGGAAGTCGTTCTCGACAGGAAGCTCGCCGACAGGCGTGTATTCCCTGCGATCGCAGTCGATAAGTCCGGTACGAGAAGAGAGGATCTGCTGTTGTCCGAGGAGGAGCTCGAGGCTGTATGGCTCACCAGAAAGGCGATCGCCGAAGTCGATACGATCGCCGCGACGGAAGCGGTCATCAACTATATGCGCAGGACGCAGAGCAACGCTTCTTTCGTTTTGTCTGCTAAAAAGTCATTTTCGGTAGATAAGTAACAGGAGTAATCACAGAGGATCGTTCCTCGGGGAGGGAAGGAATGTTTGCACCCGGACATCTGATATGGATAGGGATATGCTTCTTTCTGATACTCACGGGGATATCTGTCCTCATGAAGAAGAAGCCTCCGATCAAGGCAGTCATAAATGTAAGTCTCGGTATAGGAATAGTATCCGAGATCATCAAGGTACTGTCTCTTACGACTATCGTTCCGATGGTGGATCAGGCTATCGTCACGGAAGGCGGGAAAACAGCTCTTGCGTGGGTGCCGACAGGTGATTATACTCCATATCTACCGAATGAACATCTCCCTCTGGAGCTGTGTTCGCTCTACCTGATATTCCTCTTTATCGTTCAGTACCTTCAGGACGGAAAGATAAAGCACAACCTGCTGTCGCTCATGTATGTCAGCGGACTTCTCGGCGGAACGCTCGGCGTCGTACTTGCTTCGCAGACGCAATACTGCCACACTATGTCCGATTATTTCCTGACTTTCAGGGCATGGCAGTATTTTCTCTATCACGCGATGATCATCATCGTCAGCATCTATATCGGATTCTCGGAATACAGCAACATCTATTTCCGTGACTGGAAGACAGCGGCTCTCGGGATAGTTATCCTTGACTGCCCGACATTCTATCTGAATTCGGTACTCAGTACCGAGGTGTTTGTCGGGGACAAGATAGTCGGAGTTACACACAGGATGAACTTTCTGTCCTCATATATAAACCCGCTCGGGCTTATACTGGATGAGAAGTGGAAATGGTTCCTGTACCTGGTCATCAGGTTCATTCTGGGGCTGATACTTACGATAGCCATCTTTTCGCTGTTGCTGCTGCGCAAGGATAAGGGTGCTCCCGCAGGTGTGCCCGAAGAGGTGAAGGGCGATGGATAATGAAGCGCTCGAGAGATTCGAGCGGGAGTTTAACAGGAGCTACATAGCGAAAAAGAGGATCAACATCATCCTCTGTTCCATTACCGCGCTTCTGGGCATCATCGCAGTTATACTCAATCTGATCATCTCCAAAGAGGGCGTGCTCATATTCAGGTACCTGACTATCGACGGTACCATCTTTACCGCGATACTTTCCCTGATATGTGCCGGAGTCAACATCATGGAGATGACAAAGCTAACCGAAGTCACTCACAGATGGGTCTATTACATCAGGTTCGCATCGGCGGTCGCGGAAGGCCTGATCTTCCTCGTGGTCATGCTCTCGCAGCTGCCTGTATTTGACGAACATATGCATCTGTGGAGATATGACATGTTCCTGATGCATCTGATCATTCCCGTCATTACGTTCATGTCTTTCGCTGTGAATGATTCTCCGATAGGGAAGCTCAGGCTCAGGCAGAAGATCCAGGGAAACCTGTTCGTGCTCCTGTATGCCATAGTAGTGATATATCTTATCGCAACGGGAACTATAGCGAGCAAGTATGTTCCTTATTTCTTCCTCGATGTAGTCAATAATCCGCTCATTCAGACGATACTGTCGATCGTATTTATCTTTATCCTGGGATGCTTTATATCGCAGATCATGTATCAGCTCAATCTCAGGTATTCCTGGCGCTGGTACAGGAGAAAAAAGAAATGAAATAAAGATTGACAGACCGCTGCAAATAAAGTAATATACCCAAGTTACTATAAATCCGGTATGGCATACGTGCCGCCAAAGGTACGCGTCATATCTTTGATAAGAGGTGAAAGTGAAATGAAAAGCGACATCCATCCCAAGACTAACTTGGTAACGGTAAGATGTGCGTGTGGCAATACTTTCGAGACACTTTCGACTAAGGAAGATCTCCGTGTCGATATCTGCTCCAAGTGCCATCCGTTCTACACAGGTAAGCAGAAGCTTGTAGATACAGGCGGACGTGTTGACAAGTTCAACAAGAGAATGGGAAGAGCCTGATCCCGTTATAAAGATCAAAGACAAAGACTGTCCTGCCATATTGCAGGGCAGTCTTCTTTTTATGTTATAATGTAAAAAGGCTGCAGGAAGCGGCCGGATATATCTTATAAGGGGGATATGCATATGTCGGAAAACGATATGAAGGAAACATTGGAAAATGCTGCTTCAGAGGTCCTGGGTTCTGATGTACCCGAGGAGATCAAAGAGCAGGTCGTTGAGACTGCGGCTGCTACAGTAGAAGAGGCAGTTGCTTCCAACGAGACCGTCAGCAATGCAGCATCCGCTGCCGGTGCAGTTGCGTCAGCTCCTGCTGCCGCTTCAGCTGCAGCTCCCAAGAAGGCTACTGTCGATCTTGAAGCAAAGAGGGCGGCACTTCTTGCAGAGAATGAGGCTATCAAGCAGGCTCAGGCTCAGAAGAAACAGCTTAACAAGGGAGAGCCCACACCCGGTCTCGGATTCGCGATCACTGCGATCATCTTCGGATGCTTGAGCATTGCGGGATTCTTCACGGGAATCACAGTCGTACTCGGTGTACTCGGTCTTATCTTCGGTATCATCGCAATCCTGAGAGGACTTCACGGAGGCCTTTCCGTTGCAGGTATCGTAACATCTGTTATCGGTATCATCCTTTCGATCCTTGCGATCCTCTTCTGGAAGTCCATCGCCGATCTCGGAATCGGACTGTTCAAGAGCATCAACTGGGATGAGATCTGGACATGGATCACGGACCTCTTTGCCTGATCCTTTGATCTGACGATCATTAACAGAGGAGCTGCAGCATCCGCTGCGGCTCCTTTTTTGGTCCTGAGAACAGAAGATGCGCCCAAATTGCCTAATAACGGTAATATTAAAAAACGCTATTAATGATATAATAGGCTGAAATATTATGAAATCTTAGTTGAGAAGGAATTGCATATGTCAGAGATAACACCGGAGATCAAACCGGAAATAAAGAAGACGACCATCGGCGGACAGGCGCTGATCGAGGGCGTCATGATGGTCGGTCCCCACAGGACGTCGATAGCTGTCCGTAAGGGTGACGGTACCATCTATACTGAAGAGCTTAAAAGAGGCGAGAAGGAGACTTTCTTTGAGAAGGTCCCCCTGATCCGCGGATGTATCAGATTCTGGAAGATGCTCGTTACAGGTACCGGAGCGCTCATGAAGTCAGCAGAGATATCGGAGGAAGGCCTTCCCGAGGAGACGAAGGAAGACGACAAGCCCGTTAAGGAGTCTGCGCTCGACAGGTATTTCGAGAAGCATTTTGATGTTCTCATAGTCCTGTCTGCAGTCCTCGGTATCGCACTGAGCATCGGACTGTTCATATTCCTTCCGAGGATCCTCGTCGAGCTCGGCGGGAAGCTCCTTCCCGATGAATATCTCGAGAAGACATGGGTTGCAGTCGTACTGAACCTCATCGAGGGAATACTGAGACTGACATTCTTCTTCCTCTACCTCGTATTCGCTTCGAAGATCGAGGGTATCGACAGGGTATGGAGATATCATGGCGCGGAGCATAAGACGATAGCATGCTATGAGGCAGGAGAGCCTCTTACGGTAGATAACATCAAGAAGTATCCCAGGTTCCATCCCAGATGCGGAACGGCATTCATGTTCATAGTCCTTGCGATATCGATCCTCATCTACACGGTAGCCGGAGTATTCATAGGTGAGCACGGTATGCTCGTCAATCTCCTGATTAGGCTTGTGTTCATCTTCCCGATATGCGGTATCTCATTCGAGATATTGAGATTTGTCGGAAGGCATGACAGGAATCCCGTCTGCAGGGCAATGGCGAAGCCGGGATTATGGCTTCAGAACTTTACGACCAACGAGCCTGACGGTCCCATCATCGAGGTGGCGATAGCGGCTATGCAGGCTGTCATTCCGGAGAATGGCGAAGATGATGTCTGGTAAGGACACGGAAATACTTATAAAACGACTTCAGACGGCGGGTATCGACGAAGGCGATGCCCGCTTTGAAGTAAGGGATCTTCTCGAAGCAGCTTCTTCCGAAGAAGAGCTCGAGAGCTTCATGAGAAGGCGTGAGAGCGGGGAGCCGTGTTCCTATATCACGGGATTTCGTTATTTCTATAAGGACAGGTTCCACGTTATCCCGGGTGTCCTTATCCCCAGAAATGATACCGAGACGGCTGTAGAGACGGCTCTGGCATATGCAGGTCAGTGCGACTTTCCCGTCGGAGAACTCTCGCTTATCCCTCATATGGAAAGCCAAGGAAATGAAGTATCTGTAATCGATCTTTGCTGCGGAAGCGGCTGCATAGGGATATCAGTCGCGAACGAGCTTCTGAGGAGAGGCATAAATATATCCCGCCTTGTCCTTGCGGATATAAGCCCCGAGGCTCTCCGGTGCGCATCTCAGAACGTATCGGATGTTCTCATAAGACCTGATATCGCTGAGGTCGTGAGGCTTGACGTCCTGGATGACAGGGCTCAGATCGGGGGCCTTTTCGATATGGTCCTTACAAATCCGCCTTATATCAATGATGAGGATATGGAAAACCTTCCCGGAGACGTCAGCGGATATGAGCCATCGCTTGCACTCAGGGGCGGAAAGGACGGGCTCATGTTCTATCCTGCGATAGCAAACCTTTCGAAAAGGATCCTCAGGGACGGGGGTGCACTTATCGCGGAACACGGTTATGATCAGAGGAAGGATATTGAAACGGTATTCGCCGCTTCTGGATTTGGGGACATCGTATGTGTCAAAGATCCCGGCGGCAATGACAGAGTGAGCTTCGGGAGGTATTATGCCGGGTAAGTTTTTTCTTTATGACTATAAGGTCGGTGATACGGTGATAACGCGTAAAAAGCATCCCTGCGGCAGCAACGCCTGGGAGCTTACCAGAGTCGGTATCGAGTTCAGGATGAAGTGTAAAGGATGCGGAAGGACCCTCGTGATGGAAAGGCCCGCACTCGAGAAGGCTACAGTCGAAGTTATCCCCGGATCAGACGATCTCGGTTGACTGCGATACGCAGATCCTCCTTTTGTCATTATCCTCGAAAACAAACTGTCTGTTCCTTGATTTCAGCGATTCATCGGAAGGGTCGGGAAGGCTCTCGATTATGTCTACGCCTGCGCTCTTGAGCTCGTTCTGGAGAAGGAACGGCTCGGATGCATAAATGTAGAGGTCATAGTCGATCCCGTACAGCTCGCGCATCGTGAGAGGAGAATCCTTGGAAGCGGGAGTCAGTATGATGACAATATTGTCCCTCGTGAGCCTTATATGCTCCATCGATTCGTCCGAGAGGTGAACGGCCTTAAAGCCGAGCCTGGTCTCATAGAAGAGGGAAGTGGCGAAGATATCCTTACATGCGAATACGATGGCAGATGCGTTCATAAGATGAAGGCTTCCGGCGTCTTTTGCTTCGGATGATCCTGAGTCTGCGGCTTCCTCCTCGGGTACGGCCTCTTTGCCATCGCCGACAGGCTTAAGGGTGTAACCGAGCAGGTTCATCCCGAACATCTTCTCATGTGTCTCCAGCGATTCGATATCCTTCTGTCTCTTCATTATGAAATCAGTGTCGGGGCTGTCGGGGATCACCTTGAGCGATTCGATCTTATCCATATATTCCGCGAGATTTCTGAACCTGATAAAGAGAGGCATAAGATCGTCACATGAAGAGGGCAGGTCTGTCGTCCCGTGAAGAAATCTCATTCCGTATTCGACAGCCTCTGCCGGAAGCGCCGAAAAGAGCCTGTTGATGAGGATCAGCTCGTCATGAGCATTGTCTGCGGTGCCGCCTTCGGATATGATCTTCTCAAAGCGTGAGAAGAGCTCGTTGATATCATGCTTCGGATAATCTGAAATAGCCATAGTAACCTGCCTTCGGTTCTTTTATTTTGTTAATTATACCATGCGCGCATGCGGTTGATTTATTTATATATAGCGATATGATAGATGAGATGTCTTTTGACGTCCTTTTCGCGAGGAGGGAAAATGCCGAACCTTAAGAAGACAAATGCCATGAGGATGCTCGATTCTGCGAATGTTCCTTATAAGGCGATGGAATATGAATATGACGAGAATGACCTTGACGGACATCATGCCGCCGAGTTCTTCAACCTTCCCTATGAGGAGGTATTCAAGACTATCGTTGCAAAGGCCGACACCGGTGAACATCTCGTATTCTGTCTTTCGGTCGACGACGAGCTCGACCTCAAGAAAGCGGCACAGCTCGCGGGCGTGAAGAGATGCGAGCTCATCAAGGTAAAGGACCTTCTCTCGATAACGGGATATATAAGGGGCGGATGCTCTCCCATCGGGATGAAGAAGAAGTTCAGGACGTTTTTCGATGAGATGATACTGCTCGTGGACGAAGTGTGCGTAAGCGGCGGTCAGAGGGGCCTTCAGCTGAGGCTTAGGGCAGAGGACCTCATCGGTTTTACTGAAGCTGCAACAGGTGATATTACACAGTAAAGAGGCTTAATATATGGAGAAGTACTACGTATTCAAATCACTTGCGATAATAATAATCGCTGCGAAGATAATGGGTCTGGGTGCCCGTAAGATCAAGGCTCCCCAGGTGGCTGGAGAGATCGTTGCCGGTATCCTCATAGGACCCAGCGTGTTAGGACTTGTCGGCTATTCCGATTTCCTTGGACAGATGGCCGAGATCGGAGTCATGCTCCTGATGTTTACGGCAGGACTCGAGACAAGGATCTCCGAACTTCGGAAGACAGGTGTAAAGGCTCTCCTCATCGCATGTTCAGGTGTATTCATTCCGCTCATTTGCGGTTCGCTCCTGTATTTTGCCTTCTACGGATTCGCTCCGTGGGGATCTGAGCAGTTCTTCAAGGCGGTATTTATAGGTATGATCCTTACCGCGACTTCGGTAGGAATAACGGTCGAGGCTCTGAAGGAACTCGGCAAGCTCTCCGAGACGGTAGGGACTACGATAATGAGTGCCGCCATAATCGATGACGTAATAGGTATCATCGTGCTGACGATCGTCATCGGATTCAAGGATCCGACGCAGGATGTATCCAGGACGCTTTTGATGACAGGCCTGTTCTTCGTATTCTGTATCGTGTTCGGATATATCGTCTACAGACTTTTCAGGATCTATGACAGGAAGCACCGTCATACGAGAAGGATCCCGATAATCGGACTCGCGATGTGCTTTGCGCTGTCGTTTGCAGCGGAAAGATATTTTGGAGTCGCAGATATCACCGGAGCATATATCGCGGGCGTTATCCTGAGCTCGCTCAAGGATTCACAGTATATCTCGCGCAAGATGGATATCAATTCCTACATGATCTTCGGACCGGTATTCTTTGCGAGTATCGGTATCCAGAATGACATGAGCAAGTTCAATATGGATATACTCGTCTTCTCGCTGGCATTCGTCGCAGTCGGAATGATCTCAAAGGTTATAGGATGCGGCGCCGCCGCGAGGATAACAGGCTTCAAGGGAAGAGATGCACTCAAGATCGGATGCGGCATGATGACGAGGGGCGAGGTCGCGCTCATTGTTGCCCAGAGAGGATTTACCGTCGGTATGATAGATCCTTCCTATTCGACATCGGTAATCCTTCTCATAATCGTAAGTTCGATCACGACACCGATACTCCTGAAATTACTGTATAATGATAAGAGCCAAGGAAAAGAGGTAACGGCCGATGGAACAGCAGGCTAGTAAAGGTTTGGATATATTGACTCCGGGATCGAAGATCTACTTTATAGGTATCGGAGGCATCTCGATGAGCGGTCTGGCGCTCCTTTCGAAAGGATACGGCTTTAACGTCGGCGGATCTGATATGAACCCTTCGGAGAGGACAGAGATGCTCTCATCGAAAGGCATCAGGATCTATAATACCCAGGAAGCGGCGAATATAGATGAGTTTGCTCCCGACTGCATAGTCAAGACGGCTGCGATCCTTCCTCATAATCCCGAGGTTGCGAGAGCTCTTGAGAAGGATATCCGCATCTTCGACAGATCGGAATTCCTCGGTCTCATCACGCAAAGCTACGACAGGGTCATAAATATCTCCGGTACACACGGTAAGACAACGACAACATCGATGACGTCACTGATGCTCATCGATGCGAAGAAGGATCCCACAGTCCACCTCGGCGCGGAATTTGACGGATTCGGCGGAAGTACTGTCAGGCTCGGAAGCGGAAGGGATCTTCTGGTATCCGAGGCTTGTGAGTTTAAGAGATCATTCCTTCAGTTCAGGTCCACTACTGCAGCGATCACCAACATAGATCACGATCATGTTGACTGCTACCCAACCTTGAATGACGTCATAGAAGTATTTGCCGAGTTCCTTGATAAGGTCGATGACGGCGGATATGTAGTCGTTACGGGAACTGATAAGAATATAGCCGAAGCACTGAAGATCGCTTCCGTAAGGCATGAGAAGGCGGGAAGGACGATGCCTTCCGTCATTACATGTTCTTCCGACGGATCGAAAGCTGACTTCATGGCTGAGAATATCGAATTTGACGAAGGTCATCCGGTGTTCGAGATCGTCTTCAGAGGTGAGAGCCTTGGAAGGGCATCGCTCAAGGTGCCCGGGAAGCATAATATCGACAATGCGCTCATCGCTTCTGCATGTGCTTACCTCAACGGCGCGGAGGGCAGTGACATAATCAGTGCGCTCAATGAGTTCGGCGGTGCTGACGGAAGATATACGATCAAGGGAAAATACAAAGGATGCGATGTAGTCGTTGATTATGCGCACCATCCGACGGCAGCAAGGGTCACTATCGATGCGGCCGAGCATATGCCTCACAACAATATCCTCGTAGTATTCCAGCCTCTGACGTTCAACAGGACAAAGATGCTCTTTGAAGACTATGTAACTTCGCTTCTGCCCTGCAGGAAGGTCCTTTTCGCCGAGATATTCTCGGACCGTGAGATCAATACTCACGAGATATCGAGCAGGGACATCTCCGAAGAGATCAACAGAAGAGGAGGTGACAGCGAATTCTATGAGGACAGGGAGGAGCTCAGGAAGAGGATCGACGAGCTCGTAGAGCCTGGTGACATAATCCTTATCCTCGGCCCCGAAGACATCAGGGAGCTCGGAGACGAGCTTTGCCCGAAGGGAAGTGCGAATGGCTGATAAAGAGAGGAAGAAAGCTCCCTTAAGGCCGCTTTCGAAGGCGGGGATACTGCTGATGGCGCTGATGTTCCTTCAGATGTTCCTTGTCTTTATCCTTTCATTCTCGGGCGGAAATAATTCCGATCCGGTACTCATCGTTGCGGGATATGAGAGTAATTTCCCGACAGCGTCGATGCGCAACTCTCTCCATGCGGCAGGCTTCGAACTCGTGGTAAGCGATAACATCAGTTCCGCGTCCAAGAACCGTCTTGCGGTCGTTCTCCTTGCAGGCGAGGACCAGCTCGCCAAGGTAGCGGAATATAAAGACGATGAGAATATCATGGGCTTTGTTCTCGTGCTTCCCGATATGAAGGAGAATATATCCCTCGACGGTCTCGATTCAAAGTCTCCCCAAAAGGATATAGCGATCTTTGCAGGGAAGGATAACTCTTCTTCCGTTGCTGATATGAGCACTGCAAAGATAATATATGAGAGGCTTTCCGGAGATGATACGGTCTACGGGGTCCCTGCGAGAACGGGCGGCCCCATGGGATCGACGATCTACTTCAACAACGACCAGAACAGATATCTTTCGATCTCCGCGAAAAAGGCTGATGATCCGGCTGAACTCCTTTTCTCTCCCGTTTTCCAGAATGAGCTTGCAGGATACCTCAATTCGACATACAGGGACAGCCTGTCGAGGGACATGTCCCCGGGAAGGGTAATATCCTGGTATATATTTGCGCTGATATCGGTATTCCTGTGGATAACGGGACTTTTCATATATCTCATACCGCTGAGGACTATACCTGACAAGCAGCAGAAGGTGAAGATCAATACGATGATCCCTCTTACTCTGCTCGCGGTATTCTTCTCGCTCGCAGTCGCGATCGGCTCGGTATTCCCGGTCCTCCGCCATTATACGGAGGCGGCCGTATTCTTTCTTCCGGTGCTGTTTGCAGTCGCCGGGATGATCGTAAGGCTCGTCAAGCTCTCGAAGGTCAGCCCTGAATTCCGTCTGTTCGGAACGGGCAACACGTCTCCCGTAAGACCTCTGCTGATGTCTTTATCCGCAGTCCTCTTTATCTTCCTTACGGCGTTGCTGTTCGGTGATATGAGGTTCGTGGTGATGAGATCCGTCCCCTGGGCGGTATTTGCGCTCGCCTTTATCGTCGACATGTTCTGTTCCTCGATCAACTTCGCGACTGACGGAAAGGTCGGCAACGGCGGAAAGGTCCTTACCATATTCATGGGCATACCGTGCCTGATGATGACTCTCTGCGGATTCTTCTTCAGGGATCATGTCATGGTCTTTGCAGGACTTGGATCGTTCATGGCATCCGTGATCCCGTATGCGATGGTAAGACCCTTGCGCAATCATACGAATATCCCTGTCATTACGGGGATACTCCATGCTTCTGTCTATATCATACTTGTTCTCTTCACGGGGTAAGACCGTTTCAGAATCGGTATAGTTCTTTCCTGTTGAATAGAGACTTCCCAAATTATTTTAATAATAGAAGAGGATGATCTCTTGGGGGAAGAGAGCGCCTTCCGAGACCCCGTGGGTATCCGAGGTGCAGGACGGTTAAGAGCCGCACTTTATAGATCAGATACAGACGGGACGGCCATCATGCCGTCCCGTCTTTTTGCTTTAATAATAAACATCAATATATACCAAAAACTGTTTGACAGGACAGGGACGTGATGATACTATATGCGGGTGACCGCATGCGCCGGGCTCTTAAATGTGCGCTTTTTTGCACTGCCTCGAGTAAAGCAGCGAGACTGGAAGAACAGGAGGACACGACATGTACGCAGTAATCAAGACAGGCGGCAAGCAGTACAAAGTTGCTGTTGGCGACGAGATCTTCGTAGAGAAGCTCGAGGGCGATGCCGGAGAGACGATTACTTTCGATGAGGTACTTGCAGTTGCTGATGACAACGGTATCAAGGCAGGAGCTGATCTTAAGGCTTCCGTTACCGGTGAGATCGTAAAGCAGGGCAGGAACAAGAAAGTAGTTGTTCTGAAGTACAAGGCTAAGAAGGGCTACCGCAGGAAGCAGGGCCACAGACAGCCTTACACACGTGTACGTATCACAGCTGTAAACGCGTGATCACCGTTAAGATCGTAAGAGATACGAAGAGGCGCATTACCGGTATGTTCATGAAAGGACATGCGGGATATGCCAGACACGGAAAGGACATAGTATGTTCATCCGCTTCGACTCTCATCTATACACTCGCTAACTCTATAGAGACAATATGCGGTGTAGCGGCAGAGGATATCTCGAGGATCGTGCCCGGGAATGATGTAATGGCCGAAGTCATTATCCCCTATGACAGGATAAAGGATGAAGGCGGTAAAGATCGGGCATCAGTAGTAGCAGAGACGATATATACCGGGTTCATAACTCTGGCGTCAGCTACAAACAGTAACGGTAAGAAGTACATTGAAGTTAAAGAAGAAACTGAGAAACACACGGAGGTGTAAGCTATGCTTAAGTTGAATTTACAGCTCTTTGCTCATAAGAAAGGTATGGGTTCGACCAAGAACGGCCGTGACTCTGAATCCAAGAGACTTGGAGCTAAGAAGGGCGACGGACAGTTTGTTGTAGCCGGTAACATCCTTGTAAGACAGCGTGGCACGAAGATCCATCCCGGTAAGAATGTTGGAATCGGATCCGATGACACACTTTATACAAAGATCGACGGACGCGTTAAGTATGAGCGCGTAGGCAGCAGCAAGAAGCAGGTTAGCGTTTATCCTGCAGAGTAATTAGTATCGATCATGGTATGAAATGGTGATGCCTGTCGGACTTGCCGGCAGGCATTTCTGTTATAAGACATATAAAGGAAAGCAGAATGTTTATCGATCACGCGAAGATCTATGTAAAGGCAGGCGACGGCGGCCCCGGATGTATGTCGTTTCACACCGAGAAGTTCGTCACGAACGGCGGACCCGACGGCGGTGACGGCGGTAAGGGCGGCGATGTCGTCTTTGTTGCAGTTGCGAAGATAACAACGCTCCAGAGCTTCCGTTTCAAGCATAAGTTCGTCGCTCCTGACGGTGCGAAGGGAATGAACCGCAAGATGTACGGAAGAGGCGGAGAGGATCTTGAGATAGCCGTTCCCGTAGGAACAGTCATCAGGGATATCGATACGGATAAGATCATTGCCGATCTTACCGAGGACGGCCAGCGTGTCGTGATCGCCAAAGGCGGCGAAGGCGGCAAGGGCAATATGCACTATGCCAATGCGGTGCGTCAGGCTCCGAGATTTGCCCGTGCGGGTATGCCCGGTGAAGAGAAAAACCTCTATATCGAGCTCAAGCTCATCGCCGATGTCGGACTCGTTGGATTCCCGAATGCCGGTAAATCCACTCTCCTTTCCGTGATGACGGCCGCCAAGCCGAAGATAGCCGATTATCCCTTTACGACTCTCGAGCCCGTTCTCGGAGTTGTACAGGATTTCGATACGTCGTTCGTTATTGCCGATATCCCCGGTATCATCGAGAATGCTGCTGACGGAGCAGGACTGGGGCATGACTTCTTAAGGCATATAGAGAGAACAAGGCTCCTTATCCATGTAGTCGATGTCTCCGCTGCGGACGGAAGGGATCCTATCGATGATTTTAATGCTATCAATGACGAGCTCGTAAAGTTCAATCCGGATCTGGCGGCGCGTCCCCAGATAGTAGTTGCCAATAAGTGCGATGCCGCATCCGAGGAAGAGATAGAGATGTTCGTTGATGAAGTCAAGGCATTGGGATATGAAGATATCTTTGTTATCTCTGCTGCGGGAAGGATAGGCATTCAGGAGCTCAAAGACAAGACGACCGAGCTTTACAAGAAGCTTCCTCCGGTAGTCATCCATGATGTGATCACCGATGAGAAGAAGGTCTATACTCTCGAGAAGGAAGACCAGTTTACGATCAAACGTGACGATTCGGGTGCGTTTGAGATCACGGGAACATGGGCCAAGGTTACCATGGAGTCGACTAACTTCGATGACCCTGATTCGCTCTCATATTTCCAGAGATCCATGATCTCCGCGGGAGTCATAGATGCTCTGCGCGAAGCAGGCATAAAGGAAGGAGATACAGTAAGGATCGGCGATCTCGAGTTCGATTTTGTCGAATAATGACCTTTTGACCGCCGTTTGTGTCGGTCGGGGGAGCCTTGTTAACAAATCGTTCATAAATGTTTGGTAATTGCTCCTTATCGTTTGGATATACTTAAACCATAAAAGAAATGAAGATGAATTTCTTGTTTGAGTTTGTGATTAAGAAAAGCTGTTTCGTGGAGAACGGAACGGCTTTTTTCTTTCCCTGGCATGGCTGGCTCCCGGATATGAGGATTGTACCCATAACTTCCCTAGGATTCTTTTTGCCGTGAAGCGTATGATTATGTACGGCAGTTGCTGCCGGATTTTCATTTGGCTTTCATTTAATGTACAAGGTGTCGACAAATCGGCTTGTGAAAACTGCATTTCTGGCAATTCACGTCTAAATTGCCAGAAAACTCGTTTTCAGAGGCAAATTTGGTAACGCTCTCGGCAAATATATTATTTATATTTGATAATTTGAACCTTCAGATTAGCGTTTGACCATTTGGGGACGTGATGTTATCATCTTCATATCAAGTCGAAAGGGGGCGCGACCATGTATTGGATCACAGCTAATATCCAGCTCATGAACGGTTTCGATAAAGATGCCGACAGGGTCAGTGCGCCCTTTTTCGGGTAAATAACGGCATTTTTACAACCTGAAAGACGCTCTGGCTCCTTAAGATCTCATTTCGGTCACAAGGAGTTTTTTTATGGATAGAATCAAGAAACAACTGAATAAACTATATGCATTTAATCTGCTCGGCAACATCTCGATCGCGGGTGCGGCATGGGTCCTGCTGCTGATATCACAGGGCTTTTCCATAATCGAGGTCGGGCTCTTTGAAACGGTATTTCATCTGGTAAGCCTGACGGCAGAAGTCCCGTCGGGTATGTTTGCGGATGTCTTCGGAAGGAAAAAGAGCCTCCTGATGTCTTGCCTGTGCTCGATAGTATCGGCAGTTACGAGGATACTTTTCGTATCATTCGGAGGAGTCTGCATATCGATAGCATTCTCCGCGCTTTCCTACAACTTCGTCAGCGGCTCGGACTCGGCTCTTGCCTACGATACGCTGCTCGAGAGCGGCAGGAAGGATGATTATGATACCTATATATCGAGACAGACCGTTATCTACAGGGTGGCAAACGGCGTAGCGACACTTTGCGCCGGCCTTGCGGTCATGCTCGGAAACACGATATCGCACCTGATAAGCATCGCGATCTCCGTCATTCAGATCGCCGTTGCATCGACTCTCGTCGAAAATAAGGTCATCCTCGACAAGAAGACGGCTGATATAAGATCGAGATTCAAGGAGACTTATAAGGAGAGCCTGAGGTTCCTTAAGGGCAACCGTAAGGCGGCTGGACTGATATTCAGGAATGCCCTGATCGGAGGGATCGATATCCTCCTGCTGTTCTTCCTGCAGGCAAAACTCCCTCTCACGGGTGTAACAGACTGGCTTCTGGGACCGCTCCTCTTCATTATGTCGATGGGCGGAATCATCGGTGCAGGCCTCTCGGCGGCAGTGAAGAACTGGCCGTTCAGACGTATATTCATCCTGTCATTATCGGTCGTCACAATAGGATTTCTCGCGAACTTTACCGGTATCGCCTGGATAATGACGGCAGGCGGGTTCATGGCTGCTTTCGCCGATGATCTGATACAGATAAGGGCTGACGTTGAGCTCAACGCCATGATCCCTCCGGCGCAGAGGGCGACCCTGATATCGGTGAACTCGCTTTGCTTTTCGATGGTCATGATAGTTATGTCACCTCTGGCGGGTCTGTTATTCTCCCTTTAACGGGAGGATATCGGTGCCTCAGGGTGATATAATAAAAGACAGAAAAAGCCGGCTTTCTGCAGCCGGCTTTATTAATATCTAAGATCTTGTATAGACAGGTCTGCCCGTTGTAGATCACAGGACTTTCGCGAGGAATGTCTTCAATCTGTCGCTCTGAGGATTATCAAAGATCTGGTCGGGAGTTGCTTCCTCGATCATGACTCCGTCATCCATGAAGATGACGCGGGTAGCGACCTCTTTTGCAAATCCCATCTCGTGTGTAACGACGACCATGGTCATGCCCTCGTTGGCAAGGTCCTTCATAACATCGAGCACTTCGCCGACCATCTCGGGGTCGAGAGCTGATGTAGGCTCGTCGAAGAGCAGTACGTCAGGTGACATACAGAGTGCGCGGACAATGGCGATCCTCTGCTTCTGTCCGCCTGAGAGCTGGGCAGGGAATGCCTTTGCACGGTCTTCGAGCGCAACCTTCCTCAAAAGCTCCATAGCCTTTGATTCAGCATCGGCCTTGTTCATCTTGAGGAGCTTTCTGGGAGCGAGCGTCATATTGTCGAGTACGGACAGGTGAGGGAAGAGATTGAAATGCTGGAATACCATTCCCATCTTCATCCTCAGCTTATTGATGTTTACGGAAGAATCCGTGATATCTTCCCCTTCGAAAAGGATCTGACCGTCGGTCGGTCTCTCGAGGAGGTTCAATGAGCGCAGGAAAGTCGACTTGCCGGAGCCGGACGGACCGATGATGACAACGACCTCTCCCTTATGTATATCGGCGCTGATACCGTCTAAGGCGCGTATCTCGCCCTTGTTGTAGTATTTCTTGAGATTCCTTACCGAGATGAGGACATCGCTATTACCGTTCATTGTTTCTGAGCCTCCTCTCGAGAAGTGTGATGAGCTTGCTGAAGAATATGACTATGACGAGATAGATGAGAGCCACGGCGATAAGGGGCATGAATGCCGAATATGTCTGGCTCCTTATGATGTCTCCGCCCTTGGTGAGCTCCTGAAGTCCTACATATCCGGATACCGAAGTCTCCTTGATGAGGACGATGAACTCGTTGGCAAGTGCAGGGAGGATATTCTTGAACGCCTGGGGCATTATTATCAGGATCATGGTCTGGACATAATTGAATCCCAAAGACCTACCGGCTTCGAACTGGCCGTTATCGATGCTCATGATTCCGGATCTTATGATCTCGGCGACATATGCACCGGAGTTGATACCGAAGGCAAGGACCGCGATCATGACCTTGTTGTTTGAAGATGCGAATATGATGAAGTAGGAGATCATGAGCTGAACTACAACAGGGGTTCCCCTTATTACCGTGAGGTACAGCTTGGCGATGAGGTTCAGGATCTTAATGATCACCTTGGCAGGTCCCATGGACATGTCGGATATATTCTTATCGTGGGTCGTCCTGATGATGGCGATGACCATACCGAGCGCAATACCCAGGAGTACAGCAAAGAAGGTAACCTCAAGTGTAATGCCGAGACCCTTGAATATATAGTTATATCTGTCCTTGTCGATGAAGTTCAGTTTGAAATCATCGTAGAGCTTCTGAAGCCACGCGGGCATCGATAGAAGAAAAGTCATGATCAGTCTCCCCAAAAAACAATAAACCTATTGTAATAAGAAAAAGGACGGAAATAAAGACTTATTTCCGCCCTTTGATCTTTTTTGTGAAAAATGACCTGTATCAGCCCTCGGAAGGAATGTACTTCTCAACGATAGCGTCAAGAGTTCCGTCTTCCTTGAGCTCCTTGAGTGCCTGATTGACCTGCTTGAGGAGCTCTTCGTTGTCCTTGCTTATGGCCATTGCGTAATCCTCGTTAGTGTACTCCGTATCGAGGATCTTGAGTCCGTCATTAGCTGCAACGAAAGCCTTCGCAGGCTCATTGTCGATTACGACTGCATCGACCTTGCCCTGGATGAGGGCGAGGACGGCGTCATTACCCTTGGAATAACGGTCTACACGGTCTTCTCCGATATCATCCGTGAGGTAGATATCGCCTGTAGTACCTGTCTGTACGCCTACGATATAGTCGCCATCGAGGAGTGTATCACAATCCGTGATCTCGGAACCATCCTTAACGATGATAGCCTGGATGCCGTTAGCATATACATCAGTGAAGTTGACAGACTTCTTTCTCTCGTCGGTAACTGTCATTCCGGCTGCACCGATATCATACTTGCCCGCCTGGATACCTGCGATGATGGAATCGAACTCGATATCCTCGATCTGGAGCTCGAGGCCGAGCTTGTCAGCTACTGCCTGTGCGATCTCAACATCGATACCGACGATCTTGTCACCGTCATAATACTCATAGGGAGGGAAGTAGGCATTTGTAGCCATGATGAGCTTGCCCTTCTCGATCGTGATGCTGTCTTCGTCCTTCTTGTCAGATGATCCGGAGCATGCTGCAAAAGCAAATGCCATGGATGCGATAAGAGCAAGAGAAAGGACTTTAGAAATGATCTTCTTCATAACTTTATCTCCTTTTTTAAAATGGATAACTGATTAAGCATGACTATTATACTCGCGACTTTTTATTTGAGCAAATCCGCGAAGAGGCTGTCTGTCAGCCCGGACGCATTCCTTCTCCATTCCGATGCGATACTGTCGGCCTTTTTCTTATCCTCTTCGAAAAGCTTCACAGTCACTTCACGTCCGTCGGAGACCGAAGTGAGCAGGATCTCATATTTTCCGTTATCGGCAGGGGATACGAATGCCTTGACCTTATTGATCTCGGCAGCCTCGGCCTTGAGCTCCTCTCCGGCTCGTTCCACAGCCTCGCGGATGCGGATATTAAGTGTGGGGAAGACATCCTCCAGGACGGCGTGTCCGCCGGCCGTTATATTGACTGTCTCATTATTGCCGATGACCTCGCCCGTTCCGGTATCAGTCTTTCTGGCATCAATCAGGTTTCCGGCAACGAGTTCGGAATAAGCGGACGAGAACGTAAAGAAATCCGTAAACAGGGAGTCGAGACATTTGTTCATGAGCATCTGATAGCTGACGCCGGGAGCTCTGTCCGTCAGATAAAGTATGATTATCTTGCTGTCTGCTGCAGATATCGATTCCATTTCAGGCTCCTTTCCGGGTAGGTCCCGCAACAAAGATGATTATACCACAACAATCAAATACTACTTTTATGCTCGGCTTTGTTGTATAATCATTAGCCTGAGAATACATACGGTCTTCATGACCGTGAAAGGATATATCATATGTTAGAACTAAAGGATGTCTCGTTCGTCGTTGAAGAGAACGGCGGCGAGAAGAGTATCATCGACAGACTCAATCTGAAGATCGACGACGGTAAGTTTACCGTCATCACAGGACCGAACGGCGGCGGAAAGTCCACTCTCGCCAAGATAATCGCCGGAATAAAGCAGCCTACATCCGGACAGATCCTCCTTGACGGTACCGACATAACCGGGATGTCCGTAACCGAGAGAGCAAACCTCGGTATCGGCTATGCTTTCCAGCAACCGGTAAGGTTCAAGGGGATAAGAGTAATTGACCTTCTGAGGATCGCTGCAGGAAAGGATCTGAAGATCCCCGAGGCATGTAAGTTCCTGTCAGAGGTCGGCCTTTGTGCAAGAGATTATATCGACCGTGAGATCAATGCCTCACTGTCGGGTGGCGAGCTCAAGAGGATCGAGATAGCTACCGTTATCGCAAGACAGGCGAAGGTGGCCCTTTTCGATGAGCCTGAAGCAGGAATAGACCTGTGGAGCTTCCAGAACCTCATCAGGATCTTCGAGAGGCTCGGCAGCGAGAAATCGGACAGGACTATAGTCATCATCTCGCATCAGGAGAGGATCCTGAAGATCGCAGATGAGATAATCGTTCTTGCGGACGGCAAGGTCAAGGCGCAGGGCGCTTCGGAGGAGATACTGCCTACGATACTCGGTACGAGTTCGGCAGTAGATGCATGTTCTCTCCTTACAAAGGAAGGAGGTGAGATCTGATGGAAAAGCTCGATGAGATCCAGAAGAGGATGATAGAGGAGCTGTCAGGGCTTCATGAAGTCCCTGTCGGCGCATATAACTTCAGGGCCAACAGCAAGCTTGCAGGCAGGAATACGACTGCGAATATCGACATAATCTCAAAGGATGACGGCTCGGGTATCGACATCAGGATCAAGCCCGGAACGGTCAAGGAGAGCGTCCATATCCCCGTAGTCATCAGTGCAAGCGGCATAAAGGAGACTGTATATAACGATTTTTATGTCGGCGAGGGCTCGGACGTCGTTATCGTCGCCGGATGCGGAATACACAACTGCGGCAACCAGGATTCGCAGCATGACGGAATCCACCGTTTCCATATCGAAAAGAATGCGAAAGTGAAGTATGTCGAGAAGCATTACGGCTCGGGAGACGGAAACGGCAAGAGACTCCTTAATCCCGTGACGGAAGTCTATATGGAGGAAGGTTCGTCCCTGGAGATGGAAATGGTCCAGATAAAGGGCGTAGATTCGACTTCGAGAAAGACATATGCGAAGCTTGCTGCCGGCTGCAAGATGGTCGTCCAGGAGAGGCTCATGACCCATGGTGAACAGTATGCATACAGCCTTTATGATGTTTCGCTGGACGGTGACGGTTCTGCCGCCGACGTCGTATCGAGATCGGTAGCGAGGGATACATCCGTACAGAAGCTCGATCTTCTCGTTAAGGGAAATGCCGCTTGTTCGGGACACACAGAGTGCGACTCGATAATAATGGATCAGGGCAAGATCCTTGCGGTGCCGGCCCTGGAGGCACATTCCGTCGATGCCCAGCTCGTGCATGAGGCTGCCATCGGTAAGATCGCAGGTGAGCAGATCGACAAGCTCATGACCTTAGGACTTACCGAACAGGAGGCGGAGGAGCAGATAGTAAACGGCTTTTTGCGCTGATCTTCGCGATAATCTCGAAAAAATACAAAAAAATACAAAAAAATGCCCGCATTTCTTCGATTTTGTAATGGTAAATCGGTGGATGCGGGTGTTATACTCTTTACGTTCAAAAATATAATCCAAGGAGAACACAGAATATGATCACACTTGATTATTCAAATGTACTTCCTTTTATCGGCGGTGAAGAAGCCGTTAAGAGAATGGAACCCCAGGTAAAGGCCGCTCACGATATGCTTCATAAGAAGAACGGTCCCGGAAATGATTTCCTCGGCTGGCTCGATCTTCCTACGAACTATGACAAAGAGGAATTTGCCAGGATCAAGAAGGCAGCTTCCAAGATCAGGAGAGATTCCGACGTACTCGTAGTCATCGGTATCGGCGGATCCTATCTCGGAGCAAGAGCAGTTATCGAGCTCCTTAACCACTCTTTCGCAAATGCACTTTCCAAGAAGGCAAGAAAGAGCCCGCTCATCCTCTTCTGCGGTAATTCCATCAGCGCCACATATCTTGCAGATCTTATGGACGTCATCGAGGGCAAGGATATATCTCTCAATATCATATCCAAGTCCGGTACAACAACAGAGCCCGCCATCGCATTCCGTATCCTCCGTGCATATATGGAGAAGAAGTACGGTAAGGAAGAAGCAAAGAACCGTATCTATGCAACGACAGACAAGGCTCGTGGAGCTCTTAAGGGCCTCGCTAATGACGAGGGTTATGAGTCTTTCGTAGTTCCTGACGACGTTGGAGGACGTTTCTCCGTTCTTACTGCTGTAGGACTTCTTCCTATCGCAGTCGCAGGTATCGACATCAAGGAACTCATGAAGGGTGCAAAGGATGCTTCCAAGGCCTTCAAGAAGATGTCCCTCGAGGAGAATCCCTGCTATCAGTATGCAGCAGTACGTAACTGCCTCCTGAGATCCGGTTACACAACGGAGATCATGGTCAACTATGAGCCTTCCTTCCACTTCATGACAGAGTGGTGGAAGCAGCTTTACGGCGAGTCCGAGGGTAAGGACCTCCGCGGTATCTTCCCCGCAGGCGTTGACAACACGACAGACCTCCACTCCATGGGTCAGTATATCCAGGACGGTGCAAGGATCATGTTCGAGACAGTCGTTAATATCGACAATCCCAGAAGATCCTTTGAGATCCCGAACGATCCCGCTAACCTCGATGGTCTTAACTTCCTCTCCGGCATGGATATGAATGAAGTTAACAAGAAGGCTATGCAGGGAACAGTCCTCGCTCATGTTGACGGCAAGGTACCTAACATGGCTATCCACATGGCTGAGCAGAATGCCTACAACCTCGGTGAGCTCATCTACTTCTTCGAGAAGGCATGCGGAATCTCCGGTTATATCCTTTCCGTAAATCCTTTCAACCAGCCCGGTGTTGAGGCTTACAAGAAGAACATGTTCGCTCTCCTCGGCAAGCCCGGCTATGAGGATCAGAAGAAGGCACTCGAGAAGAGGCTGAAATAAGCTTTTCGACAAGAGAAGATAAAAACGTCATATGCTGCCCCGGCGTGAATGTGCGCCGGGGCGGTCTTTTGGATGATATAATGAGAACAAACGAAAGGAGCGGTGAAGCCTAATATGCCTCATGAGGAGATCAAGCTGTCGAGGAAGGATCTGATGTCAGTTGAAAGTCCCGGACGTTATGTCGGCGGCGAGAAGAATCAGATCATCAAAGAGGAAGTGCTTCAGCAGCTCCGCGAGACAGGTACATGCAGGGAGGTAAGGACGGCTTTCTGCTTCCCCGATATCTATGAGATAGGCATGAGCAACCTGGCTCTCCAGATCCTTTATAAGATCCTCAATTCGGTCGACTACAGTTCGTGCGAGAGAGTCTTTTCGCCGTGGGTCGATATGGATAAGCTCATGAGGGAGAAGGGAATACCTCTCTTCTCGCTCGAAACGAGATCGCCGCTTTATGAGTTCGATGTCATCGCTTTTACTCTCGGCTATGAAATGGCATTTACGAATGTCCTTCAGATGCTCGACCTGGGGCGTGTTCCGCTGCGTTCATCAGATCGAAAAGATGATGACCCGATAGTAGTCGCGGGCGGTCCGGTAACATTTAATATCGAGCCGGTAGCCGATTTCTTTGATGCCGTTTTCATCGGCGAAGGCGAAGAGGTCGATCTTGAATTCACCAGGAAGATCAAGGAATATAAGGACGGCGGCAAGAAGGGAAGAAAAGAGCTCCTGAAGGAGTTATCGAAGATAGAGGGAGTCTACGTCCCTTCGCTTTATGAGCCGCAGTTTATTGACGGTAAGTTTGCCGGATTTAAGGCTTCTGACGGCTGCCCGGAGATCATCAGGAAGAGGATCATCACGGATCTGGACAATGTCGATTATCCGACGGCACCCGTTGTTCCTAATAACAGCATAATCCACGACAGGGCTTACCTTGAACTCTTCAGGGGATGCATAAGGGGCTGCAGGTTCTGCCAGGCAGGGTACATAACAAGGCCCGTCAGGGAAAAGAGCAGAGACGTTTTGTGTTCGCAGGGGATAGCTCTCGAGAGGACGACGGGATATGACGAACTAGGAATGCTCTCACTGTCCACGAGTGATTATACGGACCTGGGAAAGCTTACAGACGGGCTCCTGACGGCATTTGAGGGAAGGCATACGAGCCTGTCCCTGCCTTCGCTGCGTATCGATAATTTTGCGCTCGACCTGATGGAGAAGGCTTCCATGACGAGGAAGTCGGGTCTGACTTTTGCCCCTGAGGCCGGAACACAGAGACTGCGCGATGTAATAAACAAGAATATAACCGAGGAAGATATCTTCGGCGCCCTGAAGCTCGCATTCAAGGGAGGATGGAGCACGGTAAAACTCTACTTTATGCTAGGCCTGCCGACTGAGACGGACGAGGATGTTGAAGGTATTGCCGTTCTGGCAAAGAAGATAGAGGATCTGTACTATGACACATTCCGCGAGATGGGAGTCAAGCCGAGAAGACCCGAGATCACGGTGTCTACATCTATGTTCATCCCGAAGCCCTTTACTGCATTTCAATGGGAACAGCAGAATGCGAAGGAGGATTTCCTGAGAAAGCAGGCGATGCTCTTCGGACTGATAAAGAAGTCCAGGAACATAAGATATATCTGGCACGACGTCGATACTTCGTGCTGGGAGGGCGTTCTTGCAAGAGGGGACAGAAGACTCTGCGACGTTATCGAGGAAGGTTACAGATCAGGGCTTTATTTCGATGCGTGGGACGACAGGTTCGACTACGCGAAATGGACATCCATACTTGAAGGACATGGTCTGTCATGGGAGATGTTCGCAAGGGGGTATGACACGGAAGACCACCTCCCGTGGGAGAACCTGGATATCGGTGTGACGACTAAGTTCCTGAAGCTCGAGAGGGAACGCGCATATAAGGAGCAGACGACGCCGAACTGCCGTGAGAAGTGCGCCGGATGCGGTGCTTCGTGTTTTAAGACGGGGGTATGTTATGAGACAAGATGAACGTGCTCTTGAGATGACGAGACAGCAGCATCAGACGCAGTATATGATGAGGACAAGGTTCAAGAGGACAGGAGCGACATCATTCGTGGGACATCTTGACCTTATGAAGATATTCGAACGCGCGGCCAGAAGGGCGGGACTTCCGCTCCTTTACTCGCAGGGGTATAACCCGAGGCCGATGCTCGTTTTCGCGCTGCCGCTGTCAGTAGGTACCGATACGACCGGCGACTATGTGGATATCGCAATGTCCGTGCCTGTCGATCCGGAAGAGTTTACGGAGAAGATGGCGCCCGAGCTGCCCGAAGGGCTCGAGATCATGTCGGCACGCTCGATAGGCGAGCCGAAGAAGAGCATAATGAGCCTTGTTACGGCGGCTTCATATGCTTTCGACGCGAAAGACATAACAAGAGCAGCTCTCGAAGTCTGGAAGATGGAGAGCGTCGAAGTCGAGAAGAAGGCCAAGGGCGGAAAGATAAGGACGGCTGATATAAAGCCTCTGATGATAAAGATCCTGGAGACATCAACGCCCGATCATCTCGAAATGCTCGTCTACGCCGGATCCGAGAAGAACCTGAGACCTGATGTCTTCCTCAAGGCTCTGACTGTACACGCCTCATACCCGGAAGATGAGGCGTCCGAATGCGCAGTGACAAGGACCGAGCTTTATACGGGAGAGTATCCCGATATCGTGGCGATTGATGTTTTTGAAGAAATCATGTAAAATAGTTTGACTATCGAAGTTAATAAGAAGGTGAACCGGGAATGGACAGAGAGGAACAGGAACTCGGCGAAGGACTCGTAAGGATATTCGAGAATGTCCTGCTTACGGAAGAGCGTTCCATAAGGAAAGGTTATTTTGCCGACCTTTCGATCGCTGAGATGCATACCCTCGACGCGATCGGTCCGTATGAAGCAAGGACGATGACAGAAACGGCTTCGCTTCTCGGCATTACGATAGGTACACTTACGGTTTCCATAGACAGGCTCGTAAAGAAGGGCTATGTCGAGAGAAGAAGAGACGAGAATGACAGAAGGATCGTCAGGATCTCTCTTACGAGGAACGGGAAGCTTGCTGCGAGGATACACGGTAAGTTCCACTATGTACTGGCAAGGCACATCCTCGAACCTTATTCCCGGGAGGAGAAAGACCTTCTGCTGAAGATGGTAAAGGATGTTGACGAATATATTGAAACACAGGCCCACAGATACGATAATACCGAATCTGTAAGAAAGACTGCCAAGGAAGTAGCAGTCGACACGAGAAGGAGAAAACAAAATGGATGACA
>JAFXMZ010000008.1 GCA_017529925.1 Clostridiales bacterium
GAACTCGGGGACTAAGGCCTTGATGATATGGACAAGGATATTCTTCTCCTTGAGGATGTTCTTGGCATGGACATCGTACGTGTATCTGGCACGCCTGGTTACATCAGACATATTATGTCTCCTTTCGATAATAGATTAAGGAGACAATGCGCATCGTCTACATAGCGGGATTATACAATGGTCATGAGAAAAATACTTCCGACAATTACCGACAATTTCCGACAATGAGTCCGTTTATTGGTATCGTTCTGAAAAGGAAGATGCTTTTGTAATTACATCATTTTAAGCTCTGAATAAGCTTCTCGTGGATCTGCATGAGTTTGTGAGTCTTCTTTTCGATGAGTTTCTGTGCATAGATGAGGGGGGTTGAGGGATCGTAGCCGGGAGTGTTCATTATCTCGCAGATCTCCTTGCCGGTGAATCCTGCCTGACGGTAATAGACGATGTTGCCGATGCGTTCGACCTCTTTGTCGCTGTAGTCGCGGTAGTCGAGCTGGCCGTGCTTTTCGCGGGTGGGGTGGATAAGTCCCTTCTGTTCATAGAATCTCAGGAACTTTCTCGTCACACCGTATTTCTTACATACATCGTTTGCTGTCATTGTCCTCTCCCCTTCCACAAAGACAAATGTACACTATGACCTAAGGGGACAGGCAAACCGTCTTTTTTGAAGGGGAGATTTTCCCGGGGCGCGCGTCCGGATAAGGTTGTCCGCTTCATGGCAAGAAGCAGACAAACTGATATGCGTAGGATATCAGCGAACTATTCTATGTATGTGCTTTTTGATGCAATGATCAACTCATGAGAGAGAGTGAGTTACAGGTGTTTCCGCGAAGGGCTCTTTCTGTTGTCCCTGTTTTCCATGTTGTCTGACATAACGATACTCCTTTTCGATGTCGGTATAAAAACGTCCCGGCACGCGCTGCCTCGTACAGATGCTGCCCGGCCGGGAACGTATTGCTAATCGGTCACATATAAGCCCGTGTTACTCTTCTCCGGTCTCCTCGATGACTCTTTCGTTCTCGGCCTGGATGTCGGGATCGTAAGAGAGAAGCGGCTCGATCTTCTGACCCTTGATCCTTCTGGCGACATAGTTCGACGTCAGCTTCATTACAAGCGGCGAAAGGACTATGACGCCGATGAGGTTCGGTATCATCATGAGTCCGTTGAACGTATCGGAGATATCCCATGCGAGGCTCGATGTCATCAGGGCGCCCGAAAGGATCATGAGAACGAATACCGCTCTGTAGATCTTCGTGACGATATCAGACTTGGAGCCTGCGAGATACTCGACTGCCTTCGTTCCGTAGTGGGACCATCCGAGGATAGTCGTGAATGCGAATATGAGGACCGCAACGGCGATGAACATCTGTCCGACATCGACATTGCCGAACTTGAATACTGTGCTGAAAGCCTCGCCGACGAGTGTAGAATCAGATACGGCATCGTGAGCGCCAGTCTTGAGGTCGATGACCCCCGATGTGAGGATGACGAGAGCCGTCATGGAGCAGACGATGATAGTATCGGCGAATACTTCGAAGATACCCCAGAGGCCCTGCTTAACGGGCTCCCTGACATTGGAGTTGGAATGTACCATAACGGAGGAACCGAGTCCTGCCTCGTTCGAGAATACGCCTCTCTGGCAGCCCTTCTTGATTATCTGGGATACTGCGATACCGCCGGCACCGCCCCATGCTGCCTGCTTCGTGAATGCCATCGAGATGATAGCTGCGAAGGCGTCGCCGATTCCTCTGAAGTTGACTCCGATAATTACGAGCGAGCCGATGACATAGAGGACGACCATGAAAGGAACGATCTTCTCTGCGACGAGCGCGATCCTCTGAAGTCCTCCGATGACGACAACGCCGACAAGGATGACGAGCGCGATGCCGACCACGAGCATGTACATGGTGACGTCAGTGCCGTCAGATGTGTAGAGGACCTTGTTCTGCAGATAGTCGATCTTGAATGCGCCGGTGACGGACGTAACGATCTTGTTGACCTGTCCCATGTTTCCGATACCGAACGATGCGAGAACTGCAAACACGGCGAAAAGGACTGCGAGCACCTTACCGACGTGCTTCATTCCCTTATATCCGCCGAGACCGTCCTGGAGGTAGTACATGGCACCGCCTGACCACTCGCCCTGAGGGTTCTTGCGCCTGAAATAGATACCGAGGATGTTCTCGGAATAGTTCGTCATCATGCCGAAGAATGCGGCGAGCCACATCCAGAATACGGCACCCGGGCCGCCCGTAACGATAGCCGCCGAAACACCTGCGATATTACCTACGCCGACCGTTGCCGCCAGAGCCGTACACAACGCCTGGAACTGGGAGATCGAGGCCTTTTCGCCGGTATGCGAGATTACTTTCTTGTCAAAGAGACTTCCGATGGTCTTCTTCCACCAGTGAGCAATATGAGTCACCTGGAAGCACTTGGTCACAGCCGTCATGAGGACGCCCGTACCGATGAGGAGGATGATGCCGAAGAATCCCCATACAAAGGAATTCACGATATCATTCTTCTCGGCGATAAATGAGAGAAAACCGCTCATAAACACACCCCTGCTTATATTAATTTACTCTACCTTTATAAACGAAAGCAGGGGAAATATCAACTTTTTATTTCTCTTTGAGGAGGTTCAGTCAGCTATGAACCACGATTCGACGTCTTCGCATGTGAGATCGGAATCCATGATGCTGACATAGATCTGGCAGAGCAGATCGTCATCGACTCTTCTGAGGTAGCGGCATTCATGGAATTCCATGCCGTTGTAATCGATCGTAAATGCATCCCTTATGTATTCTTCTCCACATAATGTGACTGACTGTCTGCCGCCGTAAGTCATTTCTGCGCCGGCACTTTCCGTGTCACTTACGATAAGTTCATACATCAGATCCGAGAAGGTCTCTATCGGGTACTCCGCAGCGTCGGGTGAATACAGATCGATATTGATGTAATCCACTTCAATGGATACATATTCGTCTTCGGCATTCTTTACGAAGACGGCGTCTGTTATCATTGCGCCGTATATCCGGGCCATCTCGCCGTCGAGTTCGTTCTCGATGTGTTCCTCCTGCGATGATTCGATGAGATCCGAATCTATCTTAATAAAGTCACCGGGGATACCCAGAACGATCCCGCCATGATCATTGGTATAGACATTATCCTTGAAAAGGCCGGGCGTATAATCTGTTCCTTCGGCGATCCTGTCGAACAGCGAGCCGTCATCAACGGCGGCATAATCATAGTCAGATACCGCTTTGGGCTCGGTGCGGGCCGTGAATCCGTCCCCATAGGAGAGTCCGTAGCCGACATCAAGGAAGCAGTCATCTGTTCCGATCTGTTCGACGGAGCCGTACCAGGGGGAAGGAAGCCTTCCGGTGAAATCGGAACATCCGCAGAGGACATCCGAGATACCCTTGCCTTCGGAACCGGGCAGATAGCACATTACAACGCTGTCCCACCCTGCGTAGTCGTCCGGATCCAGGATGACATTCCTGCCTGCGATGATGAGGGTAACAGTGGGCTTGCCGAGGCTGCGGGCTTCTTCGATCGCTTCAGCGTTGCCGTTAAGCCCGAGTTCTCCGACAAGCTCGAGATCTTCAGTGTCACCGTTCCACTCGGCGTAAGACTGTTCGCCTACACACAGGAGGACGACATCCGCTTCTGATGCCCTGCTGCTGTCGGTGATCACTTCTATGCCGTAATCATCTGCATACCTCTCGAAAGCCTCAAGAATGGTAGTCACGCCGCTGATATTTTTCATAGGGCTCGCATTCCAGCTGATCGTCCATCCGCCGCACTGTGCCTGGCAGTTATCAGCCGCAGGTCCGGTGATATATACCTTGGTACCTTCGCTGAGAGGGAGAACGTTATCGTCATTCTTGATGAGGACAAGGCTCTCCTCGACGAGCTTCTCGGCAATCTCCCTGTATTCCATCGAACCTGTCTCCTGCTGGACTGTCTCCATGTTCCCGCAGAGCGGATCGTCGAAGATACCGGCGTCGAGCTTAACCTTTATTATCCTTGTTACCGCATCGTTTACGCGGTCTTCGCTGATCCTTCCGTCTTTTACAGCATCGACTATTATCTGTCTTGCTTCTTCATAACGGTCGATCTCCATGAACATGTCGATGCCTGCGTTGACACTGTTGATGATCTGTTCCTCGTATGTGGCTCCGCTCGTATTCTGAACGGAATTCCAGTCGCTCACGATAAAGCCTTCGAAGCCCATCTCGTTCTTGAGCATCATGATGTATTTGCCGTTCTCGTGCATCTTCACGCCGTTAAGGGAAGAGTGGCTGATCATTATCGTCTGCACTCCGGCATCTATCTGTGCCTGATATACTTCGAGCAGTGCGGATATCTCTTCATCCGTAAGCTGCGCGTCGCCGCGGTCTATGAGCAGATCTCCCGCCGTGCCCTGTTCGCCTGTGCCGTAAACTACATTGCCGTCTGCCAGAAAGTGCTTCGAGCAGGCAATAAGTCCGCCGTCGATGAGTCCTCTTGTATATGCAGTGCTGAGCCTTTTGATCAGATCGAGGTCAGAGCCGTAGGACTCATATGTCCTTCCCCAGCGGGGATCGGCTGACTGTGCGACGACCGGCGAGAAGTTCCAGAGCATGTGGCAGAGCCTTGCTTCATCAGCCGTGATCAGGCCGACCTTATACATAAGCTCTTCGTTGTCAGCTGCTCCCATACCTATGTTGTGAGGGAAGTAGACCGCATCGAGGCAGTAATTGACGCCATGTACGTCATCCTGTCCGTAGACATAGGGAATGCCTGCCTCCGACTCGATAGCTGCCTGCTGGAACCCGTCGACCAGATCTCTCCAGTCGTGGGCATTGAGACTTCCGGGAGTTGATAGGATGCTTCCATAGTCATTCTCTCTCATGTCCTCTTCCGTGACGCAGTAGACAGCGGGCTGTACCATCTGAGCTGCCTTTTGCTCCAGTGTAAGACCGGCAACGATCTCCTCGGGAGTCATCTTGGCGTACTGCATATATTTGTACTCCGCGGTCTGAGGCTCCGGGGGCTCTTCCTCTGTCGTTTCCGTAGTCGTCGCCGGTGTCTCTGTCTCTGCGGACTCCGTGACTGCTTCCGTTTCTTTCTTCTGTGTCTCTTCCTTTTCCCTGTCTGTCGAACAGGCTGCCGTTCCGGCAAGCATGCAGACGATAAGAGTCAGCGCAACAGTCTTCTTCGCGAAAATGCTCTTCATCTTTTCACATCCTTTCTTCCATTTACCATATGGTAGCAAATGAATGCGAAGTGTAAAAGGATTGTATGTGGAGATTGTGTGAAGGCGCGGCGGTGGCCGTACGTTACACAAAGCGCATCTTTTTCGAGAAGAGCAGATCATAAAAAAGGGACCGTATCGGCTGTGCGGTACGGTCCCCTGTCTGTTACTGATGTAAGTCTCTTACTTAATGTTCGCGTGGAACTCCTGGAGAGACTTGACTCCGAGATGCGTATTGTTCTTCAGAGCCTTGATACCCTCAGCGGATGCCTTGGCGGCAGCCATTGTCGTCATGTAAGGGATCCTGTGCTTGATGGCTTCCTTACGGATATAGCTGTCGTTGTGGACGGATGTCTTTCCGGCAGGCGTATTGATTATGAGAGAGATCTGGTTGTTGGCGATGAGGTCCGTAATGTTGGGACGTCCCTCGTAGAGCTTCTTGACCTTCTCTGCAGGGATGCCTGCACCGACGATCATGTCGTATGTTCCGCCTGTAGCGAGGATCTTGAATCCGATCTCGTTGAATGCCTTTGCGACTTCGATCAAGTCGACCTTGTCCCTGTCGCATACGGAAAGGAGTACCGTTCCCTCGAGAGGGAGGATATTCTTTGTAGCTTCCTGAGCCTTGTAGTAAGCCTCGCCGAAGTTAGAGGAGAGACCGAGTACCTCACCTGTGGATCTCATCTCGGGTCCGAGGACGGGGTCTACCTCCTGGAACATGTTGAAGGGGAAGACTGCCTCCTTGACACCGTAGTGAGTGATGACCTTATCCTTGAGCTCGGGTACCGGTGAAGGCTTGCCCGTGATGGGGGATGTCATTATCTCTGTAGCGACCTTTACCATGTTGATGGCGCAGACCTTGGATACGAGCGGTACTGTTCTCGAAGCACGGGGATTGGCCTCGAGTACATATACGACGTCATCCTCGATGGCGTACTGCATATTCATGAGACCTCTTACATTCATCTCGATGGCGATCTTCTTCGTATAATCCTTGATCGTTGCGACCTGCTTCTCAGTGAGGTTCATCGAAGGAAGGATACATGCGGAGTCACCGGAGTGAACGCCTGCGAGCTCGATATGCTCCATGACTGCAGGAACAAAGCAGTGCTCTCCGTCGGAGATGGCATCAGCCTCACACTCTGTAGCGTGGTGGAGGAATCTGTCGATGAGGATGGGACGGTCAGGTGTAACACCGACTGCCGCAGACATATAGACTCTCATCATCTCGTCATCGTGAACGACTTCCATTCCGCGCCCGCCGAGGACATAGGAAGGACGTACCATTACAGGATAACCGATGCGGTTAGCGATCTCGAGAGCCTCGTCGACCGTTACGGCCATTCCGGCTTCAGGCATCGGGATGCCGAGCTTATCCATCATGGCACGGAAGTGGTCACGGTCCTCTGCGAGGTCGATCGTCTCGGGAGACGTACCGAGGATATTGATGCCGTTCTTCTTGAGGTCGGCAGCAAGGTTAAGAGGTGTCTGTCCTCAGAACTGTGCGATGACTCCGACGGGCTTCTCCTTCTCGTGGATAGCAAGAACATCCTCGAGCGTCAGAGGCTCGAAATAGAGCTTGTCGGATGTATCGTAGTCGGTGGATACCGTCTCGGGGTTACAGTTAACGATGATGGACTCGAAGCCGAGCTTCTTGAGTGCAAGTGCAGCATGAACGCAGCAGTAGTCGAACTCGATTCCCTGTCCGATCCTGTTCGGGCCTCCGCCGAGGATCATGATCTTGGGCCTGTCAGTATTGCAGGGACTGTTGTCCTCGGAGAGGTGATATGTCGAATAGTAGTAAGAAGCATCCTTCGTACCGGAAACATGAATGCCTTCCCATGCCTCCTTGATGCCGTACTCATAACGCTTTACGCGGATAGCATCCTCAGGTACGTCGAGGATCTTCGAAAGGTATCTGTCGGAGAAACCGTCGAGCTTTGCCTGGAGAAGCTCGGGCTTGGCGGGAACCTCACCCTTCTTAGCCATGAGTGCCTCTTCCTCGTCAACGAGCTCCTTCATCTGCTCGAGGAACCAGTGCTTGATCTTCGTGATCTCGTAGATCTCGTCGATCGAAGCGCCCTTTCGGAGTGCTTCATAGATGATGAACTGTCTCTCACTCGTAGGATATGCGAGCTTCATGAGGAGCTCCTCCTTGGAGAGGGAGTTGAAATTCTTTGCAAAACCGAGACCATAACGTCCTGTCTCGAGGGATCTGATAGCCTTCTGGAAAGCTTCCTTGTAGGTCTTACCGATGCTCATTACCTCACCGACGGCACGCATCTGTGTTCCGAGCTTGTCCTCGGCGCCCTTGAACTTCTCGAAAGCCCATCTGGCGAACTTGATAACGACATAGTCGCCGTCAGGTACATACTTGTCGAGTGTGCCGTACTTGCCGCACTCGATCTCGTCGAGCGTAAGGCCGCATGCGAGCATGGCGGATACGAGGGCGATAGGGAATCCCGTTGCCTTTGATGCAAGAGCTGAAGATCTCGATGTACGGGGATTGATCTCGATAACAACGATCCTGCCCGTCTTGGGATCATGTGCAAACTGGCAGTTACAGCCGCCGATAACCTCGATAGCCTCGATGATCTTGTAGGATGCTTCCTGGAGCTTAGCCTGTACATCCTCGGAGATCGTGAGCATAGGAGCCGAGCAGAAAGAGTCGCCCGTATGGACTCCGATAGGGTCGATATTCTCGATGAAGCATACCGTGATCTTGTTGTTCTTCGCGTCTCTTACGACCTCGAGCTCGAGCTCTTCCCAACCGCTGATGGACTCCTCAACGAGGACTTGGTGAACGAGGGAAGCCTGAAGACCTCTCTCGCAGACTGTCTTGAGCTCATCGACATTGTAAACGAGACCGCCGCCTGCGCCGCCCATCGTGTATGCGGGACGGAGAACTACGGGATAACCGAGCTCATCAGCGATCTTGAGTGCCTCCTCTACCGAGTAGGCCTCATGGCTCCTGGGCATCTCGATGCCGAGGGAATTCATCGTATTCTTGAACTCGATCCTGTCCTCGCCTCTCTCGATCGCATCGACCTGTACGCCGATTACCTTAACGCCGTACTTGTCGAGGATTCCGGCCTGGGACAGCTCTGAGCAAAGATTAAGCCCGGACTGACCACCTAAGTTAGGGAGCAGCGCATCCGGGCGTTCCTTATCGATTATCTGTTCGAGCCTTGTAACGTTCAAAGGCTCAATGTATGTCTTGTCTGCCACATCCGGGTCGGTCATTATCGTAGCGGGATTCGAATTAACGAGAACGATCTCATATCCGAGTTTCCTTAACGCTTTACAAGCCTGAGTACCCGAATAGTCGAATTCACAGGCTTGTCCGATGATGATGGGACCTGATCCGATGATGAGGATCTTGTTGATATCATTTAGTTTTGGCATAAAAAATCCCCCGGTACTTAAAATTCTTGCTAAGAATAATAACACAACGAGGGATTTCAATAAACAACAAAATATCACAGAAAGTGAGATTTTTTTTGTATTAACCGATGAGAATCTCTTCGACTTTCTTTTTCATCTGATCCTTCTCGATCTGATCCTTGTGGAGGACGGGTTTCTTGGAGATATCCTTTATCCCCTCGGGGATCGGAAGACCGCTCTCTTCGGACAGCTCGCGGATGATCGTCTCGGTGGATCTGCCGGTTGAATAACCTGCTCCCCTTATGGCATCCATGACCGCAGGCGAGAACTTGAAAGGCGATGCCGTCGATACGAACACAGTCTTCGTCTCGTCTCCGGAACGCTGGTGGTAACGGTTATAGATATTGAATCCTACAGCCGTATGAGTGTCGATCACATTATCGGTCCTGTCGTAAACGTCGAGGATCGTCTTGGATACACCCGTCTCATCAGCAAATCCTCCGACAAAGATCATCTGCAGGGACTTCAGCGTCTTGGGGTCTACAGTATAGACTCCGTTCTCGGACAGTTCCTTCATCCATGTGCGGACCTTCTCGGGATCCTTTCCGGTGATCTCGAAAAGGAGTCTCTCGAGATTGGAAGAGATCAGGATATCCATCGAAGGAGATGTCGTCTTGAAGAATTCCCTGTTCCTGTCATACTTACCGGACGAGAAGAAATCACAGAGGACCTTGTTCCTGTTGGAGGCGCAGATCAGTCTGTGTACCGGTATACCCATCTGCTTCGCATACCATGCAGCGAGGATATTACCGAAGTTGCCCGTGGGAACGACGATATTGATCGGCTCACCCTTCGCGATCTTCTCCTGCCTGAGGAGCTCAACATATGAATAGACATAGTATGCGATCTGGGGAACGAGACGGCCCCAGTTGATGGAATTCGCAGACGAAAGCCTGATTCCCTTAGCTGCAAGTTCCTCCTTGAAGCTCTCATCTCCGAAGATATTCTTGACGCCGGTCTGTGCATCGTCGAAACATCCGTTTACGGCTATTACATGTGTATTGTCGCCCGTCGTCGTTATCATCTGCATCTTCTGTGCTTCGGATACTCCGTCAGAAGGATAGAAGACGATGATCTCCGTTCCGGGAAGATCCTTGAATCCCTCGAGGGCAGCCTTGCCCGTATCACCCGAAGTTGCAGTCAGGATGCAGATCTTCTTATCCTCTCCCGTCTTCCTTACGGCAGCCGTCATGAGGTGAGGCAGGAGCTGCAATGCAACATCCTTGAATGCAGCCGTGGGTCCGTGCCACAGTTCGAGGATATATTCCCTGTCGTTATAGGCATTGAGCTGAACGAGCGGAAGCGGATTCTCGCCCCACTTGTCCTCGTGATAAGCCTGCGATGTATACGAGAGCAGCTCGCTCTCCGTAAAGTCATCGAGGAACTTGGAAAGCACTCTCGCAGATATCTTCTCGAAAGGCATATTCGTCATCTCATCGATCTCGTCCGATGTCAGGACGGGAACGGACTCGGGGACAAAGAGTCCTCCGTCCGGTGCGATGCCGAGTACTATAGCCTCGGAAGCCGAATACTTCTTCTCAAAACCTCTCGTACTAATAAACTTCATATATCAGTTTCCTCCCGGGGCAGCGGCGGCGGAGCTCTGAGCGGCATCGGACTGTACGGCTGATCCGTCAGTTCCTTCTGCAGGTGCGTCGCTCTCCTTGTTCTCTTCGCCCTTGCCCTTATTATCTTTAGTCTTTGTCCCGAACTCATCGGCATATCCTTTTATGATCTCATCGACCTCAGGATCTCCCTTGTGGTCATCGAGAGCACCGATAAGGTAGTCGAGCCTCTTCTCGGTATCAGCGCTGTTCCTGACCTTCGATACCGTCGGGATTATTACAAAATATACGAGAATGCCGAGTAATGCAAGTATAACGATGACCGTAACGACCCTTATGATGATCCTCATATTGTCGGCAGGCGTCCTCGGGGATTCGATCTCGATATCATCTCCCGTCCTCTCGTCGCCGACCGACGCGGACCTCATCATGATATCCCTTCTCTCCTTCTCGGATGCCATACCCATCTTCTCATGTCCCGAAGAAGCCCTTGTCAGGATCGGAGCCTGCATCCCTACACGCTCATTCGTTCCTCCGTTCTCCGACACAATCGATGTCCAGTTGCGTCCCGACCTCGGAGTCTCGGGCTTGGGCTCGGGATTGTTGATATCGTCCTTAACATATTTCATAGCTTCCTGTGCGATCGACAGGTTCTGTCCCGAAGAAAGAGTATTATTGACCGCATATTCGAGCGCGCTCTCCGCCCTCTTGAAGATGCCCTCCCTCGCCAGGCAGAGAGCATATACGAGTGCACAGTCACCCCACGAAGGATTGTCGGATATCAGAGGCTTCAATATGATCTGCGCAACATCCGTTCCGTCCTTCTGGCAGTTGATGAGAGCCCTGTTGAACTGCTTCACGACGTGAGCCTTATCATCCGCGCTCATCTCGAAAAGGATCAGATCCTTCTCACTTATCGGACTGATCATCTGAGCAAGTCTTTTATAGTCATGCATAGGGCCTTACCGACCTCCGTTTTCCTTTATCGTTTCATTTATCATTTCCCGCAGTTTCCCGCGCACCTGTCCGATCAGATAGAGCGAACCGGTAACGAGAAGCGGCATCCCGTCCTCCAGGGTCCTTCCGAGCGCCTGCTGCGCTCCTTCGAGGGCATCGTCGAAGCACAGGGACTTAACCTTTTTATTATACACATTTTGAACCTCGTCACAAAGGACACCCGGGTCAAGGCTCCTCGGATTCTCCGGCCTTACCGCAATGAGCTCGCCGATCTTTATGCCGCCTTCCCTGAGTTCCCTGATGATGCCTTCATAGTCCTTGTCGCCCATCACTCCCATAAGGAGCCTGACCTTCCTTTTGACGAATATCTTCCTGCATGCCTTCCCGAGAGTCAGTGCCAGGGATCTCGCGCCCTGGTCATTATGACCGCCGTCGAGCATTACCGGAGGGTCCTGAAGGATAAGTTCTGTCCTGCCTTTCCAGACAGCCCTGCTTATCCCTTCGGCGATCGTATCTTCACTGATCCCAAGCGTCCTTGCACACGTGATCGCCGCGGCCGCATTCTGGATCTGATGGTCGCCGAAAAGGCTCGTCTCATATTCAGTCTTCTCATCTCCGAACGTGAATATCATCTTCCCGTTCTCATATCTCGAAGAAGTATTTCCCGACTTCACGAAAGTTATATCGCATCCGGCCTCCCGTGCCTTCTCCGCAAATACTTCCCTTACTGTCTTCTTTGACTCATCATCCAGGATCATCATGTCGGGATCCGACACGACAGCGGGACAGCCCTTCTTGAATATGCCCGCCTTCTCGCCCGCGATCTGTCCGATCGTGTCTCCGAGCCTGTCGGTATGGTCGAGTCCCATCGCGGTTATCACGGTGCACAGAGGCTTCTCGATTATATTCGTCGAATCGAGCCTTCCGCCGAGTCCCGTCTCGAGGACCGCGATATCGACTCCCTGCTCCCTGAACCAGAGAAAGCAGATAGCCGTAACGAGTTCGAATTCTGTCGGATGCTCATAACCTTCCGACGTCATCTGCTCTGCGGCCTTCTCGACAACAGCGGAGAGCCTTTCCAGATCTTCCGCAGAGATCTCACCTTCCGTCTCATCCTCAAGATATCTCTCATAGGAAGATCTTCCGTCTATTACCCTCATCCTCTCCGAGAACCTCTCGAGGTAGGGAGACGTGAAGATGCCTACTTTCTTCCCCGACAGGGCGAGTATCGACGATATATATGCGCAGACTGATCCCTTGCCGTTTGTGCCGGCGATATGAACCGCCTTTATGTCTTTCGCGGGATCGCCTGTCAGCTGTGACAGCTTTTCCATTCTCTGAAGTCCCAGGTTGATCCCGAACTTCAGTGATTCCTTAAGAAACTCCGGTGTCTTTTCTACGGGCATTCTTACGTACATCCTTTCCGGTTGCCTTAAATACGAGATAACGGCTCGCGACATAATTCGCGGCCACGAGAACGAGCGAGTTTAATATCTTGACTACATACAGATATGTGAATTCAAAGTCCACTACCCTGAAGATCACGTCTGACTGAGGGACCCCGAGAGTATGTTCCAGGGACATTATCATCAGCGTGAACAGCCCCACTTCGATCAACATGAAGGAAATGAGCCTCGCACATGTAAAACCCAGAAGCTCCAGGAATATATTGCCGTGCGACCTGAATACGAAAGCCCTGTTCGTGAAGAATGCCGTCAGTACGGCGGCTATCCATGCAACAAACTGGTTCAAGAGGAGCATGGCATCGAAACTCCACATTATGACCGTAACGTGCAGCTCTGTAGTCACGAGCTTATCGAAGATGACGAAGCTCGCAGCATTGGCTATCATGGTGAATACTCCTGTCAGGGCATACATGAAGAACATCCTGTATCGCTCCTGCTTGGGAGAAAAGCGGTCGCTTCCGAAGAGCAGTTCCCTGAAAGTCATGTTATCACCTTAAACGCGCTTGGGCCGCGGGGACGCCCTCTCGACCACGATCCTGTTGAAGATAAATGCCATCGTGACTATTATCACTGCTTCGAGTGCAGTGGCGGCGATAAAGATATAGGCGACGACCCTGTATGCGATCTCGGTCTTCTTGTCGGAGAGCTCATAGGGATAGAATCTCTTCGACTTCTCGTCATATCTGTAAAGACCGTTCCTGCTCTTATTGTCGGAAATATAGCATATGAAGTTGCCGTTCGTATCGCGGTAGCCTTCGACTCTTACGCCGTCGATCTTTATCGTATCCTCCGAAAACTCCTCCGGTATGCTGATGCTCTCAGGCATCTCCTCGCAAGTAACGATCCTGCTCTCCATTATTATGTCGCTCTCAGGATCATATCTTCGAAGCTCGGCACTCTGAAGATCGTAAAAATAGAACCCGGGATCCTCGGAACCGTCATAGAGATATACGAGGATCTCCTTTACTCCGTCGCGCTTGAAGACCGGGACCTCATATCCGTTTATTATCCTCGTCGTCTGTGTGAATCCCTCGGGGATTATCGGGACTGCGGGGATATTGACGAAGGAATATGTCTTCCCGAGCTTATCGACGAGGCCTGCACCTTCAGCCGTATAGCTCTCCTGCTTTGAGATATGGATACTGTATGTATTAGTCGTAACGCCGTCCTGTGCGGTAACATCGACCGTGATCAGGTTATCGCCGTACTGGAGGTTCGTTCCTCCCGTGATTATGACCTGTGACCAGGAGTTATTGGGGATGGCTGTGACATGTACATTCTCGACCTGACGGTTGACTGATGCGGAATAGTCGAATACATCGGAACTGAACGGAGGTGTCATCGTGATCTCGTCTATTCCGAGTGCGGCAAGTGTCGCATCATTCGAAAGGACCTCGGCGATAGGGACCGACAGTTCTCCGTCGATCGAAGTCTCAAGGCTCTTCCCCCTTGCATCAACGATATCGAAAGCGCTCGCGATCCTGAAATCGACCGTATCCTCCGCAGTCATCTGCACCCTGAAGGATACCGAGAAAAGGACCGTCTCTCCTTCGGAATAGAATGCGGTCGAGGGGATGAGCTCCTCCCTTTCCTCATCGGATGAAGCTTCCTTTAAAGTCTCCTCGGCAAGCTCGTCGACAGCGGTGATCTTGATATGACCTTCCTCTTCCGTATCGGTCGTGTAAGTAAAGGAAGGAAGCGCCTGCGATGCATTAACTGAAATGAATTCAGTCTTGGCAGGATCGTAAACGATATCTATGGGGCCGAATCTTGTGACATACTCCAGAGAGGATGCATTTACGACGATCGTAATGACATCGCCCGTGTTGATCGTCTCGGATGTCGATGATACTGTCAGGGCTATCTCCCCGTCGGCATTTACGTCCCGGTCGAAAAGGAGAAGTATTGCAAATGAAGGGATCAGCATCAGTAAGGTCACGACAAGACAGAGGCTCCTTTGGCAAAGTCCCCGTCCGGAAGATAGTGAAGATCTGATCGCCTTCTTCCTTCTCAAATCGCTTTCCTCCCTCTGATCAGAAGATCAGTTCCCCGTTGCAGGGATTATACCAAATGACGTCGGCATCAAAGAATATACAGGAATAACAAAAACGAAATTCCCGTCGAGCATATCTATCGCCGAATAACCTCTGAAGAAACGTCTTCCTTCCTCATATGCCATCGAGATATTCTGGGCATACTGATGTTCGTAAAGTCCGTCATCATTGTCGATGACATCGAATTTCTGGAAGTAGAGCGTATTCTGTCCGACGCCGTTATATCTCGCCGAGATCCACATGGCGCCTCCCGTCAGGGCATCATCTATATTGTCCCACGGCAGCAGGAGTTTCTTCTCTTCGGACGATATCTCCTTAAGGTCCGGCTCCCTGCCCCACTTCGCGAACTTGGCCGCATTGATCCTCGCGCCGTTATAGACTTCGGGATCAGGCGTGGCTCCGATATTGTAGAAATTATAATATCCCTCATAGCCTTCGAGCGTACCGTGACAGAGCTCCGACTCACCGTTATATCCCATCTCCTGGATGATCTTGCTGGCAATGAAATAAGGAGAGATATCTGCCTTCTTTCCGGCCTCGTAGATGCCTTGAGCAAAATCATAATCGGAAGTATCCATGAAGCTTCCCTCTATGATCTTCCTTACACCTTCGACAGTATGGACATCCTCATTGAATGACAGATCCTCAAACTGGAATACTGAGACAGGATCGAGGAAGTTCCTCGGATCGAGGAAGCACGATACGATCTCGCGCTTCGCAGTCATCCATCCGCCGCCGTCATAGACGGGACTGTCAGATACGACCCATGCAGGAGTCGAGTTGATATTCGCAAGGCTCCTGTCCTTATCGTCCTCATGATCGAGTACAGTCTCGAAAGACATCCCGGGATCATACGGCTTGAATATATAGTTCGGATGGAGGTTATGAAGGAGCCACAGTCCGCTCGCATAGGACTCGGGGAAACTGTCCAGAGTCGTCTCTGTGAAGTCGCCCTTGTCATCGCCGCTGAGCATGTAGAGCATGTAGTAATTCTCTTCACCGTCAAAGGACGTTACGCGTATCCTGACAGTAGTCTCGCCTGCGGCGGGAGTAAATGTCTCATTCTGTCCGAGTATGCGGTCTCCGGAGGCGTCTGAAAGGACTATATCGACCCTGGCCGCATAACCTTCCGCTGCAATAGCCTCAATGGAATAATCCCCGCCGAGGGTCTTCCCTGCACATCCATACCATACGGTCTTCTTATCAGGTTCAGGAAATACCTTCCCGCCCTCTATCGACAGGTCTGAAAGGAATCCTGTTATGGGAAGAAATTCGATGCTGCTCCTCGGGATGGAGGAGACATTATTGTTGATGTCATTTATCCTGATCTCAGGATCTTCCGATCCTGCACCCTTCAGAGGAACGGGTGTAGGAACGAGTCCCGGATCATCCATAACGGCAACATATTTGCCGTTATATCTTCCGACATATTTGCTCTGTACCATCGTATATGAGACAGCATCATCAGGTTCGCACTCTCCGCCTCTCCTGACTCTTACATAGAAGACATTGGATATCCCGGGTATACCTGTTTCCTCAGATACCTTCTGTGTATCCTGTTTCTTCCCGCGCAGAGTCTCATATGCGGACAGGGGCAGATCGTTCGTTCCGACCTCGTCTCCGTAAAGGTCATATAGAGTTACCTTGATGTCGTCGGAAAGGCCGACGAAATTGACATAGCAGTTCCTGTCTTCGCAGTCGATCATATACCATGAATCAGATCTTCCCTGATCGATCATTCCCGGCTGTACATTATCATTTTTCAAGGTCATTAGCGAAGGGACATTTATCTTCCCGCCGTCGACTACGCTTCCTCTTCCGTCAGAGGATCGAAGGAGTATCAGGACATTATGCTCTCCGGTCGTAACTCCGGCCGTGTCCCATGACATGACGAAATCCCTGCTCCCGTCATCCTTCTGTGTTGTGGTTATGCTTCCCTGATAAAGGACACGGTCAACGAAGAAATCCGATCTTACATTATCTCCCGTGGCCCTGAAGTTTCCTTCTACACGTCTGATGCCTATCGTATATCCGTCCGGACCTTCGATCGATCCCGTGACATTGAATTCCGAGAAACTGTCCCCAGGATCATCGGGGATATCGGCAGAAGGCTCATAATCTCCGTCTAAAGCGGAGATCTGATCAGCCATTACCCTTATCCTCGAATTGCCTTCGAGGTCAGCTATGATCTCTCCGGTCATTATGGCATCCGCGCCGCCGGTAAGAGCTGCCGTCAGGTCCTCGGCGAACTGCTCATCGCTCCTGTTAAGTGACAGATAGTCAGCGCTCGTGAATGATCTGATGACATAATCACCCACGGTATACATTCCGGATCTGATCCTCTCCTCAGCCTTGTCGGCTCCGTCCCCGGATCCCGTTATGACCGAAGTCCTCGAGACCATCGACGAGATATATCCTTCATCGTCGTCGACGGGATCAAAAGATGCCGCGCTCATAAGAGCCCCAAGGACTATTATCAGCACAAGTCCCGTGAGCAGTGTCGCAAGTGCGGCAACGGCATATACAAAGCTGTTCTTTTTCTTTACCAATCCGTGATATCTCCCTTATCCCATTATCTCATATTATCTCGTGATCTCATCGAGAGTGATGCCGTAGGAAGGCAGGAACTTCTCCATAAAATAGCCCACCTCGGGAAGGTCTATCTTATCGATCGTCTCCTTTATGGTTTCCTTGGCGGAGGAGAATTCCTTATTGCCGGAAGACTCCTCGAGTATGCATTTGATATATGCAGCTATCCTGTCTGCTGCCTTCACGAGGCGTCCCGTGAGGATGCCCTCTTCGCCTCCCTGCTCATATGAAGGATCGAGAAGCTCCATATACTCATCCTTCATCTCATCGGGAAGCAGCGACGAAAGCCTGTCGGCAGCTTCATGTTCGACTTCCTTATAGGCCTTCTTGATCTCCTCATTCCTGTACTTGATGGGAGTGGGAAGGTCGCCCGTGATTATCTCGGTGCAGTCATGGTAGAGAGCATATGCCTGGACCTTGAAAGGATCCGCCTTCGGCACACCTCCCATATTGTTGTGGATGAGCGCCAGGGCATGAGCAATGACTGCGACATCAAAACTGTGCTCCTTGATATTCTCGGTGCGGTTATTCCTCATAAGGCCCCACCTGTTTATATACTGCATCCTGTCGAGCATCGCGAAAAAGCCATATCCGTTATCAGCCATTTCCATTTCCTCCTGATCAGACTTTGTAGAGCGACTCAAAGCATGAGTTCGCATATGTATCGGTCATTCCGGCAATATAGTCGATGACCTTTATGACGTCGGCGCAGTCCTTCTGCGGGTGCGAACAGTAGAACTTGGCGAAGTTCCTTATCGCTTCCCTGTCCGAAGACAGCGCCTTCTCGATATCGGAAGTCGAATCCATGAATACTTCGAAGATCGCCTCGACCAGTATCTCGATCGTCTTCTCATATGTCCTGATCTTCGGCGAAGAATATATCTTCTCGAAATTCCTCTCCAAAAACTCGTTCATCGCACGGAAGTTCCCGTCAGACATCATGATCGCATCCTGGTTCATGCTGCAGTGGATAAGATCCCCTACGAGGATATTGATCGTCTCCGCATTTGTATTGCCGAGCCTCTCGGTGACCCTGTCGGGAAGGAATTCCGAACCGCTTATTATCCCGGCTCTCCTCGCATCCTCGACATCGCGTCCGACATAAGCTATCTTGTCCGCGAATCTTACGACGCATCCCTCCAGTGTCGCGGGAGCGGTCCTGTCCTTCTCGGGCTTATTTACTATATCCTCAGTCTTCTTGTTCCTCTCGGGCTTCAGGATGCTCTCCTTATATGTCTCGCCGCAGTGTGAAACAATACCGTCCCTCACCTCGAAAGTGAGGTTCAGCCCGTAGGAACCCTTGTGGTGTTCCTCAAGGATATCCATTACGCGAAGACCGTGCACCTCATGCTCAAAAAAGAGCTTCGGATCGACAGACTTGATGCACTTGTTGAGTGCCCTCTCTCCCGTATGTCCGAAAGGTGCATGACCAATGTCGTGGCCCATCGCTATCGCCTGGATAAGATCGACATTGAGATTCAAGGCACGTCCGATTATAGTCGATATGTAGTTAACATAGATGACGTGCTCTATCCTCGAACATATATGGTCATTCGTAGGATTGAAGAATACCTGCGTCTTATGCCTCAGCCTCCTGAAGGCCTGGGAGAAGATTATCCTTCCCATATCCCTCTCGTAGCAGCTCCTTATGAAGCACGGCTCCTCCTCGAGGATACGTCCTCTCGAATTGCTGCTCTTCTGCGCAAATGATGAAAATGTAGACTCTCTCTCATCGCGGAGGAGACGGAGCATCTTGGTGTCCTTCTCATTATCTATGAGCTGCGGTTTGAACTCTATCCCGCTGAACTCTTCCTCAAAAAGATCGAACAGACTGTTCATAAGATACCTCCTCTTATGCCTTCTTAAGCCCCGCCGTTCGGGCGAGCATATTCTTCCTCATTCCGTCAAAATCGACCGATACGAGCGCATCGCCCGCGACCGGCTCCACCTTGATGACGCGTCCTTCACCGAACCTGTCATGCCTTACTGCCATTCCCGGGAATATCTCGGAAGGAGAAAGACCCGACTTAAGATCGGTCCTCTTCTTAGCTGCATCGGCCTTGCCCGTAACAGAAGACTCGAGTGCCGATGATATCGCCTTCCTTGCCTTCTGTCTCGCAGGACCTGCGACAGAAGAAGTATCCGAGGGTCTCTCGATCCTCCTCTCGCCGCCCATCCTGTAGAGATGCTCGGGAGATATCTCGCGAAGGAACCTCGAAGGCGGGAAGCACTGCGTCTGTCCGAAGAGCATCCTCTGCTTTGTAAGGACGAGGAAGAGATTCTTCTTCGCCCTCGTTATCGCAACATACATAAGGCGCCTCTCCTCTTCGGTCTCGCTGACCGTGGAGATCGACTTATAGCTCGGGAATATACCGTCCTCTACACCTATGACGAATACGGCTCCGAATTCGAGTCCTTTCGCACTGTGGATCGACATGAGCTTTACATAATCCTCGCTGTCGTCATTGTTATCGCCTTCGGTAAAGAGTGCCGCATTCTCGAGATAGAGTGACAGGAGTCCCGCCAGTGAATCTGCAGTCCTCGTCTCCTCCTCGATGAAAAGGTCGCCCGATGTCATCTCCTTATCGATAGCGGAAATGTCACCTTCGGCCGTCCTGTGGTTCTTCTCGAACTCGGCTGCTTCAGACAGGAGTTCCTTAAGGTTCTCGACCCTGTCAACGAGCTCGCCCTTGCTCTCTCTTTGCTGGATTATCTCGTCGATGATGCCCGAGTCGTTCTCGACCATATCGACATATTCCTGGAAGGACATCGAGTCATCCGAGAGGCGGGACCTGAACTTCTCTATCAGTTCCGTAAAACCCCTGAGCCTCGATGACGCCCTCGCGAGTTCCTCATAGGAAGCTGCATTCCTCGTGACCTCCATCATGGAGATCCCTGCGGCCGCAGCGATCGATCTTATCGTCTCGACAGTAGTATCGCCGATGCCCCTCTTCGGGACATTGATTATCCTCTCAAATGCAAGGTCATCCTTGTCATCGTTGATGAGCCTTAAGTAGGACAGTACATCCTTGATCTCCTTACGGTCATAGAATCTCATGCCGCCGTAGATCCTGAACGGAATGCCCCTGTCCCTCAGAGCCGACTCAACCGACCTCGAAAGGGCATTCATCCTGTAGAGGACGGCTATATCCGAATAACGGAACTTACCGCCGGTAACCATCCTCTTAATCGTATCGGCAGTCCATCCGGCTTCGACCGACTGGGTGTCTGTATTCATGACGATTATCTTGTCGCCCTCGCTGCCCTCGGTTCGCAGTGCCTTGCTCTTCCTGCTCCTGTTGTTGGCGATGACTTCATTCGCGGCATCGAGTATCGTCTTCGTCGAACGGTAATTCTGCTCGAGTTTTATGACCTTCGCATCCTTAAAGTCCTTCTCGAAGTTCAGGATCATCCTTACATCCGCTCCCCTGAAGGCGTAGATCGACTGATCGTCATCACCTACGACGCAGATATTCTTATGGCCTGAAGCCAGGAGCATTATGGCATCATACTGCGGCTGGTTCGTATCCTGATACTCGTCGACCATGATATATCTGAACTTGTTCCTGTAGTATTCGAGGATCTCCGGATCCTTCCTCAGGAGCACAGACATATTGATCAGGATGTCGTCAAAATCCATCGCATTATTCGATACAAGATATTCGTTATATCTCTCGAAGACCTTCGCCGCCTTCTGACGGTACAGGTCGGCCCCTGCGAGGGATGAATACATCTCCGGTGTCACGCCATGATTCTTCGCATCCGAGATCTCGAACTGGAAATTCCTCGGCTTATAAGTCTTCTCGGGTATATCAAGGTCCTTCATGACCTGCCTTATGACCTTGAGCTGGTCGTCTGTATCGATTATGACGAAGTTCTTGCCGTATCCTATCGTCTCAGCGTGGCGCCTCAGTATCCTCGCAAAGATCGAATGGAAAGTACCGCACCAGATATACTGCGAACGGTTCCCGATGAGGCCTTCGATCCTCTCCTTCATCTCGTTCGCTGCCTTGTTGGTAAAAGTGATCGCAAGGATGCTGCCGGGAGCGACATTATGCTTCCTGATCATATAAGCGATCCTGTATGTGATGACCCTGGTCTTGCCCGATCCCGCACCCGCGAGTATAAGGAGCGGTCCGTCAAGATGCATGACTGCCGCCCTCTGTTCGGGATTCAGGCCGTCAAGGATGGAATCGGCGTCCGTATCAGAGACCTCGCCTCTCTCCTTAACGCCTTCATATATGCTGTTCAGCTCTTCGAAAAAATCCAATTCAGTTTCCGCCGTTTTCTTTATTTTTATTATTATAACAGAAGGGGGCGGAGATTAATGGGTCACTTCCCGGCAATTTCGGGTGTAATTTCAGGGGCCTCTTCCTTCAGCATCCCCAGATGATGTGCATAAGATCGGCCGCCAGATGCATATGAAGGCCGGCATCCTTTCCGACGCCGGCCTTTCTTGTCCATTTATCGAGCTCGTTCAGGATGCCGGATATACCGTCACCGTCGAGAGCATATACTTGATGTGCACTGTCCTTATTCATCTAAAGGTCCCGAAACAGGATCGATCATCAGATGAGTGCCTTTGTTTCCTGAGCGATCGCGAGCTCCTCATTTGTGGGGATTACAACGATCTTGACCTTGGAATCATCTGCAGATATTACTGCCTCGGATCTCGTTCCGTTATTCTTCGCGGGATCGATCTTCGCGCCCATGAACTCGAGGGGCTTGATCATAGCCTCACGGATAGTATCCGTATTCTCACCGATGCCTGCAGTGAATACGATCACGTCAACGCCGCCCATTGCAGCAGCATAAGAACCGATGATCTTTGTTCCCTGATAGGAGAACATATCGAGTGCGAGTGTTGCTCTCTCATTGCCGGCAGCGGATGCTTTCGCGAGGTCACGAAAATCGGAACCTACGCCCGATACGCCGAGCACGCCACTCTTCTTGTTCATGAGAGTATCCATCTCCTCTGCGCTCTTGCCTTCCATCTTCTGGATGAAGGGAACGATCGCGGGATCGATATCACCTGTCCTCGTACCCATGCAGATACCTGCGAGAGGTGTAAGGCCCATTGATGTATCGACGCACTTGCCGTCCTTTACTGCAGCAAAGGATGAACCGTTGCCGAGGTGGCATGTTACCATGCGTACGCCCTCAGGTGAGATCCCGAGGAACTCGCATGCTCTCTTCGAAACATATCTGTGGCTCGTTCCGTGGAAGCCGTATCTCCTGATCGAATACTTCTCATAGTACTCGTAAGGGAGAGCATACATATAAGCCTTCGGGGGCATCGTCATGTGGAAAGCCGTATCGAATACTGCGACCTGGGGTGTTCCTGCGGGGAGCACGGACTCGCATGCCTCGATGCCGATGAGGTTGGCGGGATTATGGAGAGGGCCCAAGTCGAAGCACTCCCTGATGACTCTCTTGACATCCTCGTTAACGACTACGGACTCGCTGTAATACTTACCGCCGTGGAGGACTCTGTGTCCTACTGCAGCGATCTCCGAAACATCGGAGATGACACCCGTCTCGGGATCCGTGAGCTGTGAGAGTACGAGCTTTACGGCAACCTTGTGGTCGGGAAGATCGACATCCTTCTCGATCTCGTTCTTATTGGCGGGCTTATAGGAAAGCTTTCCGTCGATACCGATCCTGTCTGCATTACCCTTTGCAAGAACGATACCCTTATCCACATCGAAAAGCTGGAACTTGCAGGAAGAACTTCCGCAGTTGATTACAAGAATATTCATGATAAAAACTCCTTCGTTTTGATTATCTTATCTGCCGGGGTACACCCCTTAAAGAGCATCAGCCCTGAGCCTGTGCCTGGATAGCCGTGATAGCTACCGTTCCGACGATATCGTCGGCGTTGCAGCCTCTCGAAAGGTCGTTTACGGGAAGTGCGAGACCCTGGAGGACAGGTCCGTAAGCGGGAGCCTTTGCAAGTCTCTGGACGAGCTTATAGCCGATGTTGCCTGCCTCGAGCGAAGGAAATACCAGCGTGTTGGCATGACCTGCGACCTTGGAGTCGGGAGCCTTGAGCTGGCCTACCTCGGGAACGAGAGCAGCGTCGAGCTGGAGCTCACCGTCGACAACGAGATCGGGATACTGTGAATGAGCGATCTTGACTGCCTCTGCGACCTTGGTAACGTCGTCATGCTTCGCGGAACCCATCGTGGAGTAGGAGAGCATTGCGACCTTAGCGGGAGCGCCGACGAACTGCTCGAAAGAATCTGCGGAAAGCTTTGCAATCTCTGCGAGCTTCGCAGAATCAACATCAGTATTTACTGCGCAGTCTGCAAAGATAAAGAGTCCGTTCTCGCCCATATCGCAGTTGGGGACCTCGAGGAGGAAGAATCCGGAAACGGAAGAGATGCCGGGCTTCATCTTGAGGAGCTGGAGAGCGGGACGGATCGTATTGCCCGTCGAGTGGCATGCGCCGGAAACGGCACCGTCTGCATCACCGCACTTGCACATGAGGCATGCATAGTACATATAGTCGGACTCCATCTGAGCCTTAGCCTTCTCGACCGTGATGCCCTTCTTGGCAGCGGCCTCGACGAGTGCATTCGTCTCCTCCTCGGAAAGACCCTTCTTCTCGGCCTTCTTCTTTGCCTGTGCGACCATCGTATCGACGCCGCGGAGCTCGATGAACTTGTCGAGATATTTCTGTCTGTTGGGATCCGTCTGCGGGTCGATCAGTGTCGCACCCGTTATATCAAAGCCTTCGGAGTTCTTCTCTATCTCCTCGGGCGAACCGATTATGATGATGTTTGCCATGTCTGCCTTGAGGATCTTCTCGGCAGCCTCAAATGTCCTTCTGTCCATCGACTCGGGAAGAACTATAGTCTTCTTGTCGGCCTTGGCTCTTGCGATAATGTCATCAATAAATGCCATGTCCATTCTCCTTTTTTGTCACTGAAATCACGTTCATTCAGTATACTCTCAAGGAGAGGTCTTTTCAAATAAATAAAGTCAGAAAAGAAGAAAACAGATGTCCAGATTCTCGCCTGCATCGAAAACATATCTTCCGCCCTTCTCCCTGTAGATCATGGAAAGCGCGGGAGAATCTGTATAGGTGGCTACGCGCGAGCCTATCCTCGATACGGCCTTTTCGAAAAGATCCCTGTCATCCTTATACAGCGATATCGCCATTATGTCGGCATATGAGTCGAAGGACTCGTCCCCGTCGCATCTGCCGGTCGTGATGTAGTATCGCTCCCTCACGGACGATTCGTTGAACATGAGGTTCTTGAGCCAGGAATACTGGACATCCGGGAGCTTTCCGACCTTCGCGAGGTTCCTCATCGTCCTTATCGATGAGGAGACGGAGAGTGTCGCGGCGATATCCTTCTGGTAACAGTAGTCGATGCCGTTCTCACCCTTCGAATATGCAAATGCGTAGATGGGTATATCCTCGGAAGCTATGCCTCCGTTTATGATCTCCAGGTTCTTTTCGAGGCTGCCCTCAGGAAGGAGCTTATTGTCCTCGAGCGTCTTTATGAGGAAGAGGTCTATCTCGGAGAGCATTACGCCTTCTATCTCGCGGCTCTTGATATTCTCCTCCGAAGTGATGTCCTCGAGCGGCGCACCGTCGGGATTTTCCGGGAGCTGCTCACTTCCGTCAGCGAGCGAACTGTAGGAACTGCCTTCGTAGTAGGCGACCGTGATCTTGTGGGGCTTTACTGTCCCGTCCTTATCGAAGATCTCTCCAGTCAGGCTCTTTATCTGTTCATAGTCATCGGACGAACCGTAGTTCGAGTAGTAATAGCAGAATGCGGAAAGCCAGACGATCCTGCCGGTGGTGTCGGACTTTTCGATGAGGTCTTCGGATTTTACCTTCTTCACGAGGTCACGTGCCGCGAACCTGTCGGAGCGCCTCACATACATATCGAGCAGCAGTGCTTGGTCAGAAAGAAGGAACTCGCCCGACTCCTCTGCGGGCTGCGTCGAAAGCCTTCCTGCGATCATATAATCCGAAGGGATGAGCGTGCCGTCGGACGTATTCTCTATCATGAGCTTTTTTGTCCTTGCCCAGAGGTAATCCTCGGTGAGGTTGTATTCCGCCGCCAGGCTCAGGTATTCGTAGGACGGCGACTGCGGCTTTTCCATCTTAAACTTCTTCGCGCCGCCGTATGTTCCCGTATACCAGAAATAGAGTGCTCCCAGGAGCACGGCAGCTGCCGCGACCGATACCGCGATTATGACCGTTTTCTTCTCCGGGCGTCTTATCCTTCTCATTCTCATAGGGAGATTTTAACACAACCTCTCCCCGGCGCCTCATTATTTCTCTGTCTTTTTCGCCATTCATCGCATATAATCCATCTTGTACGACAAAGAAGAAACAGGAGGACACCATGCGGGTAATCGGTATCATCGCCGAATTCAATCCTTTCCATAACGGACACGGATATCTCATCTCGAAAGCAAGGGAAGCCGTCGGCGATCCGAGGGCGATAGTCCTTGCAGTCATGAGCGGCAGCTTTGTCCAGAGGGGAACTCCCGCAGTCCTTCCCAAACATATAAGGGCAAGGCAGGCGCTCCTTAACGGCGCCGATGTCGTCCTGGAACTGCCCTTCACTTTCGCATGTGCGCCTTCGGAGAGATTCGCATCCGGTGCCGTCGAGCTTCTCAGAAAGACCGGAGTCGTGACCGATATCGCTTTCGGAGTGGATATCGACGACCCGTCGCTCCTTGATGAGCTGGCAGAAATATCGCCTGACGAAGAGAAACTCAGGGGATATCTTGCGGCCGGAGACTCATTTCCTTCGGCGAGGGCAAAGGCGATCATTGATGAGATGAGATCCTCGGGCAGGGAGCTCTCCGGTGAAGAAGAGAAAAGATACCTCGAGGCACTCCGCATGCCCAACTCGATACTTGCCCTCGACTACATGAAGGCCATGAAGGAAAAGGGCGCCCGCTGGAATGTCATCAGGGTAAAGAGAGAACCTTCTTCGAGCGCTACGGAAACGAGGAGGAAGCTTTTCGACGGGAGAGATAAAAAGGCTGCTTCCGTGTCAGGTATCGCCTCAGATCTTTCAGGTCTTATGCCCGACAATGCACTCGCGGCGATGCTCTCTTCATTCCAGGCCGGAAAGGCATCATTCCCCGACAGGGATTCCTGGTCGGAAGATACGGCTCAGCTCGTTTTGCGCGGCGGTCAGACGGAAGACTTTGCATATATGTCCGACGGACTTCCGGGATATCTTTATAACAGGCTCTCCTCAATGCGCGGCTTCGCATATGAGAACACGCAGGCGGCACTCGCGACAAAGCATTTCACCATGCCGAGGATAGACCGCGCGCTGTCGTCGCTCCTTGTGGGACAGACCGCATCCTATGTTGCCTCCGAGAAGAGCCCTCGGTATATCCGCGTCCTCGGATTTACAAAAGACGGAAGATACTGCCTCAAGATAATGGGGAAATGTGCTAAGCTTCCGGTGATACATAACCTTTCGGACGGGCTCGAACTCTGCTCGTCTGATCCCGCTCTTAAGCAGCAGCTGGAACTCGACATAAGGGCCACGGGGACCGCGGCGCGTTATCACGGTCTCCCCTACGGATATGAATGGGAGATCCCTCCCGTTACGGATCTTCCGAAGAAGCGAGGTTAAGAGGCTGCCTTAAGATGGAAAAGTACATCATCTGTTCCGACATCCACGGACGAAAGGAGATATTCCGCGACATGCTCGCCCAGGCATCTGAGATGACGGGCGGCAATATCGACGGGATAATAATCGCGGGCGACCTCGAGACAGATCCTTCATATATCACCGATGCCGTATATCAGACGATCACTTCGGATTGCAGCATCAATATGGTCGCGGGCAACTGCGACGGATGGCACAGGTATTCAACCGGCAGGCTCCCGGACAGCCTTAAGATAGACACGAAGAGCGGACACAGGATCTTCGTCGGACACGGCCACCTCATGTATCCCCTCAGGACCGACATGATATCCTATCTTGCCGAGAGCGAAGGATGCGACATCGCGGTCTTCGGACATACGCACATGATTATGAACGAGAAGTGCGGCGGCGTCCTTATCCTAAATGCAGGCGCATTAAAAGACCGCTCGTACATGATCCTCACTCCGGATAACGACGGCGGTCCTTCGGCAGTCTCTTACTGGGTCAGCTGATCAGTCTCCGCATATACGTTATTCTTCTGCCTCAGAATCCATCTGTTCCATTACTTCTCTGGCAGTTTCTATATGAGAACCTATGAGATTAAGCAACTGTTGATGTGACGATCTGCGTCCTGAATCATAGATCTCAACTTCCGCTCCGCTTTTTACAAGTTCTTTATAGCACCTGTTGATCTTTCGAACATCCTTCTCTACAATCCGACTGCATTCCACTGCATTCTCATGATTATCTATTCTTTTTTGGAGCTCGGAAATAGATAGATCTCCGGTGTATTTACGCAAAACTGCAATACATTTTGCCAAAGAATCATATCCAGTTATTCTCAATCCGATCGTAAATCTGCTGATATCCATTGTCCCTGTCAAGTCAGCTGATCATTCTCCGAACAGCGGCGTCGAAAAGTATCTCTCGGCAGTATCGGGAAGGACGGTGACTACCGTCTTGCCGGGGCCGAGCTGCTTAGCCAGTTTCAGAGCAGCAGCGACATTGGTTCCTGATGAAATTCCGCACATGAGACCTTCCTCGCGTGCGAGGCGCTTGCTGGTCTCGATCGCCTCATCGTCCGTTACGACACATATCTCGTCATAGATCTCACGGTTCAGTATGGCGGGGATGATACCGTCGCCTATTCCCATCTGCATATGTGTTCCGATGGTGCCTCCGGCAAGGATCGCCGCCTTCTCGGGCTCTACTGCCCAGATGACGAGATCCGGATTCTCTTCCTTCAGGACCTCTCCGATACCTGTCAGCGTTCCGCCCGTTCCTATGCCGGAGCAGAAGCCGTGGATAGGACCTCCGACCTGGTCGAGGATCTCCCTTGCCGTATAGTTCTTCTGTGCAAGGACATTGTTTATGTTCTCAAACTGCTGGGGGACGAACACCTTCGGGTTCTTCTCCTTCATCTTTATGGCCGCATTGAGGCATTCCTCGATACATGCGCCTATGTCGCCGTAATCGTGGATGAGCCTGACCTCTGCGCCGTAGTGGCGGATGAGCTTGCGCCTCTCCTCGCTCACGGAATCGGGCATGATGATTATAGTCCTGTACCCCTTGACGGCACCGACCAGTGCAAGTCCTATTCCCTGGTTGCCGCTCGTAGGTTCGACTATTATCGAATCGGGGCCGATAAGGCCTTCCTTCTCGGCGGCTTCTATCATGTTAAGGGCGGTCCTCGTCTTGATCGAACCGCCCGCATTAAGTGCTTCAAACTTTACGAGGATGTCGGCACTTCCTTCTCCGGGCATCCTGCGGAGCCTGATGAGAGGCGTGTTGCCGACAGCCTCAAGTATGCTGTTATAGATCTCCATCTCTGATCTTTTGTACTGACTCTTTCTTTTTATTTCCCGCTTACCCACAGGCCGTGGAGATTGCAGTATGCGTAGCATGCCTTGATCTCGGCGCCCTTGACGAGTGCAAATACAGCCTTCGGCTCATCACCCGGGTTAAGGGAGGCGATCTGAACTCCTGCCGTGGTATCGAGGATAACATGGGAGATATAATGTTCGGGGATCATGGGATGGGCAACGCTTCCTACGGAAACAGTTACAAATCCGTCAGCCACCTCAACGACCGGAACATGCTTCTCAACTGCCGCGTCAACAGAACCGGGAACTATCTCTTCCATCTTCGCTCCGCAGCACATAACGGGTACATTGCTGTCTACGATCTTGATGATGATATTGCCGCAGTGACTGCAGCGGTAAAGCTTAACTTCCATGGGGATCACCTCCTGAGGATTAATGTAAACGTATTATAGCACATTTGTGATATCATAACCGTATGTAAGATCATATAAAACATACGGAGGATATGCACTATGAAGAAAAGACTGTTGAAGATCATATCTCTGACCCTGTGCTTTTCGATGGTATCCGCGGTCGTGATCGGATGCGGCAAGAAGCCCTCAGCCGAGAAGTTCATGAAGGTCGCAGAAGAAGACCTCGATGCGGAGGTATATGAGATAGAGAGCAGCAAGGATCTCACCGGGCTCGATGACATCGGAGATGACGAGCTCAAGGACGGATTCATCATCTCGTTATCGGGAGATATTCTCGACGAGATCTACGATGCGGCAATAGCGGATCTCGAAGATGAGATGGACGGGGCGCCTTTCGATGTGGAGAAGATCGTCGACAAGTTCACCGGCGAAGAGGACTTCGTACCTTCAGAGTTCGTCGAGAACGTATCCGTCTATGCGATCGGCGATACCGAGAACGAGAAGGATGCATACATGGTCGTCGGACTTATCATCGAGTATAAGGACAAGGATAAGGCAGCCGAGTTCTTCGATAATCTCGAAGAGGATATAAACGGTATGGGATGGCTGTCCAAGAAACTCGGCAGCGGCTTCAAGGCTGACGATCTTTCAAAAGACGAGTTTAAGAACAGCGGTTCTAGCGGATATCTGCTCCTCAATATCGATCCCGAATCATATATCGATACAGGCCTCGAGCTTCTCGAAGACTACGGATTCGGCAAGGATGTCATCAGTGAAGCTAAGCAGGATCTGAAGGAATTCAAGAAAGTTACCGCGGCACTCGGGGTCTACAGGGAAGGCAATACGATAGTCATCCTCGGCGGCTTTGCGATGAGGGATGATCTCGAGGAGATCGAGATATTCTGCGACGGTCTGGGCCTTAAGAACCCCCTCGATATCACGAATTCCGACGAGATGGTAAAAGCCATTACCGTTACCGCTGTCCCGGTCGCGGCTATGGGCGTTCTCGGTATGGGTTCATATATCAAGAAGGCAAGGTCCGCAGCCGAGAATATGGAGAACGGAAAGATCCGTGAAGAGATCCGCGAGTATACGGACGAAGAAATGTGATCCGGGAACAGTCCGGAAGATCAAAACAGACAGCAGATGCCGGCTCATAGCGAGCCGGCATCTTTCTTTGCTTAATGTTCCCCCTCTTAGGATCTTCAGACCTTCTTAAACTTCATCTCGACGCCCTTAAGTGCCTGAGCCTCGCCCGTGAAGTTCATGTTGTAAAGGATCAGATAATCGTCCTCGAGCCTGATGTCGCATGTGCCGTCACTGCCCTTGAGGATGTACTTTCCGTCAGATACCTTAGCCCATGAACCGGTCGCTTTCGACGAGCCGCTGTTGAGTGTAAGCGAGCTGGACTTGACCTCGATAGTAGGCATCTCGGTCGAAGTGCCTGACAGATCATCTGCCGTTACCGTGAATCCCTTATAGGTCATCGAATAGAATTCCCATTTACCCTCTATGGGATCGAAACATCCCGTCAGCGACATCATCACAGATACGATGAAGAGCACTGCTACGAGGGTCCTTAATACCTTTCCCGATACTCTCTTTGCCGTTGTTCCCATTTTAACTACCCCGTGTTTCTTTTTTATTCTCATCTCGCGAACGAGATAGATTCAAAATCAGCGCTTCCGGTTATGGTCAGGACACCGCCCTTGATCTCACCTTTCAGCTTCCTGCCGTTCGACAGTTCCAGTTCATATTCGGTCTTTTCGGTCGAAAGGCGCTTCCACTTGCCCGATCTGATATTGCCGTCGATAACGAGCTTAAATGTACCGTCTGTCTTGCACTCAAATGTCGGTACTTCGCGGCCTGTCATGTTATATGAGTCCTCATTCATCATGATGAGCCTGGACTCACGGTATTCATAGAACTTCCATCTTGCGGTGATAATATCCCTGTCTTCGGAGCTGCATGCCGCGAATGTCAGGACAAGAAAACATACCGCCAGGATCAATATCGGGAAACGTCTTACAACAGAGCCACTCATGCCTTACCGCCTCCTCCGAAGGAAAGATAAGTTAATTTTAATATAATCATTCTGACCGTGTCAATCAGCGCAGGAAAGCACACTGCGCATTCCGCCGTTTATATTCCGTCAGCCTGCCCTGTACACGTGAGCGGCATCGAATTCCGCGGGCATCTGTCCTATGCGCCATCCCGCATTGGTCGATTCGATCGGGTAGTAATCCTTACCCTCGAACGAGTAGTGGATTATCGAACCCCTGTACATATACTCACGGGGGATATCCGCTATCCCGACCATGATATGGCCCGGGAAATTCAGGAATACCACATCGAATCCGAGACCCGTCAGGATACCCGCGAGCAGGATGGTAAAATCCTCACAGTCACCGGTCCTGTCAAATACGGTCTCGACCGGATAGGAAGGCCAGTCGATAAATCCCGGATGAGTATTCTCATCGTAGCTGTAAGGGATCTCCTGGACAAATCTTATCGCCTCGAGCGCAGTCTCATATCTGTTATATCCCTTATCACTGCACATGCTGCTGATCGAGTCGGCGACAGACTTTGTAAATGCCCTGTTATAACTCTCGGTAACATAGTCATTCTCGAAGAAGAAATACTCGCTGCCTCTCCTGTAGTCGAGCTGTCTCGTCCTCGTCCTGTAATCCTGAAGCACGGCAGGATCGACCGACAGCTGGAGGGACATACTGTACTTTCCGTCATGTGACATCCATGTATATGTCGTGGAAACGACCTGCCCCGACTGCGAAGGAACATTCACCGAATAGGGATCCTTTATCCCTGATCCCCTGTTTATCCCGTAGGAGGCACATATCGACGAAAACTCATCCGAACATGCAAATCCGTTAAAGACATAATACCTGGACCTGCCTTTGATAAGTTCACTCTTCCACGAAGCAAGACCCGCCTGATCAGGCTCCCTCCCGAGAAATGCATAGTAAAGATCCGTTATATACTCCGCATCCGACTTTTTCCTGTTCACATATTCCTGACTGAAGAAGAAACCCGATGCCGCAGATGTACCCGTCAGCTTCCCGTCAAGGAGCTTCTGCGTCCAGTTGCGCATCCCTGCGGCATCACCGCTCCTTCCGAGTACCGTATAATAAAGCCTGTCTACAAACAGATCGACGCGCGCGACCGTATTCGCATCCCTGCCGGCAAAATAGTTGCCCCTTACGATCCCGCTTTTAGCGCATATGTTATTGAATTCATCCGAATAAGAGAACCCGGCGAAAAGCTCCTGCCTCGACATACCCGAGTTCATCTTCGATACCCAGTCGCTCTTCCCCGCAGGATCGGACTCCCGTCCTAGGAAAGCCTCATACATCAGTTCGACATATTCTTCATTGCTGCAGGATTTGTCCTGGAACTCTTTGCTGAATATGAATCCGAAAGCAACGCTGGTGCCTGTTCCCCTTTTCTGTGAGAGCATATCCGACCAGTACTTAAGTCCGTCCGCATCCGGTTCCCTCTGAAGGCATATCATGTACAGCCTGCTGACGAAAGATTCTATGCCGTTATTTTCCTGTCCGGATGTCTCTGCGTTTAATATCTTGCCGTTATTGGATGAGATCAGGTAATCCGTCGCATCGTATGAAAGATCTGAGGAAATGTTCACGGCAGAATAATCCGTAAACGCGAGCGATGTCATTCCCGCGAGAGATATAACGGATAAAGCCAGAACGGAGGCGATAAACTTCCTGATCATAAGAACCTCTTGATTGGTGTTGTAATTATCCCTCCTACATTATATGGTCGCAGGGGGAGCAAATCAACATTTTCGAGGTGCCGAAAAGGTGTCACGGGCATAAAAAGAGACCGTCTCGTTCAAGACGGTCTCATGTGTTATCTCTGAAAAGATCTCAGCCCTGAAATGCTGATCACTTGATCTCGACAAGCCATCCCTCGGGTGCTTCGAGCCTGCCCATCTGGATACCTGTAAGAGTATCATACAGCTTCTTTGTCCAGGGACCCATCTCTTCCATTCCTGCAGGGAAGCAGATCTCGTTTCCGTGATCGACAACCTTGCCGACAGGAGAGATGACAGCAGCCGTACCGCAGAGTCCGCACTCGGCGAAATCCTTGATCTCGTCGAAGAAGACCTCTCTGTGCTCGACCTTCATTCCGAGGTACTTCTCTGCAACTACGCACAGAGACCTTCTCGTGATGGAAGGAAGGATGCTGTCGGACTTGGGTGTAACGAGAGTGCCGTCCTTCGTGATGAAGATGAAGTTAGCTCCGCCTGTCTCCTCGACCTTTGTCCTTGTCTTGGGATCGAGATACATATTCTCGGCAAATCCCTGGTTATGTGCATCGACGATAGCATGGAGGCTCATCGCATAGTTGAGTCCTGCCTTGATGTGACCTGTTCCGTTCGGAGCAGCTCTGTCAAAGTCGGATACCCTGATCGTAATAGGCTTAACGCCGCCCTTGAAGTAAGGACCTACAGGCGTACAGAATACGCGGAACTGATAGTCGTTTGCGGGCTTAACTCCGATAACGGGGTTGATACCGAACATATAAGGTCTGATATAGAGAGTAGCTCCGGAACCGTAAGGAGGAACAAAGTCGATGTTGGCCTTGATCGTCTCCACGACAGCCTCTACCCACTTATCCTCAGGGAAGACAGGCATCTCGAGCCTTCTGCAGCTGTCGGCCATCCTGGCAGCATTAAGGTCGGGACGGAATGTAACGATCCTGCCGTCTTCCGTTCTGTATGCCTTAAGGCCCTCAAAGCAGGTCTGGGCATACTGGAGTACGCCTGCACACTCGCTCATCGTTACCATCGGATCATCAACGAGAGCACCCTCGTCCCATGCGCCGTCCTTAAAGTTGGCAACAAATCTCTTGTCAGTCTGAACATATCCGAATCCTAAAGATCCCCAATCGATATCCTTCATACTATTCACCTTCTTTTTTTATAATTTGTTACCCGTTCAGTATAGCACAGTTGTATAATTATGCTATGAACGAATTCGAACATTTTTGCACGGGACATATCATTATCCTGATAATCGAGACATATTTCGTTATCTCGATGTGTCTTGCCGTACGCAAGATGGATGACAGGTCATGTTCCAGATTCTTCAAGTTCATATCCCTGCTCCTGCTCTTCTGCGAGATATTCCAGGATATAACGCTCATATCTGAAGGCGGAGACTTCCTGTGGTTCCTGCCTTTCCAGCTTTGCAATCTCGGCATATTCGTCAATATCGCAGCCGCATTCGGCAAAGGTGTCGTAAGGAGATACTGTGCCGAGATCTCTCTCGTTCTTACAGGGCCGGGTGCTTTTTTCGCGCTGATGACTCCTGACTGGAACTACAGGCCGCTCCTGACGTGGCTTCCGATCAACTGTTTCTTCACGCATATGCTGATCTTTGCACTCCCGATCCTGATGCTCATCAAGGGATACTGCAATCTGTCGTTCAAGCATATGTGGTACCCGTATGTGTTCCTTCTTGTCTTTGCGATCCCGCTCTACTTCTTCAACATGAAATATATGACGAACTACCTTTTCCTACGCTTCCCGCCCGAGGGCTCGCCTCTGGCATGGTTTGACAGTATGTGGGGACGCCCCTGGTATGCACTCGGTGCGCTCGCGATACTCGCTCCCCTGCAGATCGTCATCTATACGACGGCAGCGATCGTACGGAAGGCAAGGAAAAAGACCTCTGTCCCGGCTGAAGCTTCCGCCTGACACCGGTCACTTTAACCGCAAAAATCACTAGGATAAGGATCATATGGATCGCCCGCAGCTGTTATAATCTTCGGGCATCCGGAATAAGGAGATATGATATGAAAAGAAACAGATTTATGACAGCGGCACTTGCTGCTTCGCTCGCACTCGCATCACTTGCATCTTTTGCATCCTGCTCAAAGAGCACAGAGGAGACTACGGCTTCTCTTACAACATCACAGGAGGTGACCTCTGCCGCTTCATCCGAATCAGAGACCGAAACGTCCACTGAAGCTACCACTACAAAGGCAACGACATCCGCCACGACGACAGAGACATCCGCGACGGCAACGACTTCGCTGGTGGACGGACTTTTCGACGGGGATCTTATCGGAGGAATGGACGGCACGGAAGCGACTTCGGCGACTTCTCCTTCAGAGACTGATCCCGACGGGAACCGGGCTGATCCTTACGGCGAAGTTCTCGGGGCCCTGCGCGATGACTATGTTAAGAAGGGATATATCCTCTCCGACCTCGGAGAAGACTACAGGAACGGCGTCGGGATCTCATTCCAGTACAACGGATCCGAGTATGCTTTCACGAGAGGTTTCCGCGGCACTCACGGTCAGGATAATGTCCTGGCTGCGAAGATCGACGACACCATCTGGAGTGCATATTCGTCCACTCTCAATCCCGATGAATACAGGAAGACCGAAAGCGGCAACACAGTCACATATTCAATGATCGTTCCGGAGAACCGCGATCTGACAAAGCTTGAGATCAGATATGACCGCACCGGCGGTGTCATGGTCCAGGAGTATTCCTTCGCTGACGGCGAGGCCGAGGGCTGACGGACCCTTTCCCTGCTGCCGCCGGGCTAGGGCGGATCCGGATCCGGTCCGGTTATACCAAAACATCAAAAATGCAAAAATAGTATACCGAGACGACGCCTTCGGTATACTTTTTTTTCGAATTTTGAAAAATAGTATACCAAAACTGAGGATCCGGTATACCAAAATTTAAAAAAACGAAAAATAGTACACCGATTTGGCCTTTTCGGTGTACTAAATCGCTAAAAAACGAAAAATAGTATACCGGCTCAACGTTTTCGGTGTACTAAATCGCTAAAAAACGAAAAATAGTATACCGGCTGACCCGGTTTATTCCTGCCGTTCGTGATACATTCCAATAGAAGACTCCACAGACAAAAACGGTATGCCGCACTTGCCGGCATACCGTTTCCTTTATCAGCAGATATAACTACTTCCTTCCGTTATCCTTCCCGTCGGACCTGACGACCTTTCTTATCGTTCCGTCGGGTTCCTTTATCGACATCGTGTCGAGCTGGGAACGGAGATTCCCGAGAACGCTCTCACGGTATCTGTTGCGGAGGAGCGTCCTCTCATCCTGTTCCGCGGACGTCAGCCCTCCCGACTTCGACTTGTGTGCAAGCTCATTTATGCGCCTGATCACATCGTCGATCGGCATCTTTTTTACATCGGAAGCATCCATCAATAGTTCTTCTCGTTGATCTCAAAGTAGCTCTGAGGGTGATTACATACGGGGCATACTTCAGGTGCCTCTGTGCCGACTACGATGTGACCGCAGTTCCTGCACTCCCAGACCTTGACTTCGCTCTTCTTGAAGACTTCCTGAGCCTCGACATTCTTAAGGAGGGCACGGTATCTCTCCTCATGATGACGCTCGATCTCGCCGACTGCTCTGAACTTGGCAGCGAGTTCCGGGAATCCCTCCTCCTCAGCCGTCTTCGCGAAATCCTCATACATGTCTGTCCACTCAAAGTTCTCTCCGTCAGCAGCTGCTGCGAGATTATCGGCAGTGGAGCCGATTCCCTTGAGCTCCTTGAACCACATCTTGGCATGCTCTTTCTCGTTGTCTGCAGTCTTCAGGAAGAGAGCTGCGATCTGCTCATATCCTTCCTTCTTTGCAACAGAAGCAAAGTATGTATACTTATTCCTTGCCTGTGACTCGCCTGCAAATGCAGCCTCAAGGTTCTTCTCCGTCTTTGTTCCCGAATAAGGGTTCGTGCTCATCTTCTTTTCCTCCTCTATCAGTTCAAGATTATCTCCCGTTGCCTTGCACAGGGGGCACTCGGGGGTCTGTCCGTCAGCGACTTCGAATTCCTCGCCGCAGATCTTGCATCTGTACTTTGCCATTTTTTCGTCCTCCCTTAACTTAAGATATACAATACAATTTTCTTTGAGAATGACCTGTTTGTCAAATGAATGAATTGTTAATTATTCAGCCCGAAAAGGCGCATCTCCCGAAGCTACGTCTCCGCGGTCTCTTTGCTGACGACATATGTCTTTCCCATGCCGTCGTGGCCGTAATCGGTGATGCCCTTTCCTTTGTTCGGATGGTTCCACGACCAGATAAAATCAACGGCAAACAGTATCACCAGTACGCATGCGGCGATCTTCCTGGCCTTGAGCGGGATGCCCGAATAGAGGTTGTCGAGGAGCGGTCCGAAGATATATGTGAAGACGACTCCGGCGAATCCGAATACGATAAGTCCCTCCAGGCAGACCCTGCTGTTGATGTTCAGGAAGAATCCTGTATAGTCCCACCATTTCTCGCCATAGGCAAATTCCAGATACCATGACGTAAGATACTCGACCGTTCCGCAGGCTAACATCGTGGCCAGGAACAGTATGAGCGGATGTTCCCTCAGGGGCTTCAGGAAGATGAATATGACGAGGCCTCCCACACCGTAGATCGGAAGCCATGGCCCGGTCATGGTGCCGCGGTTTGCGAGCACACCTTCCGTCAGGAGCGTATAGAAGATCTCCCATACATATCCGACGAGCGAGAAGCTGAAGAAGAAGAGTACATATGTAAGGAATGTGTAGTCCTTCCTGTAATCGATCTTCATCCACTTTCTCTTCTCGAAGATCGTCTGTCCGAATACATCTTCAGGATAAGGATAGTCGTGGTCGCCCTCCAGCGTCAGGCTGCAGTCGTTGAGGAGTTCCCCTTTCGACAGTGCTTCCTTCTTATCGTCGCGGAGCTGCATATATGCCTCGCTGAAGATCGATGCCCTGAAAGGATCGAGGAGGAATACCGCCAGGATGTTATAAGTAAAGCTCTGGATTATGTACCCGACTGCGAAGATGAGATCGACGATGAAGATCCTTCTCTTGTCGCCCGACGTCAGCTCCTTGGAGAGGCGGAATGCCTCCCTCCACTCGATATCGGGATTCTCCGCAAGGATATAGGGGATCATGGAATATTCGTAATTCTTGATGAAGCCTCCGACGATCGTCAGGTTCCACAGCGTCTGGAATAAGGACCTCATGAACATGCACTTCGCGACATTCCTTGTCCTTCCGTACCTGTATACGAAGAGCAGCGTACCTGCCGGCGTCTCCTTATACTGCCTGTGTTCCAGGAAATATCTGCACTGTCCGACTATGAAGATATTACGCACGAAGATGAGGACGAGTATCGTCAGCAGCACCATCGAAAAGATGACCACCGACTGGGCGACCCTGCCCTTGAATATAAGGACGTTGATGCCGTTCAGGATGCCGAATGCAGGTGATCCCGATTCCGATACCTGGTTGACGAGTACCGAGATGACACCCTTGGTATAGTTTCCGCCGAGGCTCTCGACACCCGGGAATTCGACATTCACGAGTTTCTGGGTCCTTATGATGTCCTCGATCATGCCCGCGTTGGAATTACCGAAGCTCTTTATGTTCGGGATAGATGAATCTGTTGCGGTCGTGAAAGAATAGCCCCCGACTATTACGGTGACCAGAAAGACGACAAAGACATTTATGAAGTACCTGTTTTTGAAGCTCTTCCAGGCACGTCTGACCACGAGCATTATCTTTTCTTTCATAGATAACAGTATATCACCCTTGTTTCAATTAATGGGATGCATCTGTTAAAATATATTTATCTTATTAATAAGGAGGGGAACTGAGGGAATGGGAACCGCGCGCGGACAGGAACTGATCCTGAAGCTCTGCCTGTTTACATCATTCGTCTGCCTTTCATTTATCATGAACCCCGGCAGCCTCGTGATCAGGCTCACCGTCATCGCCGCCGGCCTCATATTCTCATTTGTAAAACCTCTCCTGCCCGCTCGAAAAGAGATCACCCCCGACATGATCATCTGCACCGCCATGGCGCTGATCCTCCTGTCGTTCTGCGGCAGCATCGGCATGGGCTATACACATCTGGCACTGTCCCTTCTGATATCCGTCCCGGCAGCCTTCTGCCTTCTGGGGATCGGATGTTCGGCCGCTTCCTTTTTCGGCAGGCATGTTGGCGGAAAGAAGGATTTCAGCACCGCTGATCTGAACAGGATATCGCGGGTCAGCCTGCCGGAACTGATCACCATCCTTATCACTTCAGTTGTCACGATCACTCTCGTCTCGACATCTTCACCTCTTTACAACTATAACTACTGGGACGATGCCAATGTCTTCCTCACGATGGGAAAGGGCATCCTTCACGGTCTTGTCCCCTACAGGGATCTTTATGAGCAGAAGGGGCCCGTCCTCTTCTTCATCCATGCACTCTGTGCCGCCGTCCCCGGAAAGCCGTTCCTGGGAGTGTGGATCCTCGAGACCGCCGAAGCTTTTATCTTCCTTTTATTCTCATGGAAGATCGTAAAGCTCTATACGTCAGGCGGCGGCTCAAAGACATTCAGGGGCGCATGCTTCCTCATACCTCTTATTTCGTCCGTCGTCTACACGACCAATATGTTCCATCTCGGAGACTCTGCCGAGGAGATGGCATTCCCTCTTCTGACGGTCATAATGTTCATCGCGCTCAAGGCGCTCAGAACTACAGAAGGCATCCCTTCAGGCAGGGAGATGATCACCGTCGGGATCCTTACAGCAGTCCTCTTCTGGGTCAAATATACGCTCGCCGGATTTGTCGCTGGATTTGTCCTTTTCTATCTCATATACACCATCGCGCGTAAGGACATGAAGTCGCTCGGAAGATCCGTCCTTCTCTTCCTTGCGGGATTTGCCGCTGTGACGCTGCCGGTACTTATCTATTTCATAGTCAACGGAGCCACAGGGGATCTTTTTGAAGCATATTTCTACAACAATATCTTCCTTTACAACAGAGCGGGCGAAGGCGATCCGAATGCCCCTTCGACACTCCTTCTGAAGATCATCAGCATACCTGCGGGAGCAGCAGTGATCTTTAAGAATAACTACATCCTCTTCCTGGTGATAATATCGTCACTTATCATGTTCCCTCTGACCGGGAAAAGGGGTGCGAGGCTTCTCATCATATCCTTCATCACCACTCTCGTATTCTCGTTCTCGAGCGATTATGTCATCTCATATTATGCGCTGATCCTTGCGGTCTTTGCGCCGGTCATCCTGATCCCGCTGGCGGCAGGGACGGACCATCTCGTCTCAAAGCTTAAGGACCGTTCGCGCCTCGTACTTCCGATGGCATGCGTCATACTCACTGTTGTTTCCTGCGCCATACTGATGACGGACAAGAATCTCTACCTCCTCTCAAAGAGCGAGGATGAACTGCCGCAGAAGATCTTTTCGGAGGAGATAAAAAAGACAGAAGATCCGAAGATACTTACATATGACGTCATGGATCTGGGATTCTATGAATATGCGGGCGTCCTGCCGTCGAACAGGTTCTTCTGTTTCCTGAATATAAGGGATTCGCTGCCGGACCTTCTTTCTGAGCAGCATAAACTTATTGCGGATAAGTATTTTGATTATATAATAACTTACAGTGACGGATATGAGTGGGAGGGATATGAGATAGCGATGAGCGCAGAATACTCCTTCCCCTACAGCGACGGCCTGATCTACACTGATCATCTGTACCTCTATAGAAAGGTTGGATAATACCTGATGGAAAATCCTGTTCTTTACATTGTCATTCCCTGCTATAACGAGGAGGAGGTCCTCCCTCTGACGGCACCTCAGTTCCTCAAACAGCTTACGGACATGATGTCCGCGGGGCTGATCTCTGATAAGAGCCGGATACTCTTCGTCAATGACGGAAGCCGCGATACGACATGGGAAGTCATCAGTTCCCTTTCCGCTTCCGATGCAAGGTATAAGGGCATCTGCCTCTCGCGCAACAGGGGACACCAGAATGCACTCCTCGCCGGCCTTCACGAGGCTCTGGAGCAGGGTGCCGACATAACGGTCTCCATCGACTGCGACGGACAGGATGACATCACTGCGATGAGCAGGATGGTGGAGGAATACCATAAGGGCAGCGAGATCGTCTACGGCGTCAGGAGTTCCAGGGATACCGATAAGTTCATGAAGCGTTTCACCGCGAGATCTTACTATAAGCTCCTCAAGGTAATGGGCGCGGATGTCGTCTACGACCATGCCGACTACCGTCTCGTTTCCGCGAAGGTCCTCCGCGAATTCGAGAACTTCACCGAGGTCAATATCTATCTGCGCGGAATGTTCCCTCTCGTAGGATTCAAGAGCACATCCGTCTACTACGAGCGCAAGGAGAGAGAGGCCGGCAAGAGCCACTATCCCCTGTCGAAAATGCTCTCACTCGCATTCGACGGCATCACGAGCCTTTCGATAAAGCCGATAAGGATAATAACGGGGATCGGCGGGTTTGTCGCACTCTTCAGCTTTATCTTCATCATCTATTCATTCGTAGGATTCTTTACGGGCAATACGGTTCCCGGATGGGCAAGTACGAGCTCCATCATCTGCTTCCTCTGCGGAGTCCAGCTCCTGAGCCTCGGCGTCATCGGCGAATATATAGGCAAGATCTATCTCGAGACAAAGAGGCGCCCGCGCTTCATAATCTCCGAGAGGACACCTGAAAACAGCGAAGATGAATAAGAAGAGCATCATCTTCGTTTTATCCTTCTGCCTGTTCGCATGTCTTTTCATGCCGTCTTTTTATGAGATACTGATACTCGTGGCGGCGGGTCTTTTCCTTCTGATATCGAAGCCCGCGCTTCCCGGTATCTCATCTTTATCCTCCACATCGAAAAGCATACTGATCCCCTCCGGAGCGGTCACTTTCATATTATTCTGCGCATTCATGATCAATGCCTACGGAAGAGACCTTCCCCACGGGCTCATCCTAACATTTGCCGAAGGGCTTATCCTCTCAGCCGGCGCGTTTGTCTTTATCATATGGTCGGTATCGGCTATGTCTTCAGACGGTATGCTCACAGGATCATCTCCCGAAGGCAGCAGCACGGATAACAGGATCCCCCTTTATACCTTCCCGGTCCTCATCTTAATATCTTTTTTGACGATCCTCCTTCTTTCACAGTCATCACCTCTTTATCCGATGAATATCTGGGATGATCCCAACTGCTTCATGACGGTCGGAAGATCGGTCCTCGGCGGCAAGGTCATGTACAAAGACATCTTCGAGCAGAAAGGGCCTCTTCTTTATTTCATTCATGCGGGAGCAGCTCTCATAAGCTCATCTTCCTTCCTCGGGGTATTCCTCCTCGAGTGGATCGCGGATCTGTTCTTCCTTTTCTTCGGCATAAAGACTGTCTCGCTCTTTATACCCGTCAGGAAGAGTTCTTTCATTGCAGTGATGGCTCTGTCGTTCATGACATTTTCGGTATGCTCATTCCATTACGGCGATTCGGCGGAGGAACTCGTTCTTCCCATTCTCGCGGCAACCTTATATATCTCCATGCGCGAACTTAAGAACAACAGGGCCCCCGGGTTTAAGGTTTCGATGATATCGGGGATCCTATTCGCCTTAGTATTCTGGATAAAGTATTCTTTGTGCGGACTTTTCTTCGGATATATATTCTTCCTCATCATCTTTTCGATCAGAAGGAAGGATATCCGCGGACTCATGAGAGCCGCAGGCGGTTTTCTTGCAGGCGCCGCCATCATCTCTGCAGCAGTCCTTTCATACTTCGTATTCACGGGCTCGCTTTCATATCTCTATGAAGCCTATTTCTATGACAACCTCTTCCTCTACGGCTCGATGAGCGAAGGCATCCCACTGTTCATCAAACCCTTCTGGGCTCTTATGCTGATGTTCATGAAGTTCGATTCGAACCACGTCCTGTTCTTCCTGACGGTCACGGGCTTTATCTTTCTCATATCACGTAAGGACAGGAAATACGGTCTTCTCACACTTTCGATGCTCTTCTTCTCGATGCTCCTCATCTTCTGGGGCGACCATCAGATGTTCTATTATATCTTCGGCCTTACGGTCTTCACGATCCCGGGATGGATCCCTGTGATCGCGCTCACCGAAAAGGTCATATCCGAAGAGAAGTCAAAGGCTGCGGCCGTGTGCCTTGCCGTCTTGTCCGCGGCCATCCTCTGTGCATTTTCATTCTTCACGGCGAAAGGGACATTCCTTATCGGAGGCGAAAAGAAAGACCTTCCCCAGTATGTCTTCGCGGAAAAGATACCCGAAGGAAAGACACTCATAAACTACGGATTCCTCGACGGCGGATTCTATCTGACGACAGAGACTCTTCCCCCGAACCGCTTCTTCTGCAAGCTCAATATCTCAGAGATCCTCGATGAAGCCGCACAGGAGCCTCTTGATTCGATAAGAGAAAAGAAGGCCGACTACATCGTTACGATGTTCGACCTTTATGAATTCGAAGGCTACCGGCTTATAGACGAAGCTGACATGTACTATGTCAATATCAACGGTGAATACCAGAGAGTCAACTACTACCTGTACGAGCTTATCCCAGACTGGCGTTCGGGAATATCCACAGAAGGACTCCAAGGATCACCAGGCTCATCACGATAACGACGAGTATCATCCATACGACCCTGAGGACCCTGAATATCTTCTTCCAGATTATCTTTGCATCTTCCTTTGCACGCTCGCCCTTCGTCATCTTGACGCGGTTTAATACGTCAGGGTGGTACATATAGTAACCACACTTACTGCATATCGTTCGCGTTCCGTTCTCGGCCTTGCATCTGGGACAGATCATCTTTTACTCTCCGTTTCGTTTTCTAACGATAATTGTATCACGTAAAACCGCCAAAGAAATCAATTTTCCTTCTGACGGCTTCACCGTGCTTTTCGATGTAGCCCGTTATGTCCTTGATGCAGGGGCACCTTTCGAGACGGCCGCCGCCGAAGATCCTCTTGCTCATGCCGCCCGCGCCGAACGAAAGGACATCCCTCCTGTCGCTCATCATGGCCACATTATATCTGCACTCGTGCCCGGGAAGTGAAAAACCTACATTCTCGAGCCCGTGCCCCGTATCCTTCTGCCTGTAGAGATAATAAGGTTCATATCCCGCTTCGAAAAGCATCTCATAGCCTTTCACGAGCGCCTCGTCAACGCCGCCTCTTTCGCCTTCCCTGTCGAGAACATCCTCGCGGGACATCGCAGCACGGCGTTTCTTGTAAAGTGTATGGACTGTTATGTTCTCGGGCTTGAGTTCCAGGACCTTCTTAACTGAGCATATAAAGTCGTCTGCCGTCTCATATTTAAGGCCTGCGATCAGATCCATGTTCACGGTCTCAAACCCTATGCTCCTGGCTTCTTCATAAGCTCTTATTATGTCAGATACCGTATGTCTTCTTCCGATCCTCTGAAGCGTCATATCGTTCATCGTCTGGGGATTGATGCAGATCCTCCCCACACCGTTTTCCTTCATGGCGGTAAGCTTTCTCTTCGTTATAGTGTCGGGGCGTCCCGCCTCAACTGTTATCTCGCACGAAGGATCAGATGCTATGCTGCCCACAGCTGAAGCGATAAGACGTTCAAACTCTTCATCCGAAAAGACGGTCGGTGTTCCTCCGCCTATATAGAGCGAATCGACATCTCTTCCCTCATATATCCTTTTCCCTGCGGATATCTCATCTGTCAGCGCATCCAGATAGTCACCCAGCCTTTTCAGGTGCCCTGTCGCATCCTGCGAAATAAAGGAACAGTATTCGCATCTCGAGGGACAGAACGGGATCCCTACATATACGCCGAGCGAATCCTCCTCTGTCCTTCCCAGGATCTCATTTTCTTTCCGGGCTGTTCTTAACGCCAGTTCGGCTTTATCCTTTCTGACGAGATAAGATCTCATCATGAGATCAGTATCCTTCACTTCGTCCGCAACCAGAGTGGGCCTTATGCCAGTGAGGCATCCCCAGGGAAAGCTTATCCCCGTGATCTTTTCGAGGTGCTTATAAAGAGATCTCTTGACTGCTCTCTTGACGGGGATCTCAGGCTCTTCATACCGGGGGCTTGTGCCTTCTTCATATGTCGCGACAAGGCCGTCTTCCGTCATCTCGCTTATGAGAGTGATGTCTTTTTCGAAGATGCCCGTGACACATGAGCCTTCCCTGTCCTCACTTGTCCTGTCGCAGTAAAGCCTCAGGATGTCAGCAAGGCCGTAAAAGTTGTCATGGCCTTTAAGGACGACCCTGATCATCGGAAGACTCCTTCACATAATCAAAATAGAACTCGATGAAGATGCTCGAACGGATCTCATAGCTCCTGACCCCGTCCTTCTGTCCGTTGGCCTTGAGGAATGCGTCATTTGCCTTATTCGAGAACCTTTCGATCATGCGCGTATAGAAATTATCGGCGAGCCCCGCCTCATACTCCCTTGCAGCCTGCATATCGCGGTCGATCGCAAGTATCAGATCCTGATTGATGTAAGTCGGCAGCTCCTGCCCAGAAAACTGTGCATATTCCGTTGTGATGGAATAGAGCTCGAGGAATATCCTCAGGAACCCTGCATATCTGAAATCGGGCCTGGACGAGTGTATGCATGTAAGGATCGCGCAGACAGTCGCATCGCTCTCCCTCGCATATCCTTTCGCGTGGCTTATCTCATGGCAAATGGTCAGCGGGATCCCGGTAATATCGAGATAGTCCGTATTTACGTTCGCCTCTCCGATCAGCATGTCGTAGAATCCCGTGATCCCCGTATAGCTCCAGTAACGGCTCAGGGACACCGGCTTGGCATTGATATAATTCCTCGAAAGCCCCAGACCGTATCTGTCGGACACCTGATCCATCACGATGTTCGCATCATAGACAGCGCCTCCGAAATTAGTCTTCATGTGGGCTACTCCGTTATAGTCCTCTCCGAGCTGCGACCTTGCCTCTATCATGCCCGCATAAGCCCATTTCAGGGCCTCGCAGTATTCCTCATATGATCTCTGGCTCCCTGTATCGATACCGAGCTCATGTGCGATCGGCGTGCGCCTGTAGTTGATGCCGTGCATCAGCTGATAGTCGGCCATAAGGATATTCAGTATAAGAAGGATGACGACAGACAACTTGAAGATATTCCTGCCTGTCTTGCCGGTCCCGCCTGACACGAGTCTCTTGATCGTCATATAGAGCAGGATGAAGAATAATACTATCAGGGTAAGTCCGCCCACGATAACGATATTCTCGGTTATCGAGAACAGGAGCATATTGGATACCATATTGCCGAAAAAAGAAACATATCCGAACAGGTTCTTACAATAGTAGTCTGCACGCGCCCTGTCAAACAGGAGATCCGGCATCTTGTATAGAAACAGAAGGAGTGCAGAAAGCAAAAGTATCACAAATGCTCCCAGCGCCTTCCGAAGCGGCGAATACGGTATGATATCCTTCCTTATGATCTTCATACTATATCTTTCCCGCCAGCTTGAATATCAGATACAGTATCCCGTATACCAGCGGCTGATGCGCAAGGTATATGATGAGCGAATGCCTGCCCATAAACTCCAGAGGCCTCGTGAGCCTCTTCTCATCCGCCGCCCTCTTTTCGAAAAGTGTCTTCCTCTCTCTATAGACTGTCCTTCCGATCACGGCTCCGATAAGGAAAACTCCAAGCCACGGGATGATATAGAGATAGTCGGCAACCGCGGGCGCTCCCTTGACCCTGATCCCCAGAGGGATAAGGAGCCATGAATCCGAAAGTCCGTTATATGCCGATATGTTGTCATTCAGAAGTATGATATAAAGACCGAGTGCTCCGATGATGAGCGTCATCAGCTCCTCCTTTACATGCAGCTTCTTTTCGATGAATGAAAGAGCCGCATAGAGCAGGATTCCGACGGACAGTACGTGAAGTACGTTGAAAAGAACGAAGCAGAAAAGCCCCGCATAGTTCGTCACGAGATATGTTACCGCAGTAAATGCCAGTGATACGGCGAGGAGCTTAATGCCCCTCTTAAGGTTATTCCTCGAGAATGTGCAGCATATACCCGACAGTCCGACGAATAATATCAGTATCACAGGATGGACAAAAGTCCAGAACCATTCCTTCTCCTGATAAGAAAAGATATCAAATCCGAATTCGTATCTGATGTCATATGAGATATGCTGAAATACCATCATGACGATGGCTATGCCCCTTAAAAGGTCAAGCTCGAAAGCTCTCGTCTTCTTTTCCATTATCTGCCTGCTCCGGCGATACAGGCGCCTATGGCTGTCGCATATTCGGCATCCTCGGGGATGATGAAGCTCTTATCATAAAGAGTCGTAAACAGATCGAATACCTGCCTGCACTGTTCCATCATCGTCAGCTGTCCCGTCAGGACTATCTTATCTATTCCTGTTACGCCTGCCGACAGGACAGCCATCGTTCCTATAGACTGATATACGAGATTAAAAACGCCCGCTACCTTCTCTTCGCCTGTAAGATCCTCCGCAGCCTTCCCGAAATTGGATGCTGTAACATTCATCGGAAGTCCCGCGACCTCGGCTTTAGAGATATCGCCGATAGTAAGATCTACTCTCTGAAGATCTGCATTTATCGAACTTACGGAGAGCTTCATAGGATCGCTTATACCTACCAGGGAATTACAAAGACCAACTATAGTTCCTCCGCCGACGCCCGAACCGATGATATGTTCCACGTTGCGTCCTTTTGCCTTCAGATATGCCGTACCGGTTCCCATACTGACAACAACAGCTTCATCGAGTCCGGATACATACAGACCGCCGAGCCCGGTAGCCATGAATTCCTTGATCATAACAGTCTTTATACCGAGCATGTCTCCCTGAGAAAAGGACGACCCTACACCCGTTATATTGATCCTGTCTATATCCTCAACGTTGAGATTATTATCGTTCATCAGCTTTCCGAGCGCACCGAAAGCAGATGTGACCGGATCGTCCGCTTTGACTATCTCTTTGCAGACGACGATATTATCCTTCATCCCTACTGTCTTTGTTGTACTTCCGCCTATATCAAGTCCGACTGTTATCGCCATATACATCTCCGATTTTTTCTTCATATTATACTATACTGTCAACAGGCAATAAAAAAGTCCCCGTCGTTAATCGGGGACTTCGTTATATCTTTAGTAATCAGGCTTAATATCCGGGTGAATACTGGTCTCCCATTGTCGTCATAAGGGTCTTCGCCGCATCTCCCGTATAAAGATCGAGAACAGTACTTGCATATGTATTGCCGTTTGAGGAAGATACACTGTTCTTGCCCGGGATCACAATGAATACTTCTGTCTGGACACCCTGAGCGGATGTATGTACCGGTATCCACAATTCTCCATCATATCTGAGGATCTCGTCACCGGGATTATAATAGTTATCTACGAGAACGAGCTGATACTCAAGGATATGTGAATTCTTATGATAGCAGCACTTATCAAGATAGATGAGCCACTTGCAGTTACCGTCTTTGTTATGCATCTGCGTAAGGTTGAACATAGGCTGTGATGTTCCGCCTGCTCCGTTTACAATTCTGTAGAATTCGGACTCGCTGCCCTGGATCCTGTAAAGGATACTTCCGCCTCTGCTTACCTGGGCATCACGAAGGATCTGATTCTCAAGAGCCTGTGAATAGAGGGCTGCATAATCTGTAGCATCGTCATAGTTATATGTTCTGTAGAAGGAATTCTTTACTGCATATATGAGGGTTACGAACAGTCCGCTGATCATAACGATGATCGCTATGGAAAGCATTACCTCAACGAGAGTAAAACCCTTCTTGGATTTATTCTGCTTTTTCATAATCTAAAAACTTCCTCCCTCTCTATTACGGTATAGCCGTATGTGACTTGTGATAATCACAATCTTCATTTGTGCAGTACCACGCGTCAGGACCGTTACCGAAGTGTCCGTATCTTATCGTTCCGTACTTATTGCATGAAGGACAGTGGTTTCTTGTAGGAATATAGAAGAACGACGTCCTGTTGGAAACTGCAAGATATGTCTCGTCATATTCATTCATTCCGGTCGCGCCGCTTACGACATTCGTATCATAGGAGATAGTGCCTGCAGCATGTCCGGCCATGAATCCTTCCCAGCCCATATGCCATGCAACCGTATTGATCTTCCTTGAGCTTCCGAGCGCACTCGTGGCACCGATCGTGAATGATCTTGACTGTCCGTTGGCATCCAGATCATCCTGGAGATGAGTATAACGGCTCTCGTGGTCATCGATCGCATCTGTTGAGTATTCGGAAAGCTTCTCGGCAGCACGTCCGTAGTTAGAAGCACCGACTCTGGAATATACGGATGAATTGCTTGCAAAGTTCATGAGGGCAATGAAACCGTTCATGATCATCATTGATGCCATTGCCATGATAGCCGTGGCGAGCATTACTTCAACGAGTGTAAATCCTTTTTTGGATCTTATCTTATATAAACGCTTCATACTTTCTGTCCTCTCGTCAGAATTTATATCCTCTTATCTTCGATTCAAGTGAATTGAACTTTCCTGTAGCAGAACTTCTCTCATCATCCATCTTGTCACGTCCGTTACGCGCAGTCTGCATGATATTGGAAACGCTCAACGTAAGAACAGTTGCAAGTATAACGATTATAGCCAGGACGAGAACCATCTCGACCAGGGTAAATCCACTCTTATTCTTTCTTATTCTCTTCATAAGTCCCCTCCGGATTTATGGGCATAATAACCTATAAAAAACTTCTAAATACATTATACATGCATTTATTAATATTTCAACTGTTTTTGTTCACATTTCCATATTTTTTTCACAATTCCGTCAAAATCGGTTTTAGGACAAAAAAGTGGGGAGACCTTAGTCTCCCCACCTAAATTGCTTTTCAGTCTTCTTCGATTACTGAGCGTCAATAGCAGAAACACCAGCGCTGATAGAAGAGTTGTGAGCTGCTACAGAAGAAGCTGCGTTTCTAGCTCTTGCAATGTATCCGCCGATAGCCATAACGAGAACAGCTGCGAGGATAACGATGATTGCAATAACGAGAACCATCTCAATGAGAGTAAAGCCCTTCTTAGTCTTCTGAATCTTCTTCATGATGAATTCCTCCTGTTTGGTTTTATTGAGTTTGTAACTTTAGTATAGCACCTTATTTGAAATATGCAATACCTTTTTTCATATTTTTTTCACAATTTCTCCTTAATAGTGTTGAAATTATGAATTATTCCTCTCCAGCGTCAGCGTCACCATTGTCAGCCTGCTGGTTAGCCATCTGCTGTGCGAGATCAGCAGGAACAGTAGGGATCGTGGAAGGATCGATAGGGTTGACCTCCATGATTCCGATAGTCCTTGCAAGACCCTGGCCCTTAACAAGCGTCGAGAACAGTGCGTTGGAATAATATGTAGCGAACGGCTTGGTCGTAGCTGATGCAACAGAATCGGGTACCATGATCTTGTACCATGCGCTCTGGGAATCAGATACATAGTAAGGCAGACCGATGAAACCGTGGCCGATCTTGATCGAACCGGACTTAGCCGAAGGATACGTTACGTATGCAGGTGTCTCATCCGGCTTGGACAGTCTGTTATTGAATGTAGCCGAATAGAAATCGATCTGTGCCGTAAGGAGCATATAACCGCCCTGATCCTCAGCCTTGATATCAAAGATCTTGATAGCTTCGGAATCGATAGCCTCGATCTCCTTAAGAGTCTTTACGAATCCTTCATATCCTACGATACCCCACTGGTTAGGGAATCCTACGCCGACAGCAGTTGAAAGGTCATACATCGTAGCAAGCCTCTCAAGGAACTGATCGGGATCAGGTGTACCGTCAACGATAACAGTGTTCTCGTGATTGTACTGGGGAACATTGAATCCGTCAGTCGTTGAATATGTAATAGTTACCCTCTTCCATACGAGCATATCGCTTGCAGTAGTTCCGTCAGGAAGTACTACCGTAGGAGCATTGATATCCTCAGTCTCAACCTTTACGAGGTAGGGGCAGTTATTCTTCTTGAATGTATCCAAAAGGAAATTCTCGATAGCTTCTGTCCTGATCTCGGGAAGGAATGTAGCCTCCATCTCCTCGATCTCCTTCTTGACTTCCTGGATCTCCTTGCTCGTTGCGTCGTTATCAGCCTTGAGTGCATCATAGTATTCCTTCTGCTGCTCAAGCTCTGCCTTACGAGCCTCATATGTCTCGTACTTGCTGTCAAGGTTTCTTATACCGAAGATATAGATAAGGAACAGTATAAGAACGATGACAAGTGCAAACATTCCGTATTTTTCACGTGTACCTAAATTTCCCATTACTCTGCTGCCTCCTCTTCCGCACTCTCCTCAACTACGCTGTAATAGAGCTTGACTTCAGTATTAGCCTTGGAGCTGATGTTGAGCTCATTAACAGCAATGACTGTTGAAAGCTGTTCTTCGCTTATAGAAACACCATCGACCATTACAGACTCAAGCTGGTATGTCTGACCGTTTCTCTCGACAGAAGTAACATCCTTGATCGTGTATGTATCGCCGGCCTTGACAGCTACGGTCTCAACAGCACCGAGAGGTGTTACAGTCTCAGGGGACTTGATGTAGCTGGAGTAGGAAATGTAGATGTTTCCGTCTCCGATAAGACCTGCGATCTCAAATGTGTAATATCTGTCGATCGCATTGAGGATCTCCATCTCGGCACTGGTTCCGTTACCGCCGACATCAACCTTCTCAACAGTCTCGACCTTAACATCTGCAGGAGCAGTAAATGTCTCCTGATCCTTCTGGAAGAGGTGGAGTATCTCACTCGCGGAATAATAATCGAAAGTATATCCTGCGATCGTCAGCTCATTTCCGGAAAGATCATAAGCACTTACATATGCCTCATTAGGAATATTCTTCTCGATCATGTCGAGGATCTTCGTATCCGCGGGGATAGTCTCAACAAGAGTCCTCTTCATCTCGGAAAGTGCGAAATAATACTTATTCTTATCGTTGATCTCCTGCTCGAGCTGATGAGATGTGAGCTCGAGGTTCGCATATTCGGGCTTCTGAAGTTCTGTCTCGATATCTGAGATCTCATTCTTGATACCGTTATTTCTGAAGATATCAACAACGAGCCAGATAACCGATGCACCTACCAGGACCGCACCGATGAGGACGGCGATCAAGAGGATCTGTGCCGTCTTTCTTGCCGAAGCGGTAAACTCATCGAAAAAGTTAATATCGCGCTTCGAAAGATCTTTGTTTCCAAAACTGAAATTTGCCATTTTTCCGTCTCCCTCCTTAGTCTTCACGAATCAAAGCGCCGCAGCAGTTGACGAACTGAGGGAGCATGAAATCTCTGGGACCGGCAACAGTACTGATAGTATTGAGTACTTCAACCTGAGTTCCGAGCTGGCGTGAAAGTTCTTTATCGATCTTCTTATATCCTGCACCTGATCCGTAAAGGAAGCATGTGCTGATGCTGTCAATGTGGAACTTGGAGATGGAGAACTGAGCAGTACGTGAAACTGCATCGACCAGGCTCTTGAAGTAAGCATTTACAGCACTCTGGAGCGTGGGGTTCTCGGCGATCGTCTCGTGCCATACATCGATCTCATCGATCGGTACCGAGCTCTCGGCATCACTCTTCGTGATGTTAAGTCTCCTTGCGAGAGAGGACTGAGCCTCACCGCCGCCCTGAAGCTTCCTGATGGACTCTGCAACCTGACGGATGTTAGAGTGACCGAACTGAAGTCTTCTGGAAAGAACGGGGAATCCCTTATCAAGGATCGTGATCGTCGTTACCTTCTCGGAAAGCTCGATAAGAAGGAGAGTCGAAGAATTGATATTGACGTTACCGTTGATGATTCCGCCGGAGAAGAGCTTCCTGACAGCGTTGGGATTGGAATCCATTGCTACGGGAGTGAGCTCCATATTCTTGAGGAAATCCCTGAAGTCGTTGACCGTATCCTTCGGGATAGCCGTAGCTCTGATCTGGAGCTTGTCGGCATTTGTCTCCTCGTCCTTTGTCGTACCATATACGACATAGTCGATGATCATATCCTTATTTGTGCCCTGGCCCATGACCTCGTAACGGACCATGTCCTTGAGTTGCTCGGACTTAACCTTAGGAAGGTCGAGGTCCTTTGTGTGAACGAAAGCACCGTCCGTTGTGAGGATCGCACTTCTCGTCCTGATATTAAGTTTTGCCATAGCATGCTTCAGAGCCATGACGACACCGAAATTATCCGTGATGGCACCATCGGTGATTACATCGGAATCAAGAGGAATGACTCCGACCGTATCGATCATTACCGTACCGGTCTTGTGATTGTAACCGCCTACTGCCAACTTCAAGTCAGAACTGGAGGTATCGATTACCAGGTTCTGAGCGCCTTTGCTGAATAAATCCATTTATTTGCTCCTTTCAATTACACTCTTTGCTTATGATCCGATGAACTGTGCCATGTTGAAGATAGGCATCGCGATAGCACCGACAGTGAGACCGATAACGATAGCCATGATGATGATCATGATAGGCTCGATGGCCGATGTCATCTTGGCCGTAGCGGCATCTGCCTCATCCTCGAAAAAGTCAGCGGCTTTCTCCAGGATGGTATCCAATGTACCGGACTCCTCACCGATCGCACACATAGCGTAGATCATAGGAGGGAATTCGGTAATGTTCTTAATCGACTTGGACAGTGTATTACCTTTACGGATCTCAACTCTTGCCTCGGCAAGCTTTTTCTCAAGGACTACGTTATCAAGGGAAGCACCCGTGATCTCAACTGCCTGGAGAACGGAGATACCGCTTCGGAGAAGCGTAGATACTGTTCTCGTGAATCTTGAAGCAGCTGTCATCTTTGTAGCCTTACCGACGATAGGCATCGAGAGCATGAGCTTGTCCCATGTCTCCGCACCCTTCTCGGAATTTCTCCAGAGCTTGAAGCCGACATAACCCGTTATGATGACTGCTAAATAAATATACCAGTAACCAACGAGTGAATCAGAGATCGCCATAACGGCCTTCGTGAGTCCGGGGAGATCACCGCCCAGGTCGTAGATCGTCTGTGCGATACCGGGTACAAGGAATGTAAGGAGTCCGACCGTAACACCGACAGTGAGGAAGAAGAGGATCTTCGGGTAAACCATTGCAGCGGATACCTTATTCTTGATCTTTGCCTCCTTCTGGAAGTGCTCGGCAAGTCTCGCCATGATCTCGTCAAGTCGTCCGGATTCCTCACCGGCAGCGACCATACTGATCATGATGTTGGGGATGACACCCCTCTGATCCCTGAATGCTTCAGACAGTGTACGTCCGGACTGGATCGCCTCGTAGATGTTGCCTACACATCTCTTGGCTCTCTTTGAGTCTACCTGCTGGTAGAGCATGTCCAGGGATCTGATGATTGTAATACCGGCTGACAAAAGGGAAGCAAGCTGTCTGCTTATGAGAACGAGCTCTTTTGTGCTGAGCTTCTTACTTCCTATTTCCATATTCATCAGGCCGGGGCCTTTATCAAGCTCGACAGATACGACAAACTTTCCATCGCCTTTAAGCTTTCTTGAAGCATCAGCAACGCTTGCCGCATCAATTACGCCGGTAGAAGTCTTGCCGGCATTATCGATGACTTGATACTTGAAATTAGGCATATCTTATTTCCTCCTGCTGTTATTTTTCCGTTGATTATGCAAAGTCGAGATCGCCGAACAACGGGCTGTTGGCAGGTCCGCCAACATTATTGATGTATCTCTTGAGATCATCGGGAACACGACATCTCTCGATCGCTGTCTCTCTCGAGATGATCTTACGCTTTACGAGCTCTGCAAGATAGAAGTCGAGAGGACACATTCCGGAAGAAAGGCTCGTTGCGATCGTGGAATCGATCTGGTATGTCTTTCCTTCACGGATATTGTTACGGATAGCATCATTTGTAACCATGATCTCGAAAGCAGCACATCTTCCGCCAGTGATCTTGGGAACGAGAGTCTGACATATAACCGCTACGAGGATGGATCCGAGCTGAACTCTGATCTGGTCCTGCTGATGAGGAGGGAATACGTCGATGATACGGTTGACCGTATCGGAAGCACTTGATGTATGGAGAGTAGACATAACGAGGTGTCCTGTCTCAGCTGCGGTGATCGCGGTACTGATAGTATCGAGGTCACGCATCTCTCCTACGAGGATAACGTCAGGGTCTTCACGGAGGGCAGCTCTCAGTGCGTTAGCAAATGAGAGTGTATCCTCATGAACTTCTCTCTGGTTGATCATAGCTTCTCCATGCTCATGAAGATACTCGATAGGCTCCTCGAGAGTAAGGATGTGACACTTCCTGACGCTGTTGATATGACCTACCATAGCGGCAAGAGTCGTAGACTTACCGGAACCCGTAGGACCGGTAACAAGGATAAGACCACGGGGTCTTAAAGCGAGTTCCTTGAACAGGAGCGGCAGACCGAGCCTCTCACATGTAGGGATCTCTGTTGTAATAGTTCTTGCAGCAAGAGCATAGCATCCGCGCTGCTTGAAGATATTACATCTGAAACGGCTGTAATCAGCAACAACGTACGAAAAGTCGATCTCTCCTCTTTCTGCAAGATACTGCTGCCTGGACTTGTCGATCATGGACTTGCACAGATATTCCGTATCTGCGGCAGTCAGGATCTGATTGCTCAAAGGTATCAATGTACCCGAGATCCTGACCATGGGAGGGAGTCCGACCGTGATATGAGTATCCGATGCTCCTCTCTTAACTGCCTCAGCCAGGATAGCGTCCATAGTCAAACTGAATTCTTCCACCTGATGTTCCTCCTTTTATCAGTCAACTGTTATTAATCAATAGTGTAAGCAACTCGGCTCATCTCGTCGATGGTGGTGATACCCTCGAGTACCAGAGCTGCAGCAGAATCCGCGAGCATCTGGGTACCTTCCTTGACGGCAAGCTGTCTCATCTCTTCTTCGCTGGCACGCTTCTCAAGGAGTGTCTTCATGGTCTTCGTCATAACAACGATCTCATGAATAGCGATACGTCCCTTGTAACCGCTCTCGTTGCACTCTGTGCAGCCCGTTCCCTTGTAGAGTTTCTGACCGGGCTCGAGGTGAAGCTTATCTATCTCATACTCATCAGGCTCATAAGATTTCCTGCAGTTCGTGCAGATCCTTCTTACGAGACGCTGTGATACGACACCTACGAGAGCAGACGATACCATGTAAGGCTCGAGGCCCATATCGATAAGTCTGTTGATGAAGGATACCGCATCGTTTGTATGGATCGTACTGAAAACAAGGTGTCCCGTGATGGCAGCTCTCATCGCGATCTCTGCCGTCTCACCGTCACGGATCTCACCGACGAGGATGATATCCGGGTCCTGACGGAGAATGGAACGGAGGCCGCTCGCGAATGTCATTCCGGCCTTGGCATTAACCTGTACCTGATTAAGACCGGGGATCTTGATCTCGACAGGGTCCTCAACCGTAATGATATTGGTCTGGGGATTATTCTTCTCCGAAAGCAGTGTATAAAGTGTAGTCGTCTTTCCGGAACCTGTAGGGCCGGAGATAAGGCATATGCCCTGAGGTACCTTGATGATCTTGTCAATGAGCTCATTGTTGTGATCGGAGATACCCAGATACTTTCTGTTGAGGTTACCGTCGTTCTTCGCGAGGATACGGATAACGGTCTTCTCTCCGTGGATGGTAGGAAGTATGGATACACGCATGTCGACTTCCTGACCGTTGATCTCAGTCTGGATACGTCCGTCCTGAGGAATACGCTTCTCGGCGATGTTCATTCCTCCGAGGATCTTGATCCTGGTCGTGATGGCGTCTCTTGCATTGATAGGATTGCTCATGATCTCCTGCATGACACCGTCGATACGGATCCTGACCCTGATACGGTCTTCCATAGGCTCGATATGAATATCCGAGGAACCTGCCCTGATAGCGTAATCTATCATGGAGTTAACAAGCTTAACAACAGGGGCACTGTTGACCGCGTCAGCAACTTCCTCGCTTATTCCCTCAAGTTCGCCGTCACCAAGATCTGCATCGAGTTCCTGTGCAGCCTTCGCCGCACTCTCTTTACCGTAATTAACGTGGATGGAATCAAGGATGCCTGTCCTTGTTGCCAGCATCAGAACTATCTGATAACCGGTCCTGAACTGCAGATCGTCCTGAATAAGGATATTCAAGGGATCATCGATCGCTACTACGAGATTGTCTTCGTCGAATCCGATCGGGATAAGGGTATTCTCTGTACAGTACTTCTCGTCAAGGAGCGCAGTAGCCTTAGGATCGACATCAATACTGGAAAGATCGATGATCGGATAATTGTACTGGCTTGATACTGCACGGAGGATATCGAATTCCGTCATCAGACCCATCTCCGTGATAACTTCTCCGAGACGTTTGCCGCTCTCCTTCTGAACGCTCAAAGCCTCAGCAAGTTCGGCAGCTGTCAGGAATCCGCTTTCAATGAGGATATCGCCTAATCGCTTCATTGTTGCCTCCAATTATGTGTGAGTGTATATCCGGATTCTTTATGCAACTTTCCGAAAAAAGCGCAGAAAACCCCAAATATATGTATAAAACTATACATCATGGATAATCAAAAAACAAGTTTTTTTAGTATCTTTGGGGGGCATAATGTTAACTTTATTTTACAATGCTGATATTTAATTTTTTTAATGGTATATTATTAAAGCATTGGAGGTGCCTAATGAGCGCAGAAACACTGGTCCGTATCATATTTGTCTTTTATGCCGCACTGTTCGGCATCGTTATCGGCAGTTTCCTTAATGTCGTAATATACAGAACACCTGCAGGAAAGACGATCGCCAAAGGTCATTCCATGTGCATGAGCTGCGGACATACCCTGGCTGCCAAAGATCTTGTCCCGCTCTTCAGCTGGCTTTTCCTCAAAGGTAAGTGCCGTTACTGCGGTGCCCCCATCGCATCGAGATATGCGAAGATCGAGAGCCTGACGGGACTCGTCTTCCTCCTCACTGCACTGCTTCACACCGATACCGCTTTCGTCCTGCTTCTCGACGGAACAGGTGTCTTCGTATACATGTTTATCTACTATGTCCTGTTCATAATCGCCTGTACCGCGGTCATCTCTTCCATGATGATCTGGTATGACACATCGAAAAGCTTCATGAGACTGTCGCTTATCCCTGTGGTAACAGGCTTTATCGCAGTCTTTGTCTTATCGCTCATGTCTTCCGGCGGCCTCTCATTTTTTGAGATATCAAAAAGGCTCATGGTATGGGCCGGGTCCGTTATCGTCATAACGCTCGTTGCCACGATAGCAGGAATGGCTGTCAGAAAGTCTTTCTCCATGGAAGAGATAGGGCTCGATATCCTTTTCGCCGGGATATTCTCATTTTCATATTATCTGTGGTTCGCCAAGTGGTATATCGCGGTCCCCGTGATCGCAGTTTCCTACGGACTTGTCCGCGCACTTTCATCCGGGAAGGCAAAGAGATATTCCGGTATCTTCGGTGCGGCACTCGTCATCATATTCATGCTTATCGTATATTTCATAAACAAGTAAACTGATACGGAGGTTTTTATGTCAGGTCATTCCAAGTGGAACAACATCAAGAGAAAGAAAGAAGCTTCTGATGCGGCCAAGGGTGCCGTATTTACGAAGCTCGCCAAAGAGCTCGCAGTAGCCGTAAAGGCCGGCGGTCCCGATCCCGACGGCAATTCCCGTCTTAAGGACGTCATATCCAAGGCTAAGGCGGCCAATATGCCGAATGACAATATCAACCGCGCCATCAAGAAGGCTGCAGGTGCAGGCGAAGGCGACGATTATGAAGAGATCACATATGAGGGTTACGGTCCCGGCGGAATCGCCATCATGGTAAGGACGCTCACAAATAACCGTAACAGGACTGCTGCAGACGTAAGGCACATCTTCAGCAAGTATGGCGGAACTATGGGCGTTGACGGAAGCGTTTCCTTCCTTTTCGAGAATAAGGGCATCATCGTAATATCGAGAGAAGAATTCGAAGACGAGGATACTGTCATGATGGACGCACTCGACAGCGGTGCGGCAGACTTCTCTTCCGATGAGGAATGCTATGAGATCGAGACGGCTCCCGATGACTACTTCACTGTCAAGGAAGCTCTCGAGGCAAAGGGATATACCTTCGTCGATTCGAGCGTCGGCCCTGTCGCTTCCACTCTCAACGAGGTCGCGGATCCCGATATCTGCGCTCAGCTCGAGAAGATGTTCGACATGATGGAAGAGAACGAAGATATACAGGACTATTTTCACAACTGGGATAACTGAGGATGTCTGAACAGGACGGCAACAACCGCGTCATACGGGAACAGCCCGAACAGGCGCAGAGCAGGCACAGGCGCGGAGTACTTATTCCGGAGCTCCGTTCCACTTTGAAGCGCTTTGACTTAGCTGAGAAGATAAGCCACAAGAATGTTGCGGACCCTAACAGTACGGAGACGATACTTGCGAATGAACAGGCTACCCGTGAAGCTCTTTCGAAGATCGCCGTTGTATCCTTCGTAGGATCTTCGGGAACCGGAAAGAGCACCAGAGCCATTACTGTTGCCAGAGCCAACAATATCCATTTCATCATCGATGACGGTCTTCTCATCAACGGAAGCAAGATCATCGCGGGCATCTCCGCCAAGAGAGCCCCTACAAAGATGGAGTCAGTAAGACAGGCTTTGTTCGTTGACGATACGAGATCGTCTGCCATGAGGAGGGCTCTCCTTGAGTCAAACATCACGACTCTGATGATCCTCGGCACGAGTGATTCGATGCTTTCTAAGATCTGTAATAATCTCTGGCTCAACCCGCCGTCCATGACGATAAGGATCGAGGACGTTACCACTGAGGAAGAGAGGATGACCGCCAGACATACGAGATTGAACGAGGGAATGCATACCATCCCCGTTCCGAGTATGGAGATCAAGCATGAGTTCTCGGGTTATTTTTCGGATCCGTTTAATAAGCTCAGGCAGAGATTCGAGGCAGAACGCGGAGCGGTCCCTCTTTCCGATGAGGGCGACAAGACGATGGTCCGCCCCACCTTCTCATCACTTGGATCCTACTCTATCTCCGATGACGCTCTTCTTGATCTCATTAAGATCGTTCTGAAGGATATACCCGGATTCGGCCAGGTCGACAGCTTTAAGACAGTCAAGAGGACATACGGCGTAGAATTCTCTTTAGAGCTTGCACTCTGCTATGGTTATGAAGCCCAGAAAGTCCTTCTGGATGCACAGCAGAAAGTCGGAAATGCCATCGAAGAATACACTTCGATAACTACGGTCGCCGTAAATATCAGAGCCGGAAGGCTCCTTCACACTCTGGAGGCAGGTTAATGGAAAAGATCTACACCATACCGGTCAATGAAGCATATGAATCAGAATGCGAATGCCCTTTGTGCCGGCTGCGCGCCAAGGCCGAGGACGATTATCTCGAATACTATCTCGGTCCCTCGCTCATGGAACCGGATACGAGAAAGATCACGAACAAAACAGGTTTCTGTCCTGATCATATGGGAAAGCTAAACAGGAAAGAAGCTGCCAGACTCGGACTCGGTCTTATGCTCCATACTCACCTGAAAGATTATTATGAGGACCTTTCCGGTGACATCAAGGCTGCAGCTCCGGGAAAGGCGTCTCTTCTTAAGGGAAGGACTTCCGACTATAAGGCCAAGCTCAATTCCATAGCTGACAGGATCGATAAAAGGACTGCACAATGTCCCATCTGCGAGAGGATCGACTATACCATGGACAGATATATGGAAGTCATCGTTTATCTGTTCGCACATGATAAGGACTTCCATACAAAGTTCGAGAACAAAAAGGCCCACTGCCTTCCGCATACTGCGATGCTGCTTCGTATGGCCGCATCAAAGATGAGCCAGAATGATGCATCCGATTTTGTCCTCATGCTCGCTTCCAACAATGAGGCGGCTTTTGAGAAACTGATCAAGGATGTAGAATGGTTCACCTTGAAATTCGATTACAGAAATAATGACAAGCCCTGGGGAAATTCCAAGAATGCGATCCAGAGGGCCATGAGATTCTTATCATCAGACAGGAGTGATTTTGATGAAAAGGGACGAAAGAACAATTAAGGCTTCTGATATAGCAGAAGGATTCGAGCTCTTCCCCGAACTCGAATCGGCCGACGGCATCGTCAGTGAGGGAAAGACAGTCATCATAAAGCATGATTACTATTCTTCCGATTCAGATCATGGAAGGGATCTTCTGCATTCTTTTATCCGTGCACTTTCGCAGACTAAGATATCCGCTCTTATCCTGATCGATTCAGGCGTGCGTCTCCTGTCATCTGATGATGAAGATACCGTTTTCTTCCTTCGAAGGTCCTGTGAATACAGGATCGTCACAGCCTGCTCATCCAGTATTTCAGAGTATGGCATCGATCTGACGGATGATTATAAGGATATCTTTCTGCTCGACAATGATGAGATCGCAGAGACTATACTCTCTTCAAGGGATGCTGTCATTATCGAGTGATCCCCTGTTCCTTTAGATGAAATCAAAAAGACAGCCTTCATTTGAAGACTGTCTTTTGTTTTTATTGATCTGTCAGGATCAGCCCCCTGCGACTTCCTCAGCTGTGTAGTAATAGAGGAACTTGTCGACCTTATATCTCGAATACTGAGTATAGAGCTTGTTAGGATCTTCTGCGGAAGAAGGACCCGGACAATAAGGAACAGCTGATGATCCTGCACCGGTATTACCAACTCCTGATGCCTTGATCCTTCCGTAGAACTTGAATCCACCGGAGTTCTGACCATCCATCTTGAACTCGGACTTGTTCGAGCTTCCACTGGGATTGTAGAGGGATACATATGCATCCATTACGAAAGGTCCCTTGGTCATCTTGATATTGTTATTACCATAACCGTATATATTGCAGTTAGGAGTTACTGTACCGATTCCTGCAGGATATGAAGCACTTCCGTTGCCCTGAACATCAGACTCGGATCTGTCCGAAGTAGAATAGATACCGCCGCAATGACCATACATTTCGGTCGTCTCGATATTAACTCCGGATGCGAGATAAATGCGGAGCTTGCCGGACTTCTGGTAGATCCTGAAATCACCCCAGTTGATGGAACCCGTGATATAGAGTCTCGTGTCACCCTCAAAGACAGCATACTTGTTGCCGCCCAAAGATCCGCCGGAAAGCGTATAATTACCGCCTGAGTAAGTTCCTCCGAATGTAGCGGGATTGAGCTTATTAGTAGCAGGTACATCCGAAAGGTCGTCAGCTGCCGTAACACCGCCGAAGAGATTCTTCGTAAGGTCCGTATTCTGTGCCTGATCGAGCGTAGGGAATCCCTGCTCGATATATCCCTTATACTTCAGGAGATTCTGAGCAGCCTTCGCATTGTCATAAGCAGCTCCGGAAGAAGAACCATAAGATGCGATGGACTCGTTGATCTTGCTGGTGAGGTCCTTATTAGAACCGTTATTCCATGAAGTACCGGCAACACTCGAACCTGTCGTACCCGTCAGTGTAAGGAGCGAACCCGGCTCTTTATTGAGATAGTGGTTGCTGAATGTCCTGTTGATGTAGATCTCATTCGTGCCTTCACAGAAATCATGCTTGGACTCGTAATTAACTACAGCCTGTGATCCGGAAGCTGCACCCGGATTGATGAAGTAAAGTCCCTTAGGGTTGAAGTTATTTCCTGAAGAGAAGTTAGCCTTGTTGTTTGTACCCCAGAGTACGACTGTAGCATCCTGCATGTTATTGGGAGCATCGGAGCTGTAGAAATCACCGGTAACGATTACTGTTCCGTAGTTAGCATCCGTACCACCGTTCGTCATCTTTCCGTCGCCTCTGATGAGGATCGTATTGTCGGGCTTGCCGGCACCGTTGGCGCCGATAACGAGTTCGCCGTAACCCATATCACCGTTTGTCTCGATCATGTTCTGGAAATCGAGGACATCGGGAGTAGGCTTGTCATACTTAAGTACTACGAGTACATGCTCTGTCTGCTCGTCGATCTCAGTAACGAACTCGAGAGTAACATATTCTTCTACGTCAGAATGAAGTCCTGCCTCGTCACCGGGACGGATCTTGACTGTTGTCTTATTGCCTGCAACACCGCCCATACCGGGAGTAGATGTATCGACAAGTCCGACATTGGCTTTCTCACTTGCAAGTGCCTGAAGCTCGGCATCGGAGATATCACCCATGTAGAGCGCCTGGTAGAAAGCCTCTGCTGCCGATGTAACGGTCAGTCTCGCCTGATTCTTCTCGGCACGGGTATAAAGTCTCTCACGCGTACCTGTCGTCAGCATCAGTGCGGCCGCGATCATGATCATGGCAATGCAGAATATGAAAAGGATGGTTACAAGGATAACACCCTGCTTATTGCCCTTTGTCTTAGTCATTCTGTTCATAAGAATACCTTCCTTTTATGCAGAAAATACCATTAAAACCTAATTCAAGCTGATAACATTATACGGCATGATTAAATAGATTTCAACAAAAACTTTTGCTTTTTATCACAAAGTTTCAAAGTTTTCTTCACAATTCCGCCACTATTCGTCACAATATGTCGGATTTTCTCCGGCTTCGGGTTTCTTCACGGGAGCACCTCCCGGGCCGAACTCGTCAAACTCCTCTTTCTTGGATGCGACAAGAAAGTAGTCGTTCTGCGTCGCGAACCTTATTATCGATGACGAATAGTATTTACCTTCCCTGTTCTTCTTGGCTCTCGTCCTTATGAAGAATTCACCGTGCTCACTGCACTCGGCGAGCTCATATCTCGATTTCCTTATCCTGAACGGAGCTATCCTTATTCCGAACTTCCTGCCGCATACCGGACATTTTGAAGTAAAGGCTTCGGCGACCCTGAACGCTGCGTCAGCATTCTCCTCGCTTCCCGCGACTGAAGAGAACTCCCTCTTGACGTCAGGATCCGCAGTGGAACTCGATATCGCTGCGAGCACTTCGGTAGGCCTGTTATGTTCAAAGATCTTCTCGAGTATCGCTCCCGTGTATTTTGCATCCGAGGTGGCACTATGGAATTCCTCACTCTTGCCTATGCCGTAATAATCGACGGCAAACTCGACGCTCCTCTGCCTTCCCTTCTCACCCGAGAAGAGCGAGAATATCGGCTGGACGTCGATAAAGAACATACCCAGCTTATCGTCCATACCGAAGAACTTCAGGTTCATCTTGAGCATATCGGTATCTGAATTGCCCCATCCCGCAAGGATCGCCCCGTTCCCGCAGAAAGCGGAGAATTCCTCATAGGCATCCTTAAAATCGACTCCTGCGCGCAGATCGGCAGTCGTCTTGCCGGTCACCTTCTTTACGTGATAATGCATCCTCGTATATATCTTCGGCTTTACGTCCCTGGAGAATACGCCCCTGTAATTGAGATGGCCGTTCTCGTAAACATATTTGACGGCGCCTATCTCGATTATCTCTCCCGTAAGCTCGGATACCTCATGAGCATACTCACGCCCGCCTATGGGCTGGTTCCACTCAAGGTCGAATACTATGAAGACGCTGCCTTCCTCGATCTTTTTACTAAGCACTCTTTTCCTCTTTCCGTACCCTGCCGGTCTCTTTTACAACATTATACATGCAAACTCCCGCAAGAGATACGAGAACAAGGCACGTTATCACTGCTCCTCTTGTCATATCGGAACTGTCGCTCTTTACGGAGAATGTCATACTGCCGTCTATGATCTCCGAATCAAAGACGAACCCGAGCCTTCCCCCGCAGTCGAAAGTCTCCTGTGACTTCCCGTCTGCATATACGCCGAGTCCGTCGACATAAGGGACCGAAGTTATGACAGTCCTCTTTCCGCCGACGTATGTAAGATCCTCTGCCTTTACCGTCAGAGCATCGTCTTCTTCGAAAGTCTTAACTTTTGATCTTGTTCCTGACAGTGCCTCGGGATCGAGTGAATACACCTCGAAAAGCCCTGTTCCCTCCGCATCCTCAACGAGCGCGATCCTCAGGTTGATCTGCGGGCTCACTGACCCGAGCTTCTGAATGAAGGGTCCGTCGAACCTGTTGATGATATCGTTCTCGACATACATCTCGGTCAGGATCTGCCTCCCCGTAAATGTGGACTGGGCATAATATGCCGTCCCTTTCCCGGCATCGATCCTGATTATAAGCTCGCATCTCGTGCCCTTCTGCTCGACCGTATAACCGGAAGGCATATTATTTATCAGTCCCTTGGAATAGACCTCCGAAGACGGGACCGGCGTATAGATCCTGTTCTCTAATGATGCGAGCGATACGGCATTGGCTACCGTTACGGTATCGGAGGCATACAGAGCCTCCCTGATATCGGAAGTCAGAAGGATATATTCCTTTTCTCCGTCTTCAGCGCCCAGGAACGGAAGGAATGTAGCCTCGGAAGCGTTCTGCGGTACATATGAATCGCGTGCGATACCGGATGATATGTGTATCGGCGCAAGAGAGAAAGTCGTATTAAACAAAATGCCTGCGAATGCGACGGAAAAGATGATCCTTTCGAGGCGTCCCTTCATCTTTCCCTCCCCTCTCGTTATGAGGAAGCAAACCCAGAAGACGGCACATGCGCCCGTAAAGTAGAGCCTGACGAAACCGTATGAGAGGTCATTTCCGGAACTGTTCCCGACTATGAGAAGTCCGATGACCGCGGCGCCAAGAGCATAGGAAACGCCCTTTGAGAAGCTGTAGTTGCGAAGGCTCACAGCCGCGATGAATATCATCAGCCATGACATCCCTATCAGCTTTACGAACATTACCGCGGGCGTGACATTGCCGAGTCCGAGGAGCTCATCCACTATCGAAAATGTTATCGACAGATATATAAGAAGGAGCATTATCCCCGAAGATACCCTCATGCGCAGAGGTATCTTTCCGTTGAAGAAAAATGCGATAAAGAGCATAAGGACAAATATAGTAACGCAAAGCGACGGGAGCGTCGCATCTCCGTCATAAGAAGGGATCCTTCCGTTCGTCATCGACATCAGGAAATCAAGGAAAGGGAATCTGGCGGGAGCCGCGAGGGCTTCCCCGTCAACCTGTCCGGAATGAATGGGATTCCCGTACTTGATAAAAGGATATATAACGGCAGCACATGAGAACAGTCCTATAAACCATCCGGCAAAGACATATATCATGCTCCTTACGGCATCTCTTCCGGTCTCATTGGCACCGAGAGCCAGGACGAACGAGAACATCAGGAACATCGTAAGACCGTAATACCAGCCGGTGACTCCGGTCATTCCCGTCAGGAAGACGGCGAATGCGAGGAATATGACCGATCTTACCGATCTTTCCCTTATCGCACTGTCCGAAAAGTACATGAGCAGAGGGAATACTGCAGCAAGGTTTGCGGCCTGCGGACATCCGAACGACGTCAGCATCGGCGAAGAGAGCGCATATGCCGTCGACAGGAAAAGAGCCGTTATCCACGGGATCCTTGTCTTCCGCTTAATGAAGAAGAACATCGTAAGTCCGGGAAGTCCGTATCTGAAAAATCCTGCAATTGCAAGGAACGTGAAAGCTCTTTTCTCCGACAGCATGAATGACATGAGGAAAGGGATATCGGCATGATCCGTCAGCAGGCGTCTTGCGGCCTCAGGCTTTGCCAGGTTATCGCTTCCTCCCAGAGCCGTTCTTATCGAAGCCATGTCGGACGCTTCCTTCGAAGCATACGTAAACCAGCTGATATCGAAGACCCCGTGACGCTCCGTGAGCTCAGGGGGGATATCATCGCTTCCGTTCGTCGCCATGATCACCGAGAAAGAGGCCGCGAGTATCAGGACGGGAATGAAGAAAGCCGCGATATACTTAAGACTGTTCTTGAACCGGTGTGATAGCTTCGGGAACATCTTTCTTCCTTCTGACCGCCTGTAAGGTCACTATACCTGCGAGAGAAACGGCACCGCCGAGTGTCAGCCACATTCCGGTCCCGAAGCCCTGAGGCTCATATTTGAGGACTATCTCATGATGTCCCTTTGTAAGGTGGACGCCGCAAAGAGCATCCTGAACGGAAACGAGCTCCTCCCTCTTACCGTCAACCGTAAGAGTAAATCCTTCCGTATAGGGAACCGTAAGGAGAAGGAATCCTTCCTCCTTAACGTCGATCTTTCCGGCGATGGTGGTGTCATTGTAGTAGGATACGTCGAGCTGGCTTCTTGAGAGCCTGCTGACCATCGCATCGTATCCCTCTTTGTCGAGAGCATAGGAATTCAGTCTTATGCTTCCCGAAGGAGGAGTCTGGTATGTCACCTTTGCCTTGATCTCCCTGCCGTCAAACTTTCCGAGGCAGATAGTCTGATAGCTCCTGATCTCGAAAGTAATGCTCTCGTCACCCTCACGGTCTATCGTGACGTTGCCTCCCTTGGTCGAATCGAATCTTATATATATGTCCGCATCCTCGGGAGCATTATTGATCCTTACAGTGATCGAAGCCGGAGAATTCGGATCAGTGATGCCGTATGAGGCCGTATTGCCGACGACTCCGGAGTAGACGGCATTCTCGGTCGAATCGTGTATCGTCTGGATCGGCGTATATACATCCTTATCCACGCCCATCGAACGGACAAGGAGATTTGTCTTCGCAAAATTGTCCGTCATGCCGAAGTCAGGCTCATAGTCGAGGATCTCATCCGAGACTATGTATCCGACGGAAAGCGCATCCGGATTGCCGTAGAAGAGCACTTCCCCGTCACTCCACTCCAGATCGAAAATGGCCGGAACGGTCTTCGTATTCTCGATAGTCGCGAGGTTACGTATGCCGAGCAGTGTCGCCGTTACCCTCGTCAGACCCGCATTGCGCAGTCCGTTGATGCCGTTGTTATGGAAACCGAAGTTCCTCATATATTTGACGAAGCTCTCCCTCGCCGTGGAAGAGAAGATCGACATTCCCTTGATGTCATAGACTGACTGGATATCGCAGATATTGTTAGGATATACTTCCGTCCTCTCGAAAGAGCGGTGTCCCTCCGTCCCCTCTATCTCCTCGGTATGGGTCTTTATTATCTCCCTGTTCTTTCCGTAGAATTCATAACCCGTGAATCCCTCGTTGCCCCTTACCGTCGCCATCGCGACAAGGACCGTGAAGAACATCTCGACCATCATGGTCGACATAAGAAGGATCTCATAGAACGAGAAGGATCTGTTCCTTCCCCTCCTTACAGCACAGAGCACCGAGCCCTGGATCAGGAGGAAGAGCAGCGACAGACCTATCTGGGTGTAGCCTTCGTTGCCCTCGCCGAACTTTTCGAACAGGACAAGGAATATGAACTCGCCCGTCAGGACAGCTGTCAGGATCGAAGGCGGAATGGTCCTCAGGATCCTCACCGTCATGTGCGCGACCGTTATGATCAGGAAGCACATTATGAAGGACTGCCTGTAAGGTATCTGGTTCGGGAAATGGAATCCGTGCCATATGAAGTTCAGCGTCCTGTTCGTAAAGCTCAGGTACATGAAGATCAGGAGGAATGCATATCCGAACTTGTGTCTCTTTGTTATGCCCGACTCCTTGGGAGCCATGAAGAACAGCGGGAGCATGAGTACGGGGACTGTGCCCGACGCGACGTTCGCCATGCCATCCCTGATGTTGGGATTTGCAGCGACAAGGAGCCTTCCCATGAAATCAAAGAGGTTGCCGGTGAGATTAAAATCCTTCACGAACTCGTCGCCTGTCGCGGACGAATGCTGGAGTATAAGATATGTCGGGATCACTATGAATGCCGCCATGAGACCGGCTATGAGCGAAGCGAGCGCGAACCTGCCGGCGCACGTCAACACCTTCCTGACGCAGAGCCTGTCGGGATCCGTCTCGTCCTTCGTGACATTAAACATCGTTATGCACAGGACGGGTGCGAGAAGGACAAGGAATATGCAGATGAAATATCCCGCATAGTAGTTGCTCGCGATGCAGACTGCGAGCGACAGTGTGTAAAGGAGGTACTTCCCCTCCTTCATGAGCTTCCTCAGTCCGAGGACTATGAGCGGCAGCATGACGAAGGCGTCACACCACATTATGTTCCAGAAATCAGTAAAGAACCATCCGCACAGAGCGTATGAGGAGCCGAATACGACCGTTATCAGATCGCATCTCCTGTCGTCGGTATCGGACAGGAGAAATGACATGAACAGCGAAGCCAGACCGGCCCTTACGGCTGTGATAAAAGCGATGAATACGGGGATCGCCTTATATGAGAAGAGAAGGACGAAGATATTGAGCGGGCTCGCGGAGTAATTGGCAAATGCCGCATAATACTCATTGCCCAGGCCGCAGTTCCATGAATAGAAAAGGGAGCCGCCGTCAAGTATCTTCTGTTTGAGTTCATAAAGGAAGGGGCAGTACTGGTGATAGAGATCGACCGTCAGGATCGTCCTGTCGCCTACAGGGAATATACCCAGTATCGAAAAGACCGTCACTACTGTAAGGAACGGAAATGCAAAGCAGAGCACCCTCACGAGAAAGCTGCCTTCGAATATCCTGTCCCTTATGCTCCTTCTGCCTGCCAGAGCAGGTGCGGGAGCGTTCTCAATTCCCTGGTTTTCCATAAGCCATATTATATTAACACACTTATATTACATATTTGTAGCAGAACTGCCTTATAACTGTGGTAAAGTATATTATGAAAATCTATGCGGAGCAAATCATATGGCACTGAAGCTTAAGATCATCATAAATCCGAGTTCGGGAAGGGAGACCGCACGCTATAACGTGGAGGATACCCTTGCCTATCTCTCGTCATTCAACGAGCTCGAGAGAGCCGATCTCTACTACACCATGAAGCAGCATGACGCAGAGCGATATGCTGCCGAGACAGATCCTGCCGAATATGACTACATCATTGCGGCGGGCGGCGACGGCACCGTTAACGAGGTCATCACGGGTCTTATGAAGAACGGGATAGATATCCCTCTTGCGATCTATACTTCCGGTACGGTCAATGATTTCGCGACGATAAACCATCTTCCGTCACTGCCTTCGGATTTCGCGAGGATGCTCATGCACCCCGAGATCAAGGTCGTAGACTGCGGAAAGGCGAACGACTTCTATTTCCTGAACGTTCTTGCAGGCGGCATGATGAGCGACGTATCCTACCGCGTACCGTCCTCCCTGAAGACCACTTTCGGACCTGCCGCATACTGGATGAGCGCCATAAAGGATATACCTTCGCTCAATACGACGATCCCCGTCACGTTCAGGACGGACAAGGAGACTATAGATGATGACGTCATCATGTTCTTCGTTTCGAACAGCAAGAGCGTCGGCGGATTCCGCAATCTGATGACAAGAGCGGATCTTCAGGACGGACTGCTCGATGTCCTGGCAGTAAAGAAGATCGACTTCGGAAGCGTATTCCCTCTTCTCGGGAACCTTCTGACAAATGACCATATCTACAATGACAAAGTCATATACTTCCAGACGAACAGACTGGAGATAACAACTTCGGGAGACCGCGGAGTCGTTCTCGACGTTGACGGTGAGAAGGGTCCTTCCCTGCCCGTCAGTATCGAATGCATACCCAAGGCTATACGTCTCCTTGTTCCCGGAGAGGAGGAAGACAGATGAAAAAGAATAATCCCTCAAAAAAAGTGAGGACTCCCGATATGGAGGGCACAGACCTTCCCGTCAGACAGACAGTCATTCCCGGTGCCCCGGCTGAAGAAGCCGAAGTGCCCGTGCAGGAAAGCGCTTTGCCTGTTGAACCCTCTGAGACGGAGGCAGCACCCGCCCCCGCAGAGGAATCACCTGTTACGGTTACCGCAGAAGACGCTCCTCAGACAGCAGGAGACAGTATCCCCGCAGAACCGGTATCCGAAGGTGAGGCTCCCGTCCCTTCCGAGGTATCCGTAAAGCATCTCCGCGAGAGGACAGTCCTTTCGGATCTTACCGAGATCGATCCTGATCTTCTGTCAGGCGATGACCTGAATACGACCGTCAGCAGCAACTCGGGAAAGACGTCAAGAAGGCTCAAGACTTCCGAGAGGAAAAAGAATACAAGAAATGAAGTGGAGCCCGTCGTGATGAACCTCTCTTCCGAAGAGAGCAAGGAAGGCCTTAAGGAGGCGTCTTCCGCTTCAACCCATAAGGGCGTGATCTTCCTCATCGTCGCATGCATCGCAGTCCTTATCGCAGTCGGGCTCACGGTATTTTTCGGAATGGGAATAAAGGAAAAACTGCAGTCTCCCCTGAAGATCAATGACAGCTATGTCGATTCGGCGGAGTTCAGCTTCATGTACCACTATCTCCTTATCGACAACGGTGTCGACATCTTTGCATCCGACACTCCCGATATGCTCGCGGGACCTTCCGAGGATCCCAACTTCAAGACGACCAGGGACTATTTCCTCGACCTTACGGCCCAGGAGATGCAGACCATGCAGATCCTTTATGACGATGCCACATCGAAAGGATACGAGATCGAGAATTCCCACTTCGAACTCGCACAGACATATATCGACTGGCTCGCCACGAAGGCGAAGGAGCTCAACGTTCCCCTCGATACATATATCAGGGGAGTATTCGGAAGCCAGGTCGACGAGCAGTGCGTACTCAATACTCTTGCCAAGAAATACTTCACTGAGGATTACGCATCAGGCGCCAAGCTCGTGGAGCTCCAGGCAACGAAGGAACAGGCTGAGGAGGCATATACCGCGAACCGCAACGCTTATGATCTCGTAAACTACAAGATCCTGCGCATCACTTATGAGCAGAGAGAGGAAGCTTTCATCAACACAGCCAACCTCCATGCTGCCCAGATAATCGACAAGATGGGACACGATCCGTCAAAGTTCGAGTCCTGCGCCGCAGAGTATTTTTCCGGAGAGGCAAAGAACGTTCTCATGACCGAGAACTCCACTCTCATAAGCAATGCAAGATATGCCGACTTTACTCATAACGATTTCAGGGACTGGCTCTTCGACACGTCAAGGACGCCCGGAGATGCTACAGTCTTTGCCGACGAGGACGGTTTCCCCATAATCCTCTGCTTCGTCTCGAGGGAAAGACAGACTGTTCCCCTCCGTGACGTCAGGATGGTGCATATCGTTCTCCGTGAAGGTGAGGAAGGCCCCGGTCTCGACGTGGCAGCTGCCCAGACGCTTGCCCAGGAGATCTTCGATCAGATAAGCGAAGAGAAGGATATGCAGAGCATCGAGAACCTCTATAACGACTATATCCTCGATAAGTCTATCGAGGTCATCCACAGCAGCGATACATATCCCGGCAAATATAGCGGAATACTCGACAAGAGGATATTCTCCGAGGACATCAAGCCCGGCGATAAGCTCTTCCTCGATACCGAGGACGGTTACTATATCGTTTATCTCGTATCTGTCTCCGAAAATCCCGAATGGTATGACAGGGTCAACAGCTTCATCAGGATGAATAACTATCAGGCATTCCTCAACGAGATGAGGGGTGAATATGAATACAGCTTCATCCAGTCCGGAGTCGACAAGATACAGGACGTCCCGTGACCGATATCTATCTCACAAGACACGGGGAGACCGTGTGGAATACAAAGATAATGATGCAGGGCAGGTGCAATTCCCCCCTGACCGAAAACGGGATCGCCGGGGCAGTAAGGCTCGGCGGGGAACTTAAGGATATCCCTTTTACCGGATGTCTCGTAAGTCCTCTCCCCAGGGCGATGCATACGGCTCACCTTATCACTTCGCAGAACTTCTCGAAGATCCCCATCGATATCGATCCTCTCCTTCTCGAGATGGATCTCGGTTCCTGGGAAGGCATGTGCATGAAGGATGCGAAGGAGAAGTATCCCGAAGCTTTCGATGCATTCCGTTTCCACCCCGATAAGTTCAGGCCCGTCGAAAGCGGGGAGACATTTTTCGATGTGAGGGAAAGGGCCCTTAGATTTCTCGACAACATATCGAAAAGATATGACGGCGGGAATGGAAATCCCGTCCTCGTCGTTTCACACATGATACTCGTCCAGGCAATGATCAACATAGCAAAGGGCGAGACCATCGAAACGATGCGTGATATATATCCCATAGAACAGACAAAGATCTACCGGATCCGTCTGAGCGGCGGACCCGGCAGATCTTATGAATCACTTGATATCTGACTTCCCGGGGTCTCTTAAAGTCCCTGGAAAATGATCAGGAAGAGAAGCGATATTACAGACAGCAGCATCGCTGCGGCAAGTATCGCCGCCATAGCTTTTACGAGTCTTGAATCCCTGGTCATCCTCATGAATTGACACCGTCTCCTATTATAAGGTCTAGTTCTTTAGTCTTGCCGTCTCTGTCGACCTTAACGACGACCGAGTCTCCGACTTTATGTCCGTCCCTTATCCTGAGGATATCGGACGACTCTTCGACTTTTTCCCCGTCCATTGTAATAAATCTGTCTCCGACTTGCAATCCCGCCTTGTCTCCGGGGCCGCCTTCAGCGATCTCGGCTACATATACTCCGGGGGTAGCACCGTAATACGACTCCTCGGTAATCGTAGCGACTGTTATGCCAAGGTAGGGTCTGTCGGCAACATAACCGTTCCGGATGATGGACTCGATCTCATCCTTGACTTCAGAGATCGGGATCGCGAATCCCATTCCCTCTGCGGATGCGATCTTGGCATTCGTGACGCCGACCACCTCACCGAAGGAATTGATGAGCGGTCCGCCGCTGTTGCCTGAATTGATCGAAGCATCAGTCTGGATAAGGGTCATTGTGTATCCCTTGTTATTAACATTCCTGTCGAGTGCGGATATGACGCCTACCGTGACCGTGCCCTCAAAAGTACCGAGCGCATTTCCGATGACAACGGCGAGCTCGCCGGGCCTTAATGTCGTGGAATCTCCGAGAGTAACGTAATTATACTGACGCTCTTCCTCGAGCTGGAGGACTGCAATATCAGTCTGCTCATCGGAACCTATTACCTTCGCCGTGATATTGTGGTCTATCCCCGGAACGACGACCTGAATGGAATAATCAGGGTTGTCCACAGCTGCCGAAACAACGTGATCATTCGTGATCATGTATCCGTTGTCAGAGATGATGAAACCGGAACCCGAAGATATCTTCTGTTCATATCCGTTTATCTTTGAAGTGATGAATACGGATACGGTCGCGGGAGATACCTTGTCTACTATCTCCATCGTGGAGAGAGTTGTCTTGTCGGGATCATGAACGCTTGCCGCCTCCTCGAGAGAGAAGTGGGGATCCGGAAGTCCCATATTGGGATTGTCATTGTTTTCCTTATCTGAAGACTTCTTACCGCCCTCATCATCACCATCATCATCCTTATCCCTTCCGGAAAGGTATGTCATATTACCCTTGAGTCCGCTGTTGAGTGCGATGATGTATACCGTCTGCAGAGAAGCGAATATAACGCTCGCACCAAGGAGGATGGCCAGGATCGGAACAGCCTTGCTCTTCTTCTCCTGAGGGCGTCTTTCAAAAGTCTCATTACTGTTTATCTCTGCCATGATAGTTCACCTCTTTTCGATCTGCTGGCTTGATGATACTCCGCTCATGGGAAATCTTTTCGGCAAATCTTAGTCAGTTTATTCCTCAGAGGGCTTCTGCATAAGTTCACATTCACCGGTCTTCTCCGGGATCACACGGCCCGCGGACAGATCCCTTACCGTCTCGATGAGCTTCTCTGATTCCGAGGCTGAACACATGCACTCTATCTGCACCCGGTCAGAATAATCGATCCCTCCCGTCTGCCACTCATTTGCCTTCAGCGCGAAAAGTATCTTCTCCGACATATCATATCCGCAGCTGATAAGATATCTCTGACCTGTCGTGATCTTCACGGGGACGGCATCCTTCACGGCCTCAGCCGCAGAGTCCGTATAAGCCCTTACGAGTCCTCCCTTGCCGAGGAGTATCCCTCCGAAATATCTGGTGACGGTTATCACGGCATTCGTGATCCCGCCTTTCGTCAGTACGGAAAGGATCGGAAGTCCGCCCGTCCCCGAAGGTTCGCCGTCATCACTGTATTTCTGCATATGGGTCGCACCGTCTACAGTCCATGCATAACATGTATGGCGCGCATCCGGGTATTCGGCCCTTACATTCCTGACGAAATCCTCGGCCTGTTCGGGGGTATCGACCCTCATTGCCCTGCCGATGAACTCGGAGCCTTTGATCTCTATGAGTGATGAGCCCTTTTTCGAGAGGGTTATAAATGAATCGTCCGCCAAATCAGACTGACTCCTTGTACTTCTGATATGCCATCATGAGGAGCGATCTGTCCTGGCTGTATGTGATCATGGACATCGCTTCCTCTATAGGATAGAAAGCTCCCTCTTCAAAACCTTCGGAAGCGTTCGGGGTCACCTTGTCGCTGTCCGCCTCCATGACGAACCAGGATACGTTGTTATGGACCGGCTTCCTTCTGGTGACGGAATAGAATTCATAATGCGTCTTTCCGCAGGGGGATATTATGCGTGCCTTTACGCCCGCCTCGATCTTCACTCTCTCGACCGCGACTTCAGTAAGCTTCCTGTTATCCCTTACGACGCCTTTGGGGAATGCGATATCTCTCTTGTCATTCATGAGCAGGAGAACCTTATCCCCGTAGAATACTATGCCTCCAGAACAGTTTCTTATTATCATTCTCTTATCCCTTTCCGGTATATTTATCAGATGGTATCAGAAGCTGCATCCGCCGCCGCCCGAGTGGCCGCCTCCGCCGCCACCGCCGCCGAAGCCTCCTCCGCCGCCGGATGAATGGTGTGTGGTCACTGACTTCTGTCTTAAGAATATATCCTCTATAAGAGCCCCCGCGAGCATTCCTGCCGCAGCGGAAGCAAAGATGCCTCCTGCCGACAGACCGCTCTCGTCCGCAGAGGACTGGTTGCCGTCAGTCTTCTTGACGCCCGTCGTCGAATCAAGATACTGGCGTGACTTAGGAGCCTTGTCGAGTTTCTTTTTCTTCGTCATGAGCGCGGCAACTATCAGTGCGATAATGCCCGGAACGATGACGACGATCGCCTTCATGAAAGTAACTCCGCCGCTTTCAAAATCATATTCCGAAATATCATCGACAACGCCGAGTATCGCCTCCGCATAATCGCCGTCTGACAGTTCGTTCCTGTGGCTCATTGCGATATAATCGCACTCGTCATTCGTGATCGTATAATATGCAGTTCCGTATGTCATGATGCGGAAATGCCTCTTGCCCGTCTCTCCGTTCGACAGATCGAGGCACAGGCATATACCCGAATTATCGCGGAACTTGCTCGTTATTGCCTCCGAGTGATAGTAATCCTCAGTGAACTCGCCGCATCCCTCATAGTCGTCGGAGTAGTATCCGCCGCCCATCGTATCTTCCTTATCCTTTGTCGTTACGATAATGACGTTAACGTCCTCATCTCTCGACAGATCCTTCGCGGCTTCCTTGAGTTTCTTCTCTTCAGACTTCGAAAAGACTTTAGCATCGTCGGTCAGGACCACTACCTTATCGGTCGGCTTGATCATATATGCATAGATCGCGATGCAGCCGACGATAATAAGGATAAGGAATGCGATCCACATTCCGGACATGAGACCCAGTTCGCCCCATACGCTCTTCTTTACATTTGATACATCATCTTTTTTCATCCGACATACCCTCCGAGCATAAGGCCTACGATCACTTTAGCGATCACGGCAAATACGGCGAACAGAACGAAGAAGAGCATTATCCTCTTGACCATGCTGACGGGAGGCGTTCCTGCGACCTCACCCGTCTGTCCGTTCATGGCGAAATGATAGACATTCCCCAGATACTTATAGCTCATGAACCATACCGGCAGGAGAGCATATTCCGCCTTGGGCGGGAGTACCTTGCTGTCATCACGGGTCTTCCTGACCTTGTCATACTTCTTGACCGTCTTCTTGAACTCTTCCTTGAGATACTTGTCGCCTCTCCTGGATGCCCTCGCCGACAGATCATTATCGGAAAGGTCATAGACATCCGCAAAGAATCCCGGCAGATACTTGTAGTCATAATCGATAAGATCCTTAAAATCGAAAGGCTCGATCGCCTCCATCAGATCGTCGTCGATCCTCGTCTCGGCATCGAGAGGTATGTTCTTCCAGTTGAACCTTCCCTTCCTCGTGATCTTATATGTCTTGGTCGTGGTGACGGTCGTATTGCCCGTCGTCTTACTCGTGACTATATCGCCTTCACCTTCATAGTCCATATCGCCTTCCACATCGAAAAGCCAGAACGGAACATAAAGACCCGTGAGCTTCTCGAGGTTCTTCTCGGAGATAAATCCGAAAGGCGTATAGCGGCCGCCCTTGCACCACTTGAAAAAGCCGGCGACGGCCTTGTCCCTTCCGTACTTGAAAGGGATTATATACTTTGGTCTGAAGGACTTCGTGAGCCTCTGTCCGACAAGCGCCGGCGATCCGCAGAAAGCGCAGAATGTGGCACTCGTATTCTGGTCGGAAACTATCGAAGCTCCGCATGAGTTACAGACGAAATTAACGTGCGGAGAAATATCTTCCTCCCTCTCCTTTGCCTCTTCCTCAGGAGTTCCGTCGGGAACTTCCTCTACAGTACCGTCGGTCCTCTGAGCGTCGTCGGAAGAGACATTCTCGACATCGTTCTTGAGTTCCTCAGGCAGAAAGGCACCGCCGCAGAATTCACATGTGAGCTTCTGCAGGTCGGCATCAAATAAGAGATTACCTCCGCAATTGGGACATTTTATCGTATCAGCCATGTTCTTATTCTATCACAAAGACAGGGAAGTTTCCCTGTGCATCAGTGTTATGCAAGAGCCTCGTCGATCGCCTTCGACAGCTGGTCCGCGCAGGATGTTCCCTTGCCTCCGCACTGGTTGCCCCTGAGGATATCAGCGACTTCCTTCGCGTCCTTACCCTCGACGAGCTTTCCGATCGCCTTTAAGTTTCCGTTGCATCCTCCGAGGAACTTAAGATCACTGATCTTTCCATCCTCTAGTTCAAAATCTATCTGCACTGCGCAGACGCCTTTAGGACTGTATGTAATATGCATATATTTATCTCCTTTTTTGATGTCAGTAATGATACGGAATCTGTTTTATTCTACACCATCAGCATCATTCAATTAAAGGGAATATCCACGTATCCTTATTGTCGGCCCTCCTCATAAATGTATGATCAGCCTATTTGCTGTCGTATGCACCGAAAACCATATTGGAAGAGATGAAATTATCATATCAGAATGAAGACATAAGCATGATCAAGATTAGTCTATAAGTACTAATCCATGTTATTTTCAAAACAATACTCTCCGTTTCTATTGCCAATAAATAACAAGCACATAAAACCGCCATTTTCATCGTGAACCTGATTCGAATACAACGCCAAGGAAACAATACCTTCTTTCCTTGTATCCTCATTAACTACGTTATATGATACGCTCACGAAATAATCTGATTTATTTGCACCAACGATGTTTTCTATTCTCGCACATCCTCCCCACTGAACAACGGAACCGTTCTTATACTCTTTTGATTCACCACCACCGGAATAGTCGATAGTCGCTTTATTAAAGTCCAGATCCATTTTTTCAAACTGAATCAAAAACAACTCTAAATCCTCCTCAAGTCCTTCGTTGTCTTTTGTTTCATCACAAAAACAACCATATAGAGCTACATGATCATTCTCAGCAATGTATTCCTTTACTTCATCTATCATTCGTTTCGCTTCATTGTTATCTGTACAGGATGAAAAACAGATGAAAACAAAAAACAACAATAGACATATCATTTTCTTAGTAAACTGCATATCTGATTTCTTCCCCCAAAATGATATATACACACAAATCGCTATCATCAAATATGATAGTCGCCGGATACTCGTAAGTGTTACTTATCTGATTCTCTTTAAAGCGATAGTACAACTCTTCGAGATTATGTTTTACATCAGATATATCCCCATCCCCAAAACAGATCTTTGCAACAACATAAAGGTCCTCGAATCTTGGATTTGGTTCGTGATAATTAAAGGTCGTGATCCACCACTGGTACTCATTGGGATGCCAATTGGATATTGGTCTGAATTCTCCAGTATCCTTACTGTAAGGGTTTAGTCTTAATTAATCTGTTTACGAATAAGTATTCACCACTATTTTCCCCGATTTCTAATAAGAGACCATATTCATCTTCTTCGTTTTTATTCCCTTCTTCATATAACCTTATTGAGAAAAGACCAACCTTACTTTCATCAGACTCATTAATTGCAATGTAAGAGATATGAATGGTATATTGGGCGTTATCAGCACCTATTATGGATTCTATTATTGCTTCGCCTCCCCATCTGGTTATCTTACCGAAATGATAATCCTTTGATTCTCCGCCAGCACTGTACTCTATAACCGCATCTTCAAAACTAAGATCCAGTTTTTCTATCTCCGACATGAAAGAATCCAAATCGTCTTTCAGCCCTTTATTCTTTTTTAATCTGGCACTAAACGAATCATATAAAGACTTTGAATCATATTGCACAATACTGTCATATGCATTATCAACCATATCTTTAGCATATCTATTGTCATTACAGGATGAAGATACTAATAAGACGATCAAAATCATCAATATACTTAACACACGTTTAGCAGGCATTGTACATTATCCCCTCTCCCCAAATTAAAGATATACACAAACCATCATCATCAAAAATGATTGTTGTAGGATCATCACTACGCTCCCTTAATTGTTGTCTCTTAAAACAATAATACATCTCTTCCAAATCAACTATACTATCATCAGATATATCCCCATCCCCAAAACAGATCTTTGCAACAACATAAAGGTCCTCGAATCTTGGATTTGGTTCGTGATAATTAAAGGTCGTAATCCACCACTGGTACTCATTGGGGTGCCAATTGGATATTGGTCTGAATTCTCCAGTATCCTTACTGTATAGATTCAATTCCATTCTTCAACATATTTATTATACTATCCTGTCGTGATATCGACTATCTGTTTATATCCTTTTTACCATTATCGGTTACCGAGTTTTTACATAATGTTATCCTTTATATCAAAACATACTCTATTCCTACCATGTTATTTATCAGAACCGTCTCAAAACGCAACTTTTCTTTATCGATATGCTATTGCCATCATCCTCATATTGCTCTATAATCCCTCACATGACACGTAATATCTTTACAGCATTTGATTTCTTTTTCGGCTTCGCTTTCTTTTTTGGAAAGACGTTGAAAGTTCTCACTGCGTAAAAATAAAAGGTCAGCAATAAGATCAGGATAATAAAGCTTCGCAGTGAGATATCTGCGGAGCTTTTTTGATTATCATGGAGGAAATGAAAATGAAAGACAGAACAAGACAGGACATCAGGAAAATCGACGACGAGCTGAGGACTCTTTTCGGCAGGAGGGTCGCTCTTACACAGGAGATGACAAAGAAGCTCCCGGCTGGTGAGGCGGCAGTAACGGGCAGACAGTATGAGAGGGAATTCATGAACGGGATATCGGCGGGAGAGGATCCGTCGATGGAGAGCCTCGAGAGGGTCTTCTTCAGGAACGTTTTCGATCTGTCGAAATCATATGCGGATACTGCCGTGAGGAACGACTCTCATCTTAAGGATGATATCGAAAAAGCCCTGGCTTCAACTCCCAAGGAGTTCCCGGTAAGTGCGGTCGTGGCCTGCCAGGGAGTAGAGGGCGCATATTCGCAGCTTGCGGCAGACAAGCTCTTCAAGGCTGCGGACATCATGTATTTCAGGACTTTCGACGGAGTATTCCAGGCAGTCGAGAGCGGGCTTTGCAGATACGGAGTCCTTCCTATCGAGAACAGCTCATACGGCTCGGTGACCGGAGTCTACGATCTGATGCACTCGCATAAGTTCCATATCGTAAGGACGATGAAGTATCAGATCAATCACAGGCTGATGGCAAAGCCCGGCGTAAAGTTCAGCGAGATAAAGGAGATCTATTCACATGAGCAGGCGCTCGGCCAGTGCTCGCGTTTCCTCAAGGACAATAAGGACATCAAGGTCACTGTCGTTGCAAATACAGCTGTCGCCGCGATGACCGTCGCGGATTCCGACAGGCGCGATGTAGCGGCGATCTCTTCGCCTGACTGCTCAAAGCTCTACGGGCTCGAAGTCATAAGGGATGATGTCCAGAACAGCGACCACAACTACACGAGGTTCATCTGCATCAGCAAGGACCTCGAGATATATCCCGGCGCATCAAAGGCATCGATCATGATGGCGATAGACCATAAGCCGGGATCGCTTTCAAATACGCTGTCGTCCTTCTCTGCTTTGGGACTCAATCTCACAAAGATCGAATCGCGTCCGATATCAGGAAGGGATTTTGAGTTCATGTTCTATCTGGATGTAGAGGCATCGGTCTATTCCGAGCCGTTCATCTCACTGCTTACAAGGCTCGACAATGAGGGCAACGGATTCACGTTCCTGGGGTCTTATTCGGAAGTGTAAAAAGACTGTCAGTTATTGAGGAGGGCCTTTATCTCATCGCGGCCGAACCTGTATTTCCTGTTGCAGAAATGGCACTGTGTCTCGATGCCGTCGGGATCTTCGGAAAGCTTCTCAAGCTCGGCTTTTCCCAGAGCAGCGATGCCTTCGCTCATGCGCTCTTTCGAGCAGGGGCAGTGATAGGATACGGGATATGCGTCCGTGAATTCGATCCCGGGATCACCAAGGAAAAGGTCCAGTATCTTCGCGGGCGAGAATCCTTCCTCCATGAGGAAGGTGATGTCGGGGAATCCTCCGTTCGCTCTCTTCTCGATATAGTCGATATCTTCTTCTGTAGCTCCGGGCATCAGCTGGATCATCATTCCGCCTGCCTCGAGGACACCGGAATTATCCATTGATACACCGAGTGCCACTACGGACGGAGTCTGTTCTGATGAAGCCAGGTAGTAAGTGAAGTCCTCGGCGATCTCACCCGACATGAGCTCGACCATACCGGTGAAAGGCTCCCTCAGTCCGAGGTCCCTTATGACTGTCAGGGTGCCCTTCCCCACAGCCGCGCCGACATTGAGCTTGCCGGGCTTGTGGTATGTCGAAGGGACATCATTTTCGAGCGGATATCCCCTGACGTGTCCCTTGCTGTCGCATACGCATGTCATGCCGCCGATAGGACCGTCTGCCCTTATTATGGTCGTCTGGGTATCGTCTTCATTTTTCATATTCTCCGCGATGAGCAGAGATCCCGTCAGGAACCTGCCCAGAGCCGCAGTCACAACAGATGAAGTATTATGTATCTTCTGCGCCTCGGAAACGATCGCCTTTGACCTTATCGCCACCGCCTTGACATGTCCTCCCAGGGCGACTGCGCGGACGATGTGATCGTCCTTCTCATCTTCGGGCATTCCCTTAACTCTATACAGATCATCACTCATTTTCATTCTTCCTTCTGAATACATAAAAGACTCTCTCTGTGCCGTCTGCCTCTTCATGGACCGGCTCGAGCCCTGCCTTTGCCGCACACTCAACGAAGAAATCCCTGTCATAGAATCTCTCCTTAACGGTGCCGTCATACCTTTCGTATGTCTGTCCGTCTTCCGTCTCGAAAAGGGTCATCTCGGAAGTGCTGACCTCGCCGTCCCATGAGTTGACCCACAACAGAGTCGCGTCATCCTCATCCCTGTAGAATATGTTGTCGCCAAGAGTCTTTTCGAAGTGGTCCTTCGTACCCGCATCGAAGATGAAGACTCCGCCGGGCTCGAGGCATTCGCCGATACGGGCAAAGAGCTTTCTTACATCGTCGGGATCCGTCAGATGATTGACAGTATCAGTTGTCGATACGAAGATCTGCGCCGTCCTGCCTATATCGAACGATCTTATATCCTGAAGGACCCATAGGATCTTAAAGTCAGTTTCCATTGCACGGGACAGCATCATCTCCGAACGGTCGATGCCGATGGTCTCAAAGCCCGACTGACCGTGAAGCTCCGCAGTTATCAGGCCCGATCCGCAACCGAGATCGACGAGAAGCATATCATCCGTGTCACAGAGCATATTTCCGGAAGCCATCGCGAGTATCTTCTCTGCCCACGATGAAGGATCTATATCCTCCTGGAAATCATCATAATGATCTGCGATCAGGTCGTAAAAATCATCCATATCACGCAAGATAGTTGAGGGGATCGTCTGTATTGCCCCAGGGGCCGCCGAGCCTTACTTCAAAGTGGAGGTGAGGTCCCGTAGAACCTCCGGTCGAACCGACCTCGCCGATCTGCTGTCCCGCGCTTACGGATTCGCCGGACGAAACATAGATATCGCGCGCATGTCCGTAAAGTGTATAGAGACCGTTTCCGTGATCGATGATGACGTAGTTGCCGTATCCGGAACCGCCCATATTCTGACCTTCTACAGGTTCCTCGACAAGAGATACCGTTCCGCCTGCCGCTGCCAGTATGGCATCACCGTAACCGGCTCCGATGTCGAGTCCGCCGTGGAACTTCTGGACACCTGAGATCGGGTGGATCCTGTATCCGTAATAATCTCTTATGGTCCTCGACCAGGACGGCCATGAAAGCTGGCCTGACGAGTGATGCTCGGGAGGTGTCGTGGGGATCGGAGTAGGGACCGGAGTTGCTGTCGGTTCCTGTCCGGGCTCTACTGTAGGCTCATCTGTAGGAGCAGGCGTCGGATCGGTAGGGACCTCGGAAGGCTTCTCCGTAGAAGACTCCGATTCGCCCTGGGGTGCAGGTGTCGGAGTGATCCTCGTATAGAGTTCCTCCTGTATCGAAGAGATCTCGCCGTTGAGCCTCTGTGCTCTTGCCTCATAATCGCCGGCCTCAGCCTCGGCCTCCTCGATCTGTGCGGTAATATCCCTTAATGATTCTTCCTTTATACCGACTTCCTTCTCATATTCCTCGAGTACTGCGAGTTTCTCTTCAGCGAGAGCCTCCATCTCCTCTGCCTTGTTGAGGGCATTGTCCGTCTTGAGCTTGGCGTCATCCAAGGCGATCTGCATCTGGTCGACCGCCTGATCGTCCGCGTCGGCGATAAGGGATATGAGCTCTATATTCGTAAAGAAACCTGCTATCGAATCTGACTCGAGGAGTATCTCGAGAGTCGACTTGTTCTGATATTCGAACATTACCGACAGCCTCTCGGAGAAGACCTCCTTGGTCTCGATGAGGTTCTCCTGGGCAGTAACATATTCGTCGATCGCGATGGCCTTTTCGAGCTGGGCTGCGGAATACTGGCTCGCCGCTAGCTCATACTGATCGCGCTGCTCATCCGTAAGCTTATTGAGCTTGGTCAGTTCACCTGAAAGATCGTCCTGCCGGGAACGCAGCTCCTCTGCCCTCGCAGATGCTGCTTCAGCCTTCGAAAGAGCCTGGTCGCGTTCATTCTTTTTCTGGTCGAGCTCATCCTGGGTCGCGCAAGGGATATCGACCAGAGCCTGAAGATCCCTGCTCGCCTGAACGCGCGGCATCATCCCGGGAAGTATGGCTCCGGCCATGGATGCAGCGATCACTGTTGCAGCTATATTCTTTCTGGTAAGAAAACGCCTCATATGACCCTCCCGTCAGACCTTGATATACTTGCGGACGGAAATGCCGCTTCCTATGCTTCCTATGAGGATTCCGGTGACAGCCGATATGAGGAGCACCCACCACATGATGCTCCTTACGCTGATAAGTGCATAGAAGCTCACGGGCGTGATCTTGGCCATGGCAGATACGTAGATCCTGTAATAAACGAGTATCGTTATACCCCATGCGCAGATGGCGCTGATGAGGCCGACTATCGCTCCCTCGACAATATACGGGAGCCTGATATATGAATTGGTTGCGCCGACGAACTTCATTATCTCTATCTCCGAAGCCCTCGAATATACCGAGATCCTTACCATGTTGGAGATGATGAAGAGCGCTATTATGAACAGTACGACAAATGCCGCTACTGACGTGATGTTAACTATGTGCCTTGCCCTCGCGAGGATATCCATGACACGGCTCTGGACGTCGACCTTGGAGACTCCGGGGATCGTCCTGATCGTGCCCGCGAGCGCCTCCGTCTGTGCCGGATCGTTCATCCTTATATTGAATGTATAAGGAAGATATGTATTGTAGTCGAGGCTGTCGAGAACGGAAGAACTGTCACCAAGGTTCTCCTTGAAGTAGTTATAGTTCTGCTCGGGACTCCTCTTCTCATAGGACATGATCCTCGCGTCCTTCGAGATATAATCCTCTACCGTCTGAAGCTTCTGCTCATCCGCGCCGAGTTCCATATAGACTTCAACGGGAGGCTGTTGTTCGAGCCTTCTCATGACCGATCTCGCATAGACCGAGAAGATAAAGAATGAGCTTATGATTATGAGCATGAGAAGGATGGTCGTGATCGACGCTATCGTGACCAGCGGATGTCTTCCTATACTCTTGAAACCTTCCTTGACGGAATTGAAAAATGCCCTGATACTCACTCGTCATCCTCCTGTATATCAAGATCTATATCATATACAGGTCTCTCTTTTATCTTCTCCGCAGGCTCCTCCGGTTCATCCGAAGTCTCCTCTTCCCCTGCGGGTTCCTCTTTCGCGGGACCGTCATCGAAAAGGACATCCTGCGGCATTACAACCTCTTCAGAAGGTTCTTCTCCGGCTTCTTCCTGTGTCAGTTTCTCCGGTACGGGAACGTCCTCTTTTTCTTCTGATGCTGTTTCCTCCGGGGCGGACATATCATCTTCTTCGAAGGTGATCGTATCCTCTTCAGGGGCTGCATCAGCCGGTATGTCCAAAGCCTCTTCATCCGGGAACAGCGGCATGGCATCAGGAACCTCTTCCTCAGTAAGCTCGGAAAGATCTGTCACTTCAGCTGCCGCGGGAACCGTAGGATCTGCGGCGGAATCACCGAAGACCAGAAGATCGCTCTCCTTGCGGAGTATCTCCTCCGGGATCTTATATGCATCATCATCAAAGTTGTCGGAATATTCCCTGTCATCCTCAAAAGCCGGATCATCACCGAAAGCGATTCCGCGGGGTATCTGCTTAGCAGAAGCCGCAGGGGCTCCTGTCTCCGCATATTTACTGTCCTTCTGGTCCCTTACGATAAGTCCGTCCTCGATCTCGATGACCCTCTTCTTCATCCTGTCGACCAGAGTGGCATCGTGAGTACAGACGACAACGGTCGATCCGCTCCTGTTGATGTCCAGAAGGAGAGCCATTATGCTCTCGGATGTCTCGGGATCGAGATTTCCCGTCGGCTCGTCGGCGACGATTATCTTCGGATTATTTATCATGGCCCTCGCGATGGCGACACGCTGCTGCTCGCCTCCCGAAAGCTCCTGGGGGTATGCATCGGCCTTGTCCTTCAGACCCACTACGTTCATCACCAGCTGGACCGTCCTGTTCAGGCTGTCCCTGGGGATACCGATTATCTCGCCTGCGAAAGAGATATTCTCAAATACGGTCTTCGTCTCGATGAGACGGAAATCCTGATATATCATTCCCAGCTGTCTTCGAAGCGTAGGAACAAGGGCACGCGACATCGACGATATGTCAAATCCGTCGATCCTGACGCACCCTTCGGTAGGGACTTCCTCCCTGGTTATACACTTCATCAATGTTGATTTGCCTGAGCCCGACTTGCCGATGACAAATACGAACTCGCCGTCTTCGATCGTAAAATCGATCCCCCTTAAGGCATCAACGCCCGATCTGTATGTCTTATGGACATTCGAAAAGCTTATCATCTGATCATGTTATCCTTGCTTGTCTCAAGATACTCAAGATATGTCCTTACCATCGAAGCCATCTTGAAGAGGACTGCATCATCAAAAGACCTCAGATCGAGACCCGTATTCTTCTTGACCTTGTCGAGCCTGTATACGAGCGTATTCCTGTGGACGTAGAGTTCACGGCTCGTCTCGCTTCCGTTAAGGTTATTGGCAAAGAAGCTCTCGATAGTTACGATAGTATCCTCGTCCAGGGTCTTATATGCCTCGTTCGGGAATACCTCGTCTATGAACATCTGGCAGAGCGTGGCCGGAAGCTGATAGATGAGCCTTCCGAGACCGAGCTTGTCATATCTTGAGATGTAGCAGTTCTTCTCGAAGATCTTTCCTACACGGAGTGCGAGCATCGCGTCCCTGTAGGACTTGGAGATATACTGGAATAAGGGAACAAATGAACCGACACCGATATAAGCCGTGACGGCTTCATTGTTGAGGCAGTCAAGGATCGAGGAGCTGTTCTGCTCGATAAATGCATTGCGCTCCTCCTCGGAGCCCTTTGCCTCTTCGGCGTCGAGCACAACGATCGCCGTAGCTTCATCCATTGCAAGTACGCATGCAGCTTCGGAATCGGCATAGAAGTTGAGAAGTATCTCGAGTGCCTCGGCGCCTTCCTCCCTGGCGGTCCTGACGACCATTACGAGCCTTGCGGCATTGCAGTTGATCTTGAATTCCCTTGCCTTTATCGGGATCTCACCCTGAAGCTCGTTCTCGAGGAGAACATTCTTCGTGAAGAGCTCCTTCTCGGCATCCGTTCCCCTGTCCTTGATAGCGGTCTTGATCCATTCCGCAAGAAGTCCGAGGTATGCTCTCTCCTGAGGTTCATCACCTTCGATGAAGAGGATATATCTGATCTGTTCGCCTACGGCGACCTTCATATATGTCTTTTCAGCCGTGCCCGAAAAGAGATCATCTGACATCATTACTGCTCTTGCAGTGGAATCGGTCGTTCCCTCAAGTTCGGCATTGGTGGCAGCGATGATCTGACCGCTGGTATCCATTACTCCGACGTCCTGCTTGAGGATGGTCTTGGCCTGTCGTATGCACTTCTTGATCTCTTCCATATAGGCACCACTCTTTCCGCATGAGCATATTATTACAGATAAATAATATAGTTTTTCATGTAAAAGTGCAAACGAACGGGGCCTGTTTAACAAAAGCGTAAAAAAGGAGCCACCCCACAATGTGGTGAGGAGGCTCCTTTACAACTCTGGAGAGTATTATTATTATTCCATGTCTTACGAAATGATGCTCTGCTCTGTATCCTTATCGAAGATGTGGATACGGTTAGTATCGATAGCAAGGTCAACAACCTGACCAACGGAAGACTGGGATGTCGTAGGATCGACTCTACATGTGAGAGGGAGAGATCCGTTAACCGTAACATAGAGATATGTCTCGGCACCGAGCATCTCAACGACGTCGACGTCAGCAGCGAAAGCTGTCTCAGGGTGATCAGTAACGAATGTTGCTTCATCCGTGATAGCCTCAGGACGAACACCGAAGATAACCTCCTGGCCGTCACGCTCCATAACTTCCTCAACTGCATAACGCTCAGGGAGCTTAACAGTAACGTTCTCGAATGTTACATATACATCGGAACCGTCAACATTGATTGTTGCATTGATGAAGTTCATAGGAGGCATTCCGATAAATCCTGCAACGAATGTGTTGATAGGGTTATCGTAGAGCTCCGTAGGAGAATCAACCTGCTGGATGAATCCGTCCTTCATAACTACGATCCTCGTACCCATGGTCATAGCCTCTGTCTGGTCGTGAGTAACGTAGATGAATGTTGTCTTAAGTCTGTGGTGGAGCTTCGTGATCTCAACACGCATCTGAACACGGAGCTTAGCATCGAGGTTGGAGAGAGGCTCGTCCATGAGGAAGACCTTAGGATCACGAACGATAGCACGTCCAAGTGCAACACGCTGTCTCTGACCACCGGAAAGAGCCTTAGGCTTTCTCTCGAGGAGGTGCTCGATCTCGAGGATCTTAGCAGCTTCCATAACGCGGCGGTTGATCTCGTCCTTAGGCATCTTTCTGAGCTTAAGAGCGAATGCCATGTTGTCACGGACTGTCATGTGAGGATAGAGAGCGTAGTTCTGGAAAACCATCGCGATGTCTCTGTCCTTAGGAAGAACGTCATTGATAAGACGGTCTTCGATGTAGATCTCACCCTCGGAAATATCTTCAAGACCGGCGAGCATACGGAGTGTCGTGGACTTACCGCAACCGGAAGGACCTACGAGGATAACGAACTCCTTGTCGGCAACCTCAAGGTTGAAGTCGGAAACAGCAACAACGCCGCCGTCGTACTTCTTGTAAACATGCTGGAAAGATAAACTTGCCATTTAATAAAACCTCCAAAACGCCCTGTCGGGCTTTTTCATACGAGTACTATACCAAAGCGGTATTTCATCTTCTATATGGCAAGGTTGCCAAAAAAATCAAATGCAATTTGTATTTTATTTCAACTCGAAAAGCCTGTTTTTTCGCATAGTGCACATAGCTCTGACGGGCCTTTTGTGCACATCTTCCATAAGTGTGACACTTATTACGAACCGGTGACGGGATGATTACATCAGTTTTTATGCGGTTTTCGGTTGACTTTTGTATATTTATGCAGTATTTTGTATAAATCATACGCAATTCGCGAGAGGTTATATATATGAATAAGATTAAAGTAAGTATTATAGGAAGCACAGGATATGTCGGTGCCGAAGCGGTAAGGGGATTTCTCTGTCATGACAAGGTCGAGCTCGTCCATCTGACATCGAGGAGCTTTGCAGGCCGGAAGTTCTCTGACGTCTACCCCGTTTACAGAGGCATCTGCGACATCACCGTCGAGGATCTGACTCCCGAGCAGGTCGCCGAAGACAGTGACCTTGTAGTCACGGCTCTCCCCCACGGAGTCTCCTCACAGACCGTGCCCGTGCTCCTTTCGAAGGGATGCCGCGTAATAGACCACAGCGGTGACTTCAGATATAAGAACCTCTCGACATATGAGGGATCGTACAAGCTCGAGCATCCCCATCCCGAACTCCTGAAGGAGGCCGTCTACGGACTTCCCGAGTTCTACAGGGAGCAGCTCCGCACCGCAAGGCTCGCAGCCAATCCCGGATGCTACCCCACCTGTTCGCTGATCGCCCTGGCACCCTTCCTCAAAGCGGGGCTCATCAGAAAGGACAGCATCATAATCGATGCGGTATCGGGCGTGTCGGGTGCAGGAAGAAAATCTGACCTCGCATATGCATTCTGCGAGACAGATGAGGCATTCAAGCCTTACGGGGTCGTTGGACACAGACATACGACAGAGATCGAGGAGCAGGCATCCTTCCTTGCAGGCGGTGACGGGACCGACATCAGGCTCACGTTCACTCCCCATCTCGCACCTTTCAAGAGAGGAATGCTCGCAACGGTATACTGCAGACCCTCCGACTCCTTTACGGATGTCACGGCCGAAAAGATTAATGCGGTATATAATGACTTTTATAAAGACGAGAGATTCGTCAGAGTCCTTCCCGGCAAAGAGCTTCCGGACGTCAAGGCCGTATATGGCGGAAACTATATAGACGTCAACGGAACATACGATCCTTCTACGGGAGTGATCAAGCTCTTCTCGGCACAGGACAATCTCGGAAAGGGAGCCGCGCTCCAGGCGGTACAGACTTTCAATGCGATGTTCGGCTTCGACGAGGGCGACGGATTACTTACAACGATAAGAGGTGTTTGATATGGCAGATTCAAAGATAATGCCCGATATGTCGGGCGACATAATGGCAAAGATCGACAGGGCGTCGATACTCATAGAAGCTCTCCCCTACATGAAGAAGATGAGGGGACAGACGATCGTCATCAAGTACGGCGGAAATGCAATGGTAAATGAAGACCTCAAGTATTCCGTCATGCAGGACATCACGCTCCTTAAGTATATCGGCATCAACCCCGTGCTCGTACACGGAGGCGGACCCGACATCAACAATATGCTCAAGAAGGTAAACGTCGAATCGAGATTCGTAAACGGCCTGCGCTATACGGACGAGGAGACGATGGGCATCGCCCAGATGGTCCTTATCGGCAAGACCAACAAGGAGATCGTATCGAACCTGAATGCCCAGGGTGCGAAGGCGATCGGCATCTGCGGCATCGACGGCAATCTCATCGAAGCTGAGAAGATGACAGAGGATGCTTCCGGCAACCCCGTCGATATCGGATACGTCGGAAAGATAAAGAAGATAAACACACACGTCATCGAGATGCTCGCTAATGACGAGTACATCCCCGTCATAGCGCCTATCGGAGTCGGCAAGGACGGCGAGAGCTATAACATCAATGCCGATACGGTCGCGGCGGAAGTCGCGGCGGCCCTCAAGGCCAGCAAGCTCATAACGCTGACTGACGTTCCGGGCGTAATGGAGGACGGCGAAGACGGCGAAAAGAAGCTCATCTCCATCCTTGACGAGGAATCGATAAAGGAATGTGTCGAAAAGGGCATCATCACCGGAGGCATGATCCCCAAGATCGAAGGATGCCTCGACACCGTATTAAGAGGTGTACGAAGAGCACACATCATTGACGGAAGGGTACCTCACAGTATTATACTTGAGCTGTTCACCGCCAAAGGCATAGGAACCATGATATTGAAAGATAAGAGGGACAGGAAATGACTATAGATAAGGATTTTGAACTGACAAAGAAATGGGATAAACAGTATTGCCTCGGAGTATTCTCTCCGGCGGACGTTGCCTTTTCGAAGGGAAGCGGCGTCTGGCTCTACGACATGGCGGGCAACAAGTACATGGATCTGATCGGCGGTATCGCCGTCAATTCCCTCGGCCACGGAAACACCGCGCTTACGAGCGCGATCTCCTCGCAGGCCAAGAAGCTCATCCACGTGAGCAACCTTTACTACAACTCACAGAAGTCGGAACTCGCATACAGGCTCTGCAACCTGAGCTTCGCCGACAAGTGCTTCTTCTGTAATTCCGGAGCAGAGGCCAACGAGGCGGCCATCAAGATCGCGCGCGGCTACCACTATTACAAGGAAGACAACAGGTACGAGATAATAACTGCGACGATGAGCTTCCACGGAAGGACACTGGCGACCATCGCTGCAACGGGACAGGAGAAGTTCAGGAAGGCTTTCGGACCCGATATGCCCGGTTTTGTATATGTTCCCTATAACGACTATGACGCTATAGAAGCGGCGATCACCCCCCACACTGCGGCGATCATGCTCGAGCTCATCCAGGGCGAGAGCGGAGTCCATCCCGCAAGGAAGGAATATATCCAGAAGATCAGGAAGCTGTGCACCGAGAAGGATATCCTCCTCATAATCGACGAGGTACAGACGGGTATCGGAAGGACCGGAAGGATGTTCTGCTATGAGAACTACGGCATCACTCCCGATATCATGACACTCGCCAAGGGCCTTGGCGGAGGCGTTCCGATCGGAGCCATGCTCTGCACTGACAAGGTCGCAACGGGCATGAGAAAGGGAGATCACGGATCGACTTTCGGCGGAGGTCCCCTCGCATGCCAGGCTGCATGCACCGTTCTCGAGCAGATCGAGGAGAAGGAGCTCCTGAACAACGTCGGAGAAGTGTCTGAGTATCTTTTCTACGAACTCGGAAAGCTCAAGATCAAGTATCCTTCCCTTGTTAATTCCGTACGCGGAATGGGATTCCTGATAGGCATCGAGTTCAATGAGATCCTCGGATCCGTTGAGATGGCCCAGGTACTGATGAACAAAGGATTCCTCGTAAGCCCCATCGGCAACAGCACGATAAGGCTCGCACCTCCTCTCATCCTCAAGAAATATGAGGCGAAGAAGTTCATCACAACTCTCGCTGATATCCTGAAGAAGAACGTGAGCCTCCACCAGACGCACGCTTCCTCCGGTTCGACGCCGAAGGCAAGCTCTTTCGAGAAGAAGGAATCTTTAGACGTCACAAAGAGGAACAATCCCGACGAGAAATTTGATTTTGACGAAGAACTGGAGAACTGACATATGAAGCATTTTATCGATTTTCACGAAGACGTAGGAATTGAAGAACTTGATTATCTTCTCGATCTGGCTGCAGACATGAAGAAGAAGACGAAGACCGGGATCGAGCACCACTATCTCAAGAATAAGTCGCTCGGCATGATCTTCACGAAGTCTTCAACGAGGACGAGGGTCTCTTTCGAGGTGGGAATGTTCCAGCTCGGCGGACAGGCGCTCTTCCTGAGCAATAACGATATCCAGATCGGTCGCGGCGAGACGATCTACGACACCGCGCACGTTCTGTCGGGAATGCTCGACGGCATCATGATAAGGACGTTCAAGCACAGCGACGTCGAGGATCTCGCGAAGTTCGGATCCATCCCCGTTATCAACGGACTTACAGACGACCAGCACCCTACACAGATGCTCGCGGACCTTCTTACGATCAAGGAGCATAAGGGTGAGCTCAAGGGATTGAAGCTCGCATATGTAGGCGACGGAAACAATGTCGCGAATTCCCTGCTTCAGGCATGCGCCAAGGCCGGAATGGATGTTTCGATCGGTGCTCCTGCGGACCATTCATGCCCTCAGAAGTATGTCGATCAGGCACTTGCAGACGCTGCGGTAACAGGCGCCAAGGTAGTAACCACAACGGATCCTTACGAAGCATGCAAGGATGCAGATGTCATCTATACAGATACATGGACGAGCATGGGACAGGAAGCAGAGAAGGCCCAAAGGATCGAGATCTTCAAGGATTATCAGGTCAATTCCTCGCTGTTCGGCGTTGCGCATAAGGATGCCATCTTCCTCCACTGCCTCCCCGCCTACCGCGGCTATGAGGTAACCGAGGACATCATCGACGGACCGAGGAGCGTCGTTTTCGATGAGGCCGAGAACAGGCTTCACGCTCACAAGGCGATCCTCGTAAACTGTTTCCTTAACGGCGATCTCTGATCTTATATCCGATGGACGGTCTCGTGATGAGAAGAGCCGTCCCCGGGGATGCGGAGAAGGTATCCGCCCTCATAAGGGACGCGATGGAATCGTACAGGCGCGATTCGGGCATATCAAAGGATGTGCTCGAGTCCCTCAGCGAGAGCGTCGAATCCGTTGCCCACAGGATCATGCGGCACAGGTGCCTGTGTCTTTTCGACGGCGAAAAGATCGTCGGGACCATTACCCTGTCCGTCTGCCATAACCCGATGAAATATAATTTCTCCCGCAAGACCGAATATCTCCTGTCGACTCATAACAAGTGCGGTTATATATCGCGCTTCGCAGTCACGGACGAGCTGAGACAGACGGGGCTTGGCGCGCGCCTCATGAACGAGGCCCTGAGCACATTCAATGCCGAAAGGATAGAGCTCGTACTCCTGCACACGGCGGTAGCCAACAGAAAGATGCGCGAATTCTATCTCGCGAGCGGATTCGAGCTCATAGACAGCGAGAATTCCAGAGGATATGAAAGAGGGCTTTTCGCATACAGCGGAACGCCCGTGTCCGGAATGGCGGAAACGGCCTGACCCTATGAAGATCATGAGCAAAAAACAGGTAGTCCGCAAGGTCGTTTTGCTGATGAGGTTCGACGCAATATTCTGGTTTCTCCTGGCGATCGTCCAGATGGTACTCGGCGCACCCCTTATCCTGTTCTTCGGATACGGCATCGCGATGATACTGTGCGGAGTCTGGAACGTAAGGGCATCATGGGCAAGGCTCCAGCATGCTTCGCTGTTCAAAAAGAGGCCCGAACTCATATGGCCGTACTTCAGGGATCTTTTCGATCCGGTAATGTACTGTCTTGTCTTCAATGTGATATTCGGCGGACTGATAGGAGTGTTCGGATGCGTATTCGACCTTCTGCTCCGCGAATATGTTATAAAGAGAAAGGATATACTCTTATCGGGAGGTGACGTTGAATATGACTGAGCTCAAAGCAGATGCAAAGATCAATCTCCTTTTGAAGATCAAAGGCGTGACCGATGGAGGATATCACGATCTTTTCATGCTCATGCAGGAGATCTCGCTTGCCGATGACATAAGGATAGAGACAGTCCCTTCGGATACGTTTGAAGTATCGGTCCCCGGCGGATTGGCAGAAGACGGAAGCATCATCCCCTCCCCTATCCCCGAGAAAGAGGATCTGTGCTATAAGGCTGCGATGGCTTTCTATGAGGCTTTCGGGCCGTTCGAAAAGAACTTTTCGATGAAGATATACATCAATAAGAACATACCGTCACAGGCAGGACTCGGGGGCGGTTCTTCAGATGCTGCTGCGATCCTCCGCTTCATGCGTGAGATGACCGGCATGCCGTCTGATCTGTCCGATATGATCCCCGTTGCCGCCAGAGTCGGCGCAGACGTCCCATTCTTCCTTTACGGAGGCACCAGGATATGCGAGGGCATAGGCGAGATAATGACTTCCGTCCCCTCACTCTCCGGACTTAACCTCGTTATCGCCAAGCCGTCATCGGGGGTTCCGACCGGAAAATGCTTTGCTGCGGCCGACAGCTCGCCCGTGACATATGATGATGCCTTTAAGGAGAGCGTGCTCGATGCGCTCGGGGACGTTGATTCCCCGCGTGAGACGCTCGAGAGGCTCATTTCCGAAGGCCTTCTCGTAAACGACCTGGAGGCTCCCGCAAGGGAGATGGTCCCCGGGATCGGTGAACTCATCTCTGCGCTCCGCTCCGAAAATGCCGTATTTGCAGCAATGTCCGGATCCGGAAGCGCCGTATTCGGGATCTTCGATACAGAGGAGGATGCCCACAGGGCTTATGACTCCCTTTCGGAGTGTGAAAGATATAAGGATCACTTCTTTACAGTCTGCACGACCGTGTGAACAGAGCTCATCAGGATCATGTCAGCCGGAAAGTTATCCGTTTTTTGAAAAATCACAGATTTCGGATAACAATTCAGCTCATTTGTTATCCGCTTTTTTCATTTTCAGAATTTCAGATAACTTTTTGTATATTTTGTTATCCGTTTTTTCTGTATGAGATTTTTCAGATAACATTTGTGCCTATTTGTTATCCGTTTTTTCAAAAAAACAGATTTTCAGATACTCCGCCCTACAGGAGGACCCGCGAACAGAAAACTGTACGGAACATCTCTACACAACTCCTGCGCGGAACGGATGTACGGACCTGCTGATATTTACCAATGAGCTCACCGCAGTTTCAAAAACAAAGGGCCGGCCCGTTATCCGGGTCAGCCCTGTTATATGCTTATCTTACTAATTCCCGAAGGATCAGCTTGCAGCTTCTTCCTCCTGACGGGCGGGGACCGCTACTCTGACTGCACGTGTAAGAACGTCGACATAGCTGTATGATACGATCTCAAAATCATTATCGGATGCTCTCAGGCATCTTACGGTGAATACGTTGGGATAGCAGTTCTCGATAACCCCTTCGTGGATTATGAGTCTCTTACGTCCGCCGTTGGATGTAAGCCTTACCTGCTTGCCGATCATGGACTGCAACTTGCTCCTGCACATATCCAAATCAGATCTGATAATCATCGTCCCGTCCTCCGATCCATATCTCTTCCGGATGCAATGCGGCATGTTTACCGCAATACACAGAAACTATAACAGTTTTTTGATTTTCTGTCAACGAAAAAACACAAGATATCGAGCCTGTTTGTGAAACATCAACAAAATATAGTGTCAAAGCCCCTTCGCATCGAAAAGCACCATTCAGGCCGTACGGATTGAACGACACGCTTTATTATTGTAAAATAAGCGGGTGTGCACACGCGTTTGAATGCGAATATCAGCACGGGAGAATGATTATGTTGACTGACATCGAGATAGCAAGAAATGCCGATCTCCTTCCCATCGGACAGATAGCCGCTGATGCGGGTCTGGGCCCCGACGAGATCGAATCATACGGCAGGAACAAGGCCAAGATCTCCTCTTCTGCACTTGAGAGGCTCAAGGGAGAGAAGGACGGCAAGCTCGTCCTCGTTACGGCTATGAACCCGACTCCCGCAGGCGAAGGAAAGACAACAGTCAGCATCGGCCTCGCACAGGCAGTCAGGCTCCTTGGCAGGAATGTAATGCTCGCATTGAGAGAGCCGTCGCTCGGCCCCGTTTTCGGAGTCAAGGGCGGTGCCGCAGGCGGCGGATACAGCCAGGTAGTCCCGATGGAGGATATCAACCTTCATTTCACCGGAGATATACATGCGATAACGACAGCCAATAATCTTCTCGCTGCCATGATAGACAACCACATTTATCAGGGCAATGAGCTCAGGATAGATAAGGACAGGATCCTCTGGAAGAGATGCCTCGATATGAACGACAGGTGCCTGCGTTCCATAAAGGTAGGCGTCGGCGGCGGTACGAGCGGCGTCGAGAGGGATGACTCCTTCTCCATAACAGCAGCCTCCGAGATAATGGCCATCCTCTGCCTGGCATCAGATATAGACGACCTTAAGGAAAGGATCGGAAACATCGCAGTCGCATATGACCTTGACGGCAATATCGTAAAGGCTTCCGCACTCGGCTGCCAGGGTGCCATGACCGCCCTTCTCAAGGAAGCGGTCCTCCCTAACCTCGTACAGTCGCTCGAGCACGTTCCCGCGCTCGTTCACGGCGGTCCTTTCGCCAATATCTCGCACGGATGCAATTCCCTCATCGCGACAAGAGCAGGACTCAAGCTCTCCGACATACTCATCACCGAAGCAGGCTTCGGCGCAGATCTCGGAGCATTCAAGTTCCTCGATATAAAGTGCCGTAAGTCCGGCATGTGGCCCGATGCGGTCGTAATAGTCTCTACCGTCAGATCCCTCAAGTACAATGCAGGGATCCCCAGGGACCGCCTGACAGAACCCGACGTCGAAGCGGTCAGGAAGGGATTCGGCAATCTTGAGAAGCATATAGAGAACATGAACTCGTTCGGCATCCCCGTTGTCGTGGCATCCAACAGGTTCCTCACCGACACTGACGAGGAGATCGCCGAGATGAAAAAGCTATGCGAGAGCTGCGGAGCCGAATATGCTCCCGCCACGATCTTTGCCGAAGGAGGCAGGGGCGGAACGGAGCTCGCACAGAAGGTGCTCGACATCCTCGATAAGGATCTTCCCAAGAATCCCGTATTCACATACGATCTTACGGATCCCGTCGAAGATAAGATCAGGAAGGTCGCCCTTGATATCTACGGCGCGAAGGACATCGACATCCTTCCCGAAGCGGCAAGAAAGATCGAAGAGTTCACGAAGAGCGGCTACGGAGAGCTCCCCATCTGTATCGCCAAGACGCAGTATTCGCTCTCTGACGATCCCAAGCTCCTCGGCCGTCCCGAAGGCTTCACGCTTACAGTCAGGGATGTAAGGCTCAGCGCAGGTGCGGGCTATCTCGTCATACTGACAGGCAAGATCCTCACGATGCCGGGACTTCCTCCCCATCCTGCGGCACTTGATATAGATATCAATTCCGACGGAGTCATCACAGGACTCTTCTGATGAAATATCCGAATCCGACATTCCTTCAGAAAGCCAGTTCGGTAAAAAGGGCGCGTCACACACGCGTCCTTATCATACTTACCGTTCTCTGTGCCCTTACGCTGATCACTGTCTTCATCGCGAACGTCGCAGCCATGCAGCGCGAATATGCGGAACGCTTCCCCGAGCTCACCGGAGCCGCGACATCCACTACAAAAAAGACCGAGACGACTCCTTCATCATCGCGAAAAGCACGCACCACCACGGCTTCATCCTCAGAGACGGCTCCCACGACGGCAGAACCCACCCCTGAGACTTCTTTCACCGTTGGTCCTGCGACTACGACCCCGACTCCCGAGACGACTCCCTCCGAGACTTCTGAAGAGACTTCCGAGACGACCCAGGACAATTCCGCAGACATCCTTCCCGAAGAAGACGTATATCTGCGCGACTCCCATTCGCTCCAGACTGTTACACATGAGGAAAGAGATGTTCTCCTCGACTCCCTCAAGCAGGCTGTCACCGACTATGCGAAGGCATGTCCCGAAGAGAAGATCTGCTTCAGATATATAAACCTTTCGTCAAACGAGACGCTGGGATTCAACGACCTGGAGCCGTTCATACCGGCGGGCGCCTTTTCGCTGCCGATAGAAATGGTCTATTATGACCGCGTATCGCAGGGTCTTTCATCTCTCGATGCCGTCTACAGATATGACGGGGAAGCAGCTCCAGGGAACTCATCCTACATCACCGACACGTATCAGCCGGGCAAGTATTTCACCATGAGGACCCTCGCGAACTATGCGGTCACGAGAAATGACAATATCGCGCTGTCGAAGATCATCGACCAGGCAGGCGGCATGAACTTCATATGGCCTACTCTCCGCGATATCAGTTCCTATATCAGCTACGACAAGAACATCACCTATTACGACGGGAAGGGCAACCAGCAGTCGGGCAAGGGAAGGACATGCGCCTATGACATGGCCAACTACTGCCGGGCACTCTACTACGGTCTCATAAACGAGCCCGCCAAATACCGTCATCTGATCAATGACCTTGCTGTTTCGGAAGTTCCCACGGGATACAGGACAGCCTTCGGAAATGATGCCCTGATCCTCCACTGTTCAGGTGCAAATGACGAGACCGGTTCCTATACTGACATAGCGATAATCGACGGCGACGAGCCCATCGTAGTCGTCATCTCATGTGAATGCTCATCACGCGACAGAGCGATGACCATACAGGCGGATATCGCCACCTATGTCGCGAGGTTCATTTCGATGTGCCATACAAAAGAATAATAGATACTTTGCCGATAATGTGTTAAAATACTCTTCGGTTCATCCCATGTGATCTGCGGTCGGGATCGGGTCTTGTGCAACTCGCTCCCGTGAACCCTGTCAGGTCCGGAAGGAAGCAGCAGTAAGCGGATCTGTGATTGTGCCGCAAGGGTGCCTGCCCGACTGCAGTTCAGATGGGATGGACTTTTTTATTATCCGGAGAGGAAAGAACATGGAACATATCGCTCTTTACAGACAGTTCAGGCCTTCGAATTTTGATGAGATAGTTGAACAGAAGACGGCTGTCGCGGCGCTCCGTCAGTCGGTCATAACAGGCAGGATCGGCCATGCTTACCTTTTCTGCGGCCAGAGAGGAACGGGTAAGACTTCGATAGCAAGGGTCTTCTCGAGAGCGATCAACTGCGAGTCTCCGGAGAACGGCAATCCGTGCAACAAGTGTGCGACGTGCAAGGGGATCCTCGACGGCACCCTGATGGACGTCATCGAGATCGATGCCGCTTCCAATACCAGCGTGGAGAATATTAAGAAGATATGCGAAGAGGTGGGATATGCCCCCTCGAGAGCTCCGCATAAGATATATATAATCGACGAGGTCCACATGATCTCTTCCGGTGCCTTTAACGCGCTGCTCAAGACTCTGGAGGAACCGCCCGCCCATGCGGTGTTCCTTTTCGCGACGACAGAGCCGCATAAGATACCGGCGACTATCCTTTCGAGGTGTCAGAGATATGATTTCAGGAGGATCTCGCAGGATGCTATCACTTCGCGTCTCGAATATATCTGCAAAGAAGAGAAGATAGATGCCGATGCCGATGCGCTCAGGATGATCGCTTCACTGTCTGACGGTGCGATGAGAGATGCGATCTCGATGCTCGACCAGGCTTCCCAGGCCGGCGGCGGTAAGGTCACGTCCGATATGGTCGAAGAGATGACCGGAACAGTTAATCTGTCCTTCCTCGCCTCCATGTCAGAAGTCCTTCTCAAGGGAGAATCCGACAAGCTCATGCCGATGTGCAAGGAGCTTGCTGACAGCGGACGCGATATAATAAGGTTCGCACTCGATCTGGCGGGATATTTCAGGGATCTTCTCGTCCTCAGGACCGTGCCCGATCCTTCGGGACTCATCACGGCATCCGCTTCGAACCTCCGCGAGATGTACCGCGTCGCATCATCTACGAATGCCGATACTCTCATAGCATTTATAGCTTATCTTTCAAAGATGATATCCGACCTCAAATGGTCTCCTTCAGTAAGGACGAGCTTTGAGATCGGTCTTATAAGGGTCTGCGGAAGACACGTCAAGGGAGAGGATACTCCCCTTGTCATCCCTGACTTTGCAAAGAAGCAGGCCGAGGCTGCAAAGTCCGAAGCCATAACTTCCGCGAAGAAAGACACTGCTGATGAATCCGGAAAAAAAGATAAAGAGACCTGTGAGAAGAAGGAATCACCTGCATCCGCGGAAAAGAAGGCTGAAGAAAAGGATGAGAAGCCCGCTTCCTCTTCCCTTTTCCCTTCGCTGAAGCTGCCCTCGCTCGACCGTACGCCTGCGATCGCAAAGAATCCTCTTTCCTCATCATCCGTTCTGTTCAAAAAGGACGGGGAGTCTTCTGACAGCAACAGCGAAAAGAAAGACAGCGGGAAAGATAATGCTCCCTCCTCGCCGCTTCTCGACATGATACCCGAGGCAGGGACTTCGGCTTCCAAGCCGTCCTCTCCCGCACCGGAGAGCTCATCTGAAGGAACCCCCGCTCTGGCACCTTCATCCCCTGCGGATGAAGAGCCGAAGGACCCGGATGACCTTCCTCTTGAAAACCAGCTCGATATATTCTCGCTCGGACAGTCAGGAGAAGAAGACCGCAAAGAGAAGCCTGAGAAGAAAAAAGAAAAGGATAAGACGGAGACTGATGCACCTTCCGTTAAGGAAGAGGCTTCCCCTGCAAAAGAAGCCCCTTCGCAGAAAGAAAAGCCCGAAGCATCTCCCGAGGCAGCTCCTGAGCCCGCAGCTCCTGAGCCCGCAGCTCCTGCTCCTGAGGGATCTTCGTCATCCTCAAGATATCAGCACACATCCCTGGCCCGGTTCGTTCATAAGGAAGGCATCGTAGAAAAGAAGGCACCTGCCGATTCTGATGCTATCTGGCAGACGATTATCGCGAGAGCAGCCGACACCGACTGGACTTTATATAAACTCCTCGAGCAGGCGGACTTCAGGATCTTCGAAGATTCGGCATATATCGTTTTCGAGGATAAGAATACGGGGCTCGCTTCCAGGATCAAGGACGATCCTGCATACAGGAAGGTATCAACTGACGTCAAGTCGGCGATGAGCGAGATAAAGCATGTCTATCTTTGCACGGAGAAGCAGTATGCGAATGCCATGAGGATGTCGGGAGGCAATGTTGCGGATGCGCCTGAAGCGGAGGATAAGGCGGAGGCATTCCTTAAGAAGAGCCTCGATGCCGGGCTGTCTGCACAGATCCATTTCGGCGACGATTGATTATATGGTAAAATGTAGTCTCATCAGATAGATAAAAAATATATCGGAGGATATTAAGATGGCAAAAGGCGGATTCAGAGGATTCCCCGGAATGGGCGGAATGGGAAACATGGGCAATATCATGGCCCAGGCACAGAAGATGCAGAGAGACCTTGAGATCGCACAGAATGAAGTCAATCTCCTGAGGATCGACGGAACAGCAGGCGGCGACATGGTCAAGATCACTCTCGGCGGAGATCACAAGATCTACGGACTCGAGATCAAGAAGGACGTTATCGATCCCGAAGATCCCGAGATGCTCACAGACCTCATCACAGCTGCTTACAATGCTGCACTCGAGGAACTCGAGAAGCAGAAGGCTGAGAAGATGGATAAGGTTACGGGCGGAGTAAAGATGCCTTTCTGATATGGCACGCTACTCTCCTTCTGTACAGAATCTGATAGCAAAGCTCGGATCGCTTCCGGGCATAGGTGGAAAGTCGGCCCAGCGGCTGGCTTTCCATATTTTATCCATGCCTGAGAAAGAGGCATCGGAACTCGCGGACGCGATAAAGGAAGCACACAGGCTCAATAAGAGGTGTTCCTCCTGCAGGAATTTTACAGATTCCGATCCATGCCCCATCTGTTCCGACCCCAAGAGAGACAGGAGCATTATATGCGTTGTCGAGTCACCGAGGGATGTGTCCACTTTCGAGAGGATGCATGAATACAGAGGACTCTATCACGTGCTCCACGGAGTATTCGATCCTTCCAGGTCGAAGGGGATGAACGACATAACGCTCGCGGAGCTTTTCGAAAGGCTGTCAAAGTCGCCCGAGGTCAGGGAGGTCATCATGGCCACCAATCCGACCGCTGAAGGCAATGCCACTGCGCTTTACGTTTCAAGGCTCCTCACGGGGTCAGGGATCAGGGTGTCGAGGCTGGCATCAGGGCTCCCCATGGGCGGCGATATCGAATATACGGATGATCTGACGCTCGCGAGCGCGCTGAAAGGCAGGGTCGACATCAGCTCATGAGACTCGATAAGTTCCTCAAGGTATCAAGGATAATCAAGAGACGCACGGTGGCAAATGATGTCTGCACCGCCGGCAGGGTCACGGTCAACGGCAGAGAGGCAAAGCCCTCGGTCAAGCTAAAGGTCGGAGACGTCGTTTCGATAATGTTCGGAAACGGCAAGGTCACCTTCAAAGTGCTGATGCTCGCCGATACCGTGAAGAAGGACGATGCCTCCGCTATGTATGAGATCCTTGAAGACGATATGTAAGTTACAGTTAGATTAAACTTGACCCTTATATATTCTTAAGACCGTTTATTAACGATAGAATAAGCATAGAGCACCAAGTGCATCAGTTATTCTTTTCGAAAGGAGACGGTCTTTTTATATGCGTAAGGTAAGGCACAAGACAGGCGGATTCTCGCTGACCATGACGATCGTATGCATCGCATTCGTTATCGTTGCAGTCCTTTGTGCCACAAGGCTTTACGGCGTGCATTCGCGCAAGCAGGCCCTCCTCGAGGAACAGAAAAAGCTCAAGGCCCAGAAGCAGGCGCTCGTTGACAAGAACAACGCTATCCTTGCGCAGGGCACGAAGACCAATGATGCAAAATATGTGGAATCCTTCGCCAGGTCACAGCTCGATATGGTATATCCCGGCGAGATAATCTTCAGGACGACGGGCGACTGACGCCTTACTCGACCTGCCTTATCACGAATCTCTCGAACTTAACCTTCTCGTTATACTGCTCTGAAAAGAAGAGTGTCTGCCTGAATGCGGCAAATTCCCTGGTATTCTTCTTCATCCAGATCGGTGCGGGTATGTCGAGTTCCTTGCACAGGAGAAGGAGCGCGCCTTCGAGCTCCTGCGAAAAGGGTACTCCCTTACGCTCATAGCTGACCTCTTTTATCTCGGTCATCCTGTTGGCGACAAAAAGCCTTCCCTCAAGTTTCACCCGAACTGCCCTCCTTTTTGCCAATATTTTGCCCTTATTCTGCCTAAAAGTAAATCCTTGAAATGTTAAGATATAGTTGTTCCAAGTAATGTTCCTTACTTCATAACACCCTCCTTTTATAGTAAGCACCGGCACCTCCCCTCGCCGGTGCTTTTTTTCGTGAGACGCCCGTCAATTTCACAGAATTATCTTTATCATATCTTTATTTTTTCCTTGCTCTTACTTTGAACTTGAAGTCCATAATGGGATCATCAAACAAAACATGGAAAAGGAAACGGAGGAAAAGATGAAAAAGGTAAAGACAAAAACATTGTGCACCCTGCTGGCGGCAGCATCCGTCATGACGGCAGCAGGATGTTCAAAGAAGGAGACAGCCGGGACGACAGAGGCACCTGAGGAAACTACGGTCTTCGCAACACAGAAGTTCTCGGACGAACTTACATATCCTGACCACATCGCCGACTATTCGGAGATCCACCCCGGACATGAGCCCGGAAGCGTTAAGGGTGAGGAGGCAAAGACCCTTTTGAACGAAGTCGAGATGGATGTTCTCCACCACTCACTGGACAACTATGCGGATATCACGATCCTCTTTGCAGACCCGGAAAAGTTCGGTTTTGATTCAACTGATGTTTCGTGGGGTCAGATCAAGACAGAGCCCGATACGGAGCACATCGACAGCGTTCTGGACAGGCTCTATTCGATAGACTACGAAGATCTGGATACTGATGACAGGATCTTCTACGACAGGATCGTATATGATTATGAAGAAACAAAGTATGCTTCACAGTATTCGGCATTCTCATATTACGACTCCATCCTCAATCCGTTCACGAGCCTTCAGAGCAATCTCCTCTTCGTGCTCGACATAATGAATGTAACCACTCTTGAAGAAGCAGAGAACTATATCCTCATGCTCAAGGATCTCGACAGATATCTTGATGATATCCTCGCATACGAGGAGAAGAGGGTCGAGCTCGGATTTGCATCACAGGATGAGATCTATGAGCAGATCGCCGTGTCTTTCGACGGACTCGTTGCCCAGAAGGACAACTGCTTCCTTTATGATTCCTTCGAAAAGAAAGTGAATGCGATCGAGGGCATCTCCGATGCAGACAAAGAGCGTCTCATAAAGGAGAATGAGGATACTATGAAGAATATCGTTTTCCCCGAGTTCGAAGAGTGCGCAGCAAGGATCCGCGCCCTCAAGGGAAGCGGCGGACTTGACGGCGGCATCTGCAGATTTCCCGGAGGAGACGCATACTACGCCCAGAAGGTAAGGATCCTTTCGAACAGCTCGAAAACGATGGAGGAGAACTTCACCGCAGCCGACAACAAGATCAGGCAGATCAAGGCAGATGCCCGGGTCATAGCACCCGACGTCGTAGGTGATGAGGAGCTCAAGGATCAGTACATCAACCACAAGTACGGTTCCGATCAGCCCGAGGAGAATGTTGAGATGCTCTACGGCCTCATAAAGGATGATTTCCCTGAACTCCATGAGCACAGCTACTATTTCCTCGATGTCCCGGATGAGCTCAAGGACAGTTTCTCTCCCGCAGCCTTTCTCGGCTATCATCTCGATGAGTATGACTCTAACCTCCTCATCACGAACCGTTCGAACGTAAACGGCAACTTCGGCATCACATGCGCTCACGAGGCATATCCCGGACACATGTACCAGTCCGTCTACACGAGAAGCGCCACATCTCACCCCTACATGTACATCAGTACTGTCATCGGTTATAAGGAAGGCTGGGCTGTCTACTGCGAGCAGTATGCATTCAAATACTTCGGTGAGGAAGGCTCCGTCAGGGATCTCGTAAAGTATGATGACGCATTCAATGTTGTCCTCTGGGCGATCATCGATTACGGCGTAAACTACAAGGGCTGGACCGCAAAGGACTTTGCTTCGTGGTATTCCGATCTCCAGGGAACAGTCATCACGGAAAATGCGGTAAAGACTATGTACTATATCGTAGTTGCCGATCCTGGATACGGTGTCAAGTACGGCTCGGGCTATATCAGGACCGATGAGATCCTCTCAAACGCATTCGCAAACCATCCGGATGCGACGGCGAAAGAGATCCATCAGGCATACCTTGACTGCCTCCCCGGAACTTATGAGCAGATCGAGGTCAATCTCGAGAAAAACCTCGCAGGCAAGTAAAACATGATAAAATGGGTGCATGTTCTACAAACCCGTACAACTGATCGCGACAGGCGATCTCACAAAGAGATATAACATCTGTTACCGGAATCCTCTTCGGGTTCCGGTACAGCTCGTTATAGAAAAGGATTCCATTACCATCAGGGCATATATCGCTCCCCACAGGAGCATGCTCGTCCCTTACAGAGCCAAGGACGGATCCACAGACGGCACGGGCGACAGGAAACTAAGAAAGATCCTCGAGAGCATGCCTGACCCCGGGACGCCGTACACCTTCATGGATGCAGCCCTCGACGGGATAAGGGAATGCTGGGGAAAGGAATATACGCTCAAGGGCGTGGATCACCCTGTCAGGGTAAATGTCGAATTCATAAGGAAGGACGACCCGGAGGCTGTATACGGGAAAAGGCAGAAGTTCTTCGGCATAAAGCAGTCGGGGATGTCATCGACTTCCTTTGTAGCGAGCAGCCCGTGGAGATGGGGATGGGGATTCCTGAGAACGGGATGTCCCGAGGCAGCCATGATCAACTGGTCATTAAGATCTCCCGGGAAGATCCACATGAACTACTATTCCTCGCTCAATAACTATATGCATACGGTATCGCATGAATTCGGTCATATACTCGGCATCGGCGATGCCTATGATGCGCACTACAGATGCTACTACGAGGCCCCCGGAACAAGGGATTTCATGATGAACAGCAATTCATCCGTCCACTCTCAGGAACTCGAGATGGTCCTCAGGGCCCATATGACCGGAAAGATGCAGTTCTTCCCGTTCAAGATCTCCCTTAAGAGGTTCTTCAAAAGAGTCTTCAAAAAGTGATCTCCCTTAAGATCTCCTCTTAAGTATTACCAAATTGTAAATATTGCCGATTCATTGGTCATTTTGCACTAATTAAGTTGAAAAAAAACGGATTTAGGTTGTAAAATATTTCTATCAAAAAACTATATCGTCAGCTGGAAAAGCAGGAGGTCTTTATATGAAAAAGTGTCCCGATTGCGGAATGGTAATCGCCAATCAGGCTATAAGATGCCCCAAGTGTAAGTTTAATTTCGCCGAGAGTCCCGATGCGGGCGGAGCGGCTGTACCTGCTGAAGCAGCTGCAGTATCTGCGGCAGCAACAGGTGCTTCCTCCAAGGGAAGCGCAGGCATCATGCCCATGATCGAAGTAACCAAGGACAACGTTGACGAACTCTACGGACAGCTCAAGGCAGCTATCGTCAAGAGAAAGACAGAGTTCGATCACTTCATAGACTTCCTCGAGAACAGGACAGCATGGCTTACGGCACCTGCAGGAACAGAAGGAGCTCTCGCATGCGAGAAGGGCCTCCTCATCAGGAGCGTCGGCGTTACGAAGCAGCTCCTGAGGATCAAGGATACTCTTATGCCTCAGCTCGACGAGGAGTCCGCTATCATCATCGGTCTCTTCCATGATGTCGGCAAGGTTGGTGTTGAAGGCAAGCCCTACTATCTCGTAGAGGAGCATATCGGATCGTCCGGATCCGCTCTCGGTCTTTCTTTCTCGAGCAGGATCTCTTCCTCCGTTTCCTCTTCATCTTCACAGACTTTCTCCATCAACCCCAAGCTCGTAAAGATGAATATCGGCGTAAGGAGCCTCTATCTCGTATCACAGTACATGCTCCTTTCCGATGACGAGGCACAGGCTATCAGCTATGCTGCCGAGCCCGAGCTCATCAACGGCAACACATGTCCTTATACCCTCGTTCTCGAGACAGCTATCAAGATGCAGAAGAATATCTACGAGAATCAGGATACTATCTCCTCTTACAGCTTCACGACCATCAAGTGATCCTGTTTGCGGCAAGTAAGAATCCAGAGCGCCTCCGGAAGCGGGGGCGCTCTTTTTATGTTACACTTAATGCATGGATCTCAAGGATAAGCTGTCAACAGGATTAGACCGGCTCCCCATGCACATGCCCGGACATAAGCGCAACCCCGCATTTGCGCCGGGTTCTTTCATGCATGATATAACGGAGATCGACGGTCTTGATGATCTTCATGATCCGCATGGAGTCATCCTCAACATCGAAAAGAAGGCCTCCCTCCTGTACTCCTCCGACGCGGCATATATCTCCGTAAACGGATCGACTGCTCTCATCATCTCAGCCATCCTTTCGACGGTCCGCGAGGGACAGAAGGCGGCAGTCATGTCGAACTGCCACATAAGCGTCTGGCATGCGCTGGAAACAGGAAGGATAACTCCCGTGATCATCGACCCGGATATGGCGGATAAGACGTTCGCCGGAAAGGTCTCCCCCCATAAGGTCAGGGAAGTCCTGGAAAAGGATCCTGAGATAAAAGCACTTGTTATAACCTCACCGACTTATGACGGCATCCTGTCCGATACACAAGAGATAAAGAGGATCACCGAAGGACTCGGTGTATCACTCATCACAGACGCGGCGCACGGAGCTCATCTGGGGCTCAAGGGAACTTCTTTCCCTCCCTTTCCGTCAGGCGATCTTGTGATAACGAGCCTTCATAAGACGCTCCATTCCCCTACGCAGACAGCGGTCATGCTTTCATACGGAAAGAAGGCTCAGGAGTGTTCGTCCCTTATAAGACACTACCTTTCCATATTTGAATCATCGAGCCCTTCCTATGTCCTGATGGAAGGTATCGACAGGTGTCTTTCCGACATGCTCACAAAGGAAGGCATCACAGCCTCATGGGAAGATGCACTGTCAGGCACCCGTAAGGTCCTTGATACTTCCCTTAAAAGGTTAAGGCTCCTCCCTTCCGACGATCCTTCAAAGATCGTTATCGGGACACTGCCTTTCATGACCGGATACTCGCTCGCTTCTGTCCTGAGGGACGGATACGGGATCGAAATCGAAGCAGCATATAAAGACAGGATCATAGCCATGACAGGGATAGGCGATACCGCGGAGTCGCTTGGTAGTTTTACGGATGCCCTGATAAGGATAGACGGCTCGGTCAATGATGCCGGAGACGAGACAGCTATGGAGAAAGAATGTATCCCGGATTCGGCTCTGTATTCCCACGGCAGCTTTGCCGTGAGGATCGCAGATGCCGTCACTTCAGACAAAGAGAGCGTGCATGCAGAAAGCTCCGCAGGCAGGACATCTGCAGAGTTCATCTTTGCCTACCCTCCCGGAATCCCTGCGCTCATACCCGGAGAAGTGATAACAAAGGAAAAGGCAGAGGCGCTGAAGAAGCTTTTCGATGAGGGGGAAGACGGGCCGCGGCTCAGGTTTGACCCGATGAGGAACAACGACGGCTGCATAGTGTGCACGTCTGTACAATAAGGTTGACCGACAGGCAGAATCAAAGTATAATCTCCTTATTAAATTCAAGGGGGCAAAGAACAATGACAAGAATCGTCACGATCAACACCCGCGACCTCAAGGAATCCGCTAAGGACGGCGGCTGCGGCGAGTGCCAGACATCATGTCAGTCTGCCTGCAAGACTTCATGCGGAGTTGCTAACCAGGCTTGCGAGAAGGTTGAGAAGTAATTTAGACCTTAAGAGAATTACAGGGTCTCCGTGATCTCATGTTCGGAGACCCTTTTTCTTGCCTTATAAAAGGAGTTTTTGAAATTGATCCACTGCTACAGATTTGATGATAAGAACATAGTGCTCGATGTCTTTTCGGGTTCGATCCACGTTGTCGACGATGTTGCTTTCGACATCATAGGAATGTATGAGGATAACGACCGTGAGACGATCGTGAAAGAGATCTCGGAGAAGTATAAGGACAGAGAGGACGTCAATGAGGACGAGATCAATGAATGCATAGATGACGTGGAGAGACTGAAGGAAGAGGGAAAGCTCTTCTGCCCCGATAAGTATGAGGGGATCGCCGTTGACCTTAAGAAGAAAAAGTATACGCTGAAGGCATTGTGCCTTCACGTCGCACATACATGTAATCTCGACTGTTCCTACTGCTTTGCCGCGCAGGGCAAGTTCCATGGAAAGAGAGGACTCATGAGCTTTGAGACGGGAAAGAGAGCGATCGATTTCCTTATCGAGAATTCGGGATACCATAAGAATCTGGATATCGACTTTTTCGGCGGGGAGCCTCTTATGAACTGGGAGGTCGTAAAGCAGCTCGTAATATACGCCAGGTCGATAGAGAAGGAAAAGGGAAAGAATATCCGCTTTACGCTTACGACGAACGGCATTGGCATAACGGATGACGTCATCGATTTCTGCAATAAGGAGATGTATAACGTCGTCCTGAGCCTCGACGGACGCAAGGAGGTCAATGACCGTTTCAGGAAGGATATAAACGGCAACGGAAGTTATGACAGGATCGTTCCGAACTTCAAGAAGTTCGTCGAAGCAAGAGGCGATAAGAGCTATTACATGAGGGGCACCTTCACTCACTACAATACTGACTTCCTGAATGACATCCTTCATATGGCTGATCTCGGCTTCACGGAGCTGTCGATGGAGCCCGTCGTTACCGATCCGAAGGAAGACACCGCCCTTACCGAGGAAGACCTTCCGAAGCTCATGGAGCAGTATGAGGAGCTGGCAAGGGTCATGATAAAAAGACATGAGGAAGGAAGGCCTTTCACCTTCTACCACTATATGCTCGACCTTACATGCGGCCCCTGTATCTATAAGAGGATCTCGGGATGCGGCGCCGGAACCGAATATCTGGCCGTCACGCCCTGGGGCGATCTTTATCCATGCCACCAGTTCGTGGGCGAGGAGAAGTTCAAGGTCGGCGACATATACGAAGGCATAAAGAATGACGATATACGCCGTGAGTTCGCGATGTGCAATGCATACACAAGGGAAGGCTGCAAGGACTGCTGGGCAAAGCTCTACTGCTCGGGAGGCTGCGCCGCAAATGCATATCATGCGCAGGGCGACGTTGCAGGCATCTACGATTACGGATGCCGCCTCTTCAGAAAGAGGATCGAATGTGCGATAGCCGTCAAGGCATCGACACTCGGGCCTGAGGATATCGCCCCTTCGGAATAAGAAAAAGCTAAGCATCAAGAACGGCCGGAGATTTACCCGGCCGTTTTATCTTTCCTTTTATCACTCTTTCCCCTGAACTGTCTATTACCTTACAGGCTCGATCACGACCCACCTCAGTGCGAGATCCTTCCCGCCCGAAGCCTGTACCGTGTTGTCGTATACGATCTTATATCTGTCCGGAGCATACTTCTCTATCTGGTCGAGGAGCAATGAATAGCCGGTGCTCATGTCGAGAAGGACAGCATCCGGGTCATATTCCTCACAGAAGCTGTCGAGCTCTGACAGGTTCGCGATATACATCTTGCCCCTGACATGGTCTACTCCCGAGAACTCGCTCATATAAGGATCTATCCTGTTATCGATATGGACCTTTATCCCGTGGAATGCGAGCCATGAACCGGTATCGAAAGAATTGTAGATACGCTCATAGCCTTTCGATCTTATGAAATCGACAGCACCCGTGTCATATGCAGCCAACGCCTCGACGTCCGACATCGTTCCGTTTGGCAGGAACCTGGGGATATAAAGGATCGCGGACAGCGCGATCATGACAGCGCATGCACCCGTCAGGATGTGGTAGGAGATATTCGAAATCTCGATCTTCTTTTTGATGCCGAAGACCTTAGTTCCGATGAAGCTTAAAAGGTCCCCGAATGAAGCGGGCGCAAAGATAAGGAATGCGACCGAGAAATAGAGCGCAAACCTCTTATAGATACATGTCATTATGAAGAACATTGAAAGGAGCATGACTCCCGTTACGGCATCCCTGTCAAATTCCTTTACCCTCTCCCCTGTCATAAATCCGATAAGGACGAGGAGGATCACCACCGCTTCGAACATGGAGAAGTGCTTCGGCATCCACTCGTCGACATGAGCCCATATATCGGTCGCAGTCGACTGCTTCAGACCGAAGAGCCATGTGTCTATCCCGATAGGGTTAAGGAGAGACACCAGGAATCCCGCGACTATACTGCCTGCGAAGATCAGAGCATCCTTAAACCGCCTGTAGAGGATATTAATAACGATAAGGACCGCCATGACGACGAAGTATACAGGAAGGATGCCGCCGTGGAGCCACGCGAGCGCAAATGAGGATAATGTGAATATCAAAGCCATAGTCAGCGGCTTTCTGTCTTTCAGGAAAGAAACGATAAGGAGCGTGATCGCAAAGGTCGACACGACGGACGGCCTGACGTTATAGTCGGGAAAACCCGACAGGAATGGAGTCGCGGCGACCGCAAGAGCAGCGATCATCGGATGTGCCTTATCCTTAAAATACGAAAGTGCCGTAAAGGCCGTAAGATAATTAAATACGGTACCGACCAGGATGACACCCCATATCCCGAGGATCTTATACATGAAGCCGACAAGGAAATACCAGCCTTCCTCATGGGCAGTGAAATGCAGCCCCTCGTGCCAGCTGTAGATCTCATCGGTGATCATATGACCGGAGGAGATGCCGTCGAGGCCCATCTTTATCTGAATGGCGGTGTCGCCTACCATGCCGTCTATCGACGATATCATCGTAACCGGAGAAAATACAAAGAGGACCAGCGCCGCCAGAAAAATATATCCGGGGGAAATGGTCATCTTCTTTCTCTTCTTAATAGCATCTGCCGTATACATAGCGTTATTTTAACATATTTAGGGGGATTGCGGGCAGGCTCCCTTTCTCCGGCCCGCAACCGGCTTTTCGCGCAGATAAAGACTGCCGGACAGTCATCACTGACATATCCGGCAGGTTCATCATATTCATCGTATATCTGCATTAAAGTCTGAAGCGCCTGAAGCCGCGTCCAAACTCCCCTATCTTGTTCAGGACATCGAGAAGGCTTCCTTCCTGAGGTCCCTTCTCGACCGTTGTAGCAAAGCCCATCTTATCATTCTTGACCATATTGGTCTTGGATGAGAAATCGACATACTGGTCGATCGGAGGTGCAGAGTCTATCGGGTTCGTCGTCATGAACGAGATATTCTTGATCTTATAGATCGCATATCCGCTCAAAGGGAATATGAGGGCGAAGGCATAGGCTACGATATACAGGAAGTTGAGCAGCATTCCCGGAGAATGCTTCATTATAAAGGATAAAAGTACTATACATCCTACTATCGCTGCAAGAGGAAGTGCCGACCACTTGGCGACCTCGAGTCCTATCCTCGCCTTCCTCTTGACCTCGCTTACAGGCAGGTCTCCGGCGGCCTCTCCCGTCTGACCGTTGACTGCAAAGTCATATGGCAGTCCCTTATATTTATATTTCAGGAACCACACGGGGAACAGCGCATAAGCCTGCTTAAAGTTCGTCGAAAAAGAACCTGTCGTCGTCAGCGACGTCTCGTTATACTCACCGACAGTTATGAACTTTCCGAGCTGCCTCGCATAGGAATCGATCCTCGAGCTTATCCTTTGAGTCATGTCGAGCGCAGACTCATCATATCTCTGTGCATAATAACCGGGAAGGTAGAAGCTGGAGAATGGTTCGAGCTCACTGTAATCAAAGGGCTCGACCGCTTCCATCAGCATATTCCTGATCTTCTTCGACCCGTCGAAAGGAACCTTCCTGACCTTGAAATCGATCTCTCTGTCAACCGTAAATACGAACTTCGTATTGCCTTCTATCAGTGAACCGGAACCTCCGAGGATCGTATGACAGTCGGCATCGATCAGCCAGAACGGAACATAGATACCCGTGATCTTCTCGAGGCTCTCCTCATCTATGAAGTTCCTCGGAACGTACTTATTCTTTTTCGCCCACTCGTAGAACTTCTTCTTGGCCTCTTCCTTCGTCACCTTGAACGGTATTATATAGTCAGGCCTGAACTCCCTGTCGAGTCTCCTCTTTATGAGTGCGAACGATCCGCAGAAAGCGCAGAATGTCGCCGCAGTGTTGTCATCCGTGACGACTCTCGCACCGCAGTTATCGCAAACGAACTCGATCTTGCCCGACTCTTCCTCCGAAGCTTCCTTGAGGTCCCTGGTGTCCATCATACCGACATTCTCAAGCGAATTCGGCATATAGAGATTACCGCAATTCTTACATGCAAGTTTCTCCAGGTTCGCATCGAAAAGGAGACTGCCCGCACAGGTCGGACACATCACATGGGCGGTCGTTTCCGTTATGACCTTTCCCTCGTCGTCAAAGACGACATCCTCTTTCATATCATCCCAAATAGCCATAAATAAATTTTACATTATGGCTATTTTCTTTTCAATAAAAATCGGTCCGGGGCGATACGATTTTCGACGTGATAAAAGCGCGTTATGAGGACAGCTGCGCCTCAAGATCAGAAAGGCTCAGCGGAGTCTTGATCTCGATGTGATCCTCCCTGCCTATGCCTACGCGTTCGCGGTCCTCATCCGTCAGTTCGCGGCGCTCCATCGTGGCAGGGAAATAGATATATTCATATATTCTGTCGCCGATCTCACCGGCGTCCTCAGCATCCCACGCTGTGTCATATTTGTTGGGATCATATGCGTAACTGATGACCGTTTCAGTATCGGCTCCGGTTCCGTCAGATCTGATATGCCAGTAATGGGTGAAGATAGAGGCTCCCGCTTCATCGATCGATCCGCCGGTACAGATCAGGTTCTCCTTTTCGAAGTAATAGATCATGAGCCTTCCGGCACGTATATCCGATCGTCCTTCGCTGTCCTCCAGCAGTACTGCCTTACCGTCATAGACTGTGTAGAAACAAAAGAAAACATCGAAACCGTCTCCTGCATCATAGCCGCATACGAGCTCGGGGATATCATCATCATCTACATATATCAGATTGAACTTGACCGGGATAGAACTGCCCCCGGCGTTAAAATCCGCAGGCGTGATACTGCGCGCCACTTCAAGATATGCATCCTTCCACCTCGTGTCTTCCTCGCCCTTAACGACATAGTCCTTTGTCATCGTCTCGAAAACGTATCCCTCTATCTCCTGATTGACCTTGACCGTTATGGTCTCTCCGTCCTCAAGGCCTTCGAACTTCTCCGGAGTAAAGGAGATACCGTCGCAGGGCATGTCACTGTGTATCACGATATTCGCGGTAACAGAGGGAGAGTATCCTTCAAATACGACATCGATATAGTCAAAGGGATCTATCGTCACGGGCTCGGGAACAGCCTCGGTCTCCGTCTCTTCCGTTTCTTCGGTCTCATCCTCATCGCGGTCTCTTCTCTCGCGCTTTGAGCGGCTGTCCCTGCCGTCATCGGAGTTCCTGTCGATAAGATACTTCACTCCGAACCCGCCTGCCGTAAGCGTCGCTGCCGCAATGACTACCGCTATGGCCTTGCCCGCTGTTGATGCGAGAAAGCCGGTCTTCGCTGCAGCTGCGGCTGCCGTTGCAGCAGTTGTTCCGGCGGCTCCTGAAGACGCCGCTGTCGCGGCAGTACCTGCCGCAGGTGCTGCCGACGCTGCGGGAGCTGCAGGCGCTCCGGGCATGACGTTGAGCTTCGGTATATCGAGCTTTTTCGCATTTTCCATAAAGAAACGCATAAGGAACGGTATAGGTACGATCGCGTGGAGTCTGTCTCCGGTCTCCTCCTCGTACTTCTCTATACCTTCCTTTATCTTTACCCTCGATGACTTGAGCCTCGTCTTGACGGTTCCCTCGGGGCACTCCATGAGCTTCGCTATCATCTCGACCGGGAACTCGTCAAAGTAGTGCAGGAGTATCGTCTGATACTGGACATCAGACAGTTCCTTCTTCATTATCCCGTCGAGGATATTCCTCTTCGTCTCCACCATGATGAGTGAATCGGGGAGCGTCTCGAGGTTATCGTCACCATGTATGTCTTCTTCAGATCCGATAGTATCGTCGTAGGAGACATCACCATGTCTGGTCTTGTAGAGATTGAGCGATCTTGTGGCCGCTATCCTCTTGAGCCAGCCGAAAAACTTCATATCATCCTGGAGCGACGAAATATGCTTATATACGGCCATGTAAGTATCCTGCATGGCATCATTTGCATCTTCGCTGTTGCGTAGTATACCGTAGCAGGTAGCGTAGACTAGCCTAGACGACTTCTCGTACATCTCGGAGAATGCGAGCTCGTCGCCCGCCTTTATCCTTTTCGAAAGCTGTGCATATTCATAAAAGATCTTCTTATCAGGCGCGATATCATTCTGCTCATCTTTGCCCTCCGACGCCTCTTCGTCCGGGTAATACATGGGCTTCCCGCAATTGATGCAGAATCTCATACCGTCTTCATTATCTGTTCCGCAGTATCCGCAATACATAATCGCCGTCCTCGCTTTTCTTCTTTATTGATTATACCTATTAGACAGCGATAGTGCACTACAGGTTCATTTTCGATGAGATCAGACCGTAGAATGCAAACGTACTCAAAAACGGACTCAATCCAATACTATTGAGTCCAAGAATAAGTCCAAATTACAAAATGGACTCGAAAATGGACTCAATTCACATCAATTTGAAGTGGTAACGTAAAAGTAGACACGTTCTCAAAAAAGGAAACACATCAGCCGTACTGCCGGCAGTACGGCTGATGTGTGGACATAGATATAAAATCTATCTACAAGGAGGACGTATGCTGTACAATAAAACTGAGCGAC
>JAFXMZ010000009.1 GCA_017529925.1 Clostridiales bacterium
CTCTGACCGGTCGTGGAATCGTAGTTTGACTCTTCGACGATATAAGTCTTGCCAACCTCGGCCTTGAACTTTTCCTTGAGGTTGTAGGTTCCGTCATTGTCGGTATCCTCGAAGTTCTCGCCGAAGGTATACGTAGCCTTTGCCTCAGTTACACCAGACTCGTAGATCTTGAATGTAAGGTTGGTAAAGTCTTCCTCGGAGATGTCTCCACCGAATGTCTTTGTGATGTCGATATAGACAGGTGCATACGTATTAGTGAATGCAGCCACTGCAGGATTCGTTGCCGTATTTGCATCAGTAACTGTGAATTCCGCGGTCGTGTCGCCGGTCGTCTTATTTATTGCACCGTTGATACTGTATTCTACCTTCACGCTCTGACCGGTCGTGGAATCGTAGTTCGACTCAACTACGTAGTATTCCTTATCTGCCTCGGCCTGGAACATCTCATTAAGGTGGTAGGTTCCGTCATTATCCGCATCATTGAAGTCTCTGCCGAACAGGTACTCAGCCTTCGCCTCAGTTACACCCTTTTCGTAGATCTTGAATGTAAGGTTGGTGAAGTCTTCCTCGGAGATATCTCCGCCGAATGTCTTCGTGATATCGATGTATACAGGTGCAACAGGTGCAGGAGTATACGTATTAGTGAATGCGGCTACTGCAGGATTTGCTGCCGTATTTGCATTAGTAACAGTGAATCCCTCAGTTGTATCACCCTCATTCGAGTCTCCGCCATTGATCTTATAAGTAACCTTTACACTCTGACCGGTCGTGGAATCGTAGTTTGACTCTTCGACGATATAAGTCTTGCCAACCTCGGCCTTGAACTTTTCCTTGAGGTTGTAGGTTCCGTCATTGTCGGTATCCTCGAAGTTGCTGCCGAAGGTATACTCTGCCTTTGCCTCAGTTACACCGGACTCATAGATCTTGAATGTAAGATTGGTAAAGTCTTCCTCGGAGACGTCTCCACCGAATGTCTTCGTGATGTCGATATAGACAGGCGCATATGTATTAGTGAATGCAGCTACTGCAGGATTTTCTGCAGTATTTGCATCAGTAACTTTGAATTCTGATGTCGTTGCACCAGTCGTCTTCGTTGCACCATTGATGCTGTATTCTACCTTTACGCTCTGGCCCGTAGTAGAGTCAAAGTTCTCCTCAACTACATAGTATTCCTTATCCACCTCGGCCTTGAACTTTTCCTTGAGGTTGTAGGTTCCGTCATTGTCGTTATCCTCGAAGTCCTCGCCGAAGGTATACTCAGCCTTCGCCTCAGTTACACCCTTTTCGTAGATCTTGAATGTAAGGTTGGTGAAGTCTTCCTCGGATACATCTCCGCCGAACGTCTTTGTGATGTCGATATAGACAGGTGTATCAGGTGCCGTAGGTGTCTCATAGTTATCCGTCAGTTCAAGTTCTTTAAGTTCGCCGTTAACGACTTCACCATTGTCCGTAACAACAGACTTGTTGGGACCGTCGATGATAAGAGTATACTTCTCGCCGGTACTTCCATTAACGATATCTGTATTGATCTCGTTTACAGAATAATCACCGAGAGGCAGGTCGGACCATGTCCTTGTCCAAGTCTTTGTATTCGCATCGACAGACTCATATGTCCAGTAAGGCGTCGTTCCGTCTGCCATCTTGTCTTTGAGAGCCAAAGTAGTCGGTGTCTTTGTAAGCTCACCTTCATTTGTCAGATAGTATGTCTCACCATTCTTGAGAGTCGTTACCTGGAATGTAAGAGCACCTTCTGCCTCAGACTGTGTTACTTCGCCTCCGACTGTCTTCGTGATCTGAAGACTGCCCTTCGGGGAATCATACTTATTGATAACGGTAGCCGTCTGCTGTTTCTTGCCGGCCTGGTCAAAGAGAGTGACTTCCTGAACCTTTCCTGTCGTGGAAACGTATGCCTTTCCGCTGATCGTATCAGGACACGAAACCTCTTCGATGGTATATGTTGTACCGTTTACATTGTACTTGCTTCCCCAGATACCGTTAACACTATCACCCCACTGGCCTTCAGGTGCAGTTCTCTTGATCTCGAGAGGCTGTCCGGGCAATACTGTAATGGCATTCTGGATAGCCTGGTCTCTGGTCATCAGAGGGGCCTGGTTTCCCCATCCGTCCCTCAGCTTATTTCCGTCGCTGCCGACAAATACATCCGCATTGAGCGACTCATCGTGATAGTAAACGATGAACTTACAAGGTGCATACACATTAGTCACATCTGCACCCTCTACCTCTTTTTCGATGATGATAGAGAGATAGCTCGTATCTTTATAAGTATTAGTAATAGTTGTCTGCGAACTAGGCGCATCCGTAGTCAGATTGATGTTCTGATCCGTATAAGAAACTGTAAGCGTAGTTTCAGGAGGAAGATTTATGCCGGACGTATCTTCGACTACTCTGTATCTTCCTGCGAACTGGGGCTTAAGTTCCACAGAATTACCGTTCTTGACACTGAACAGAATCCTGGTACCCGTGAGCTTTCCGTCGATATCGAGATACTGGTTAGGATTATCGAGGGATTCGATATAGAATTTGTATTCCTGATCGTTAAGATTAGTCGGAACATCGCCCTTTACGCTCTTAGTTACCTTGATGCTGGCATCAACGTATTCATTCACTATATTGGCTGTAGGTGTATATGTCCACTTCTCGCCTTCTATCTCGATCACGCGTGTCGGATCGACCGTAGCAGCGACCGTCTTCGGCATAACAAGCGAAAGTCCTTCTCCGTTATCAACGGCTGCATCGATATCCTCGGAGATATAATACTTGCCGTCAGGGAGATTATTGATCACGAGAGTAGTATTTCCCTCGATAGCGATCCCTGCCTTTGTAGAAAGCTGATTACCGTTCTTATCGTAATAGTTTCCTGCCTCATCCTGAACATAGAAACAGTAGATCGCTTCCTGCGCATCTTCACTTCCGCCCTTGACTGTCTTACGCAGCATCAATGAAGCATCTGTCTTATTGAGGAATGCACCCATCGAAAACTCGACGCCGGACATTCTGAGTCCTCTCGCATCGTTTGTATCCTGGTTGACTTTATAGAGCTGTCCACCGGGTAGATATGTCCATGTCTTGACATAGTATTCGAGCTTGTCGTTGTTATTAACGACTGTAAGCTGAATATCCATCCATCCTGTCGATAGTGTAACGCCGTCATCATTCTTCTCTCCGGCACCGACTTCTCTTACAGAATAGTAGAAGGTCTCCGATGATGCGATATAGTGATCAGTATCGCCGGCTGCTTCAGCATCGGCAAGGCTGGAATAGAATGTAAGCGTAGGGAACTGGAGTTTGTTCGTTGCCGTATTTGCTACGGGGACATAATCGTTTCCGGGATCTGTGATCGAGAAGTTAGAATCATTCTCATACCACTTAAAGTTATATTTCCCTGCAGGAGAGAATACAGTCTCATCCTCGACAGTATTCATTCCATTATATTCATGTGTAAATGACTTACGTGCAGCAAAGTGTATCTGTCCGACCTTATCGGAAAGGACATCCTGGCTTCCGCCGTGATAGATGTAGTGCCACTCACCCATTGAGTTGGCAAAATTAGGAGCTACTACCCATCCTGCACACGTACCGAGCGTCTCAGTAAGAGGAGCATTCTTGACAAGGAACAGTCCGGAGGAATTATCAAGACCTACATTGCATGTACTCCTGATATTCCAGATGATCTTCTGGCAGATATGCTTATCGTTAAGACGTGTAGCATTGGTAGGAGCTGTATCATTAGAACTGTATTCATCGGATTTTGCCCATGTCGTTCCTCCGTCGGGAGATACCCAGTATTTGTTGATACAGACACCTGTAACCATGGGACCGTCACCGTCCTGTTTACCGGTCTTCCATGTACGGTTCGTTCCTGCATCATCTGTGATATTAAAAACGACGACCGTAGACTCATCCTTGAGGATTTGAAGCTTCTCGGCCTGTCCGACATCCATAAGGAGGTCATGGTCAACGTCTATATATACTACCTTATTAACAAAGTCGCCTTTGGTAAGATCGAGCGTTCCTGCATTGTAGTAATCTTTATAGTCTATGGCGTATCCGTTGGATACCTTACTGTTGATAACATCTGATGCTTCATATGCATTACTCGTGATCAGGGAAACATTTCTCTGTGTGGCATCATTTCCTGATAAGAGGAGCTGAGCTGTACCGCTCTGTGTAAACAGGAACGGAGTGTCCGTATCCATAGTAGCGACTAGAGCATTCGATGCTTCAACATTAAATGTGGATGCTACATTTCCGTCTATCTTGACAGGGGCGGTGTCACGACTTGTGGAAGCGGGATTACAGTTATCATAATCTACGTCACCTATAAGGAACTGGGCAACGGAACCCCGGGGTATAAGGTCGATCGTAGTAAAGTCACCACAATCCCTTGAGTATGTTCCTACGGCAAATGTGGACTGCATATGCATCCTCTGCTGGAAATAATCAGCCACGATACCGAAGTCTACTCCTCGTCCGAGAATGGTCGAGTAGTTGACTGCACTTACTGAATCCTGGATCATGGCAGGTTCCGTATCGTCAGCCCTGACTATGTCAGAGAGTTTGTCATCACTGCCGATGTTCTTCACCATCGGCATGAAGATCGTTGCTGCCATAACGGCGCTCATCGCGCCTGCGAATGTCTTTTTTACACGCTTGCTTCTAAATAGTCTTTTCATAATTCACCCCACTGATTATGATCCCTGAATATAGGTATAGATACTAGAAATATAAGAGGTATTTATGAAAAAATCAATTATTATTATAATTAATGTTATGTTTTCTCCACATTTCTAACACACTACAGACATTTTTTAAGCAAAATAATACAGTTACAGCAAAAAATATAAAATATTTGTCGTAACTGTATTATAAAAAATATCAATTATCTGTTATCAACATCAGCTTCCAAGAAATTTGAACAGAAGGCTAATGATCGCAAGGCATATAAGGATTGCGATGATGACCTTGATCTTCGAGATCGGTACTCTTCCGGAAACTCTTCCTGTCTGGCCGTTTACGACGAAGTTATATATCTCGCCGAGATATTTGTAATTGGCAGTCCAGATAGGTGCGAGCAGATACTTGAACGTTATATTGTCATATGTGGTATTCATCTTGACCGAATCCACCCTGTCAGCCTTATATCTCCTGCGCAGGTTGGCCGTAAGGTTGGACCTGAGCCTCGGAGCGATCTTCTTCTTGGCCGTCTCCCATCCGTCATCGAGTCCGACCGTATAACGCTCTGCCGCAAATCCCGCGATGAACTCCGGTGAATAGGGACGGAGCTTTTCGAAGTTGAATGTTGAGACAGCCTTGATATAGGGATTATCTGTCTTCTTGCTGGCATATACTACTTCGTCATCAATGAATTCCTCATACACACCGGATGTGCTCTGCCAGCGGACCTTTGTATTATTGTCCTTATCCTTGTATTCGAATCCGAGCCTTGCGGAGTAGGATGAAGTCGTCTGGGAATCATAAGTCCAGTAAGGAAGATAGATACCGTTCAGGTTCTTCGCCTCGGACTCCCTCTTTGCGGCATTGGGAACGAACCACTTGTGACCTATCCAGTTCTTGAACAGCTCAGCCGCCTTTTCCCTGGATATCTCGAAAGGAACGACTCCGCCGGGAGCCATTACGTCTTCCTCATCATCGACGGGCATTACGTTTGTGGATCCGCAGAAAGGACAGACTGCCGCAGTCTCAGCTTCATCGTAGATCGTCTCACCGCCGCAGTTCTTACAAACGATACTCTTCTTGGGCTTACCCCATTCCTTGTTCGAACGGAGCTTAGCTGATTCGAAATCCATCTCCTGGATCTCCGGAGCCGCTGCATCAGGCTTGGGCAGCTCTCTTTTGTAACCGCAGAACTCGCATGTCATCGCAAGTGTCTCCGGATCGTACTGTACGGTCGCACCGCAGTTCGGACACTTCTTGTCCGTTACGTCCATCGTGGAGATCTCTTTTATCTCCTCGCCCTGGAACTGATCATACTCATCCATTTTTCCATCCCTCCTTAACAAAGATGTATATTAGCTGTATTTTATAAACAAAAATGATCTCGACGGAACCGCCGCTTCAAACTCATCTCCTGACCGCGCGTCCATAACATATATGTCATCGGGCACAGTATGAGCCTTTTTCTCGGGGATCATCGCGATATCGTCGCCTTTGAGCCTGAAGAACTTGCTCTTCGAACTCCTGTTGAAGATAGCCAGTATCGATGATGCTCCCCTGCGGTCACCTTTTCCGAAGATATCCTTCCCTTCCTTATCCAGGAATCTCCTGAATACGAGTATATCTCCCGAGGCAGCAATCGTCTCATAGTATCCCGTCTTCAGTACATCATTCTCTTTTCTCAGGGAAGTGATCCTCCTTACGAAGCGGAGCTGATCCTCCTGCTGACCTGTCAGCCTGTCCCACGGATATGTTCTCCTGTTGAAAGGGTCCTTATATCCTTCCATCAGGATCTCATCTCCATAATAGATGCAGCCTGCTCCGATATATCCTACCTGAAAAGCGAGCGCCATCCTCATAAGCTCTGTGCAGTCGTCGTAAAGAGCTCCAGACACCTTGAGAAGTTTCTGTTCCTCGCGGTCATCTCCGACCTCGGGCTTCGAGAACATCGTAAATGCTCTCGGCACATCGTGAGATGATATGAGGTTCATTATCGAATAATAAGCTTCCGCAGGATATCTCTCACGGAATCCCTCCATCCTGCTGTCGAATACACCGGCATCGATATAACCGTTCAGGAAATCGAGAAGAGCAGTCCTGAAAGTATATCCCATTACGCTGTCATGTGTTCTGCCGAGCATGAAATCCCTGTATGAACCGTAGCTGCACTTATTGCTCGCATCTTCCCAGACTTCGCCTATGAGTATCCCCTCACCGTCCGTCTTCTTTTTGAGTGTGTCCCTCATCTGCCTGATAAAGCTGTCAGGGAGCTCATCAGATACATCGAGTCTTATACCTCCGATGCCTCTTGATGTCCACGTATCAACGATACCTCCCTTGCCGAAGACAAATCTTCTGTAGGAAAGATCATCCTCATTTACGTTGGGAAGATCAGGAAAGCCCCACCATGCATCATAAGAGGTATTGCCTTCCTCATCCTTATAGAAGTTATACCAGGATCTGAACGGACTCTCCTTACCCTTTTCGAAGGATTCATATGCACCGACTCCGTCATATCTTCCGAACTTGTTGAAATATCTGCTGTCGGCGCCGGTATGGCTGAAGACTCCGTCGATGACTATCCTGATCCCTATTGAGGATGCTTCCCTGACGAGCTCATCGAAAGCGCTGTTCCCCCCGAGTATCGGGTCCACATTAAGGTAGTCTGCGGTGTCATATCTGTGCGACGATCTGGCTTCGAATATGGGATTCAGATAGATGATATCTATACCGAGCGACTTAATGTAGTCGAGCTTCTCGGTGATCCCCTTGAGAGAACCTCCATAGAAATCACAGGCAAGATATCCCGTCTCGGGCTTACCCTTTATATCGACATCCTCATACCAGTCCTTATGGTAGATCCTCTCAGACCTGGGAGAAGCATTTTTCATCTTCTCATAAGAATAGTCCTGTCCTCTCCTGAACCTGTCCGGGAATATCTGATAAATGAGAGCTCCCTTTATCGCATCCGGAGTCCTGAAGTCCTTATCATATACAGTGATCTGCCATGCATAGGGATACTTATCCTCATCAGCACCGACCCTCGGCGGCTCATGATATACCTTGCCGCTTCCAAGGGAAGTGTCCGCTTCAGCAACATAGTATTCGGTAACTTTGCCGGCGCCCACGTTAGGGTCATCCTCTGTCTTAACCGCATTATGTCTGAAACGGAACCAGTAAAAAAGAAGACACGGCTCAGAAGGCATCATTAGCTTAACGCCATAACGGGTCGTGTCTTTATTATGTGATGCCGGCCACATAGGCTCTTCATGGTATGAAAAACCATAAAGGCCGTATGTGTAGCATAATGTCACATTATCTGCATCATCGGGGGCATCCAGATATAGCGAGACCTCGCCTTCGGTCGGCATTGCACCGAAGGGCAGTCTGTATTCCGGATCCCTCGATTGATGAAGAAACATCAGTCTTTCTTATCCTCTGCTTTCTCCGTTTTTGCGGGTGCAGCTGCCTTCTTGGAAGCAGCTTTCTTAGCAGTGGGCTTCTTCGCGGTAGGCTTCTTTGCAGCGGGCTTCTTTGCAGGAGCCTTCTTAGCGGGAGCCTCCTTCTTTACCTCAGCATCGCCTTCAGCGGACAGAGGTGCCTCTACGGGCTTGGGAGTTTCCTTCTTCTCGGGAAGAGGTATTCCCGTTATGAGGGAATAAAGACCGGCATACTCACCTGCACTCTTCTTCCAGGAATAGTCACCCTTCATCCCTGCCTTGACGATCTTGTCCCAGACATCCTTATGATTTCTGTAAAGATCGCATGCATACTTTGTAACAAAGAGGAACTCATGAGCATTGATATTGGCAAACGAGAATCCGTTTCCTTCTCCCGTAAACTCGTTATAAGGGATTACGGTATCCTTGAGTCCGCCTGTCTCTCTTACAACGGGAACAGTACCATATGCCATGGATACGAGCTGTGAAAGTCCGCACGGCTCGAAAAGGCTCGGCATAAGGAAGATATCCGCAGCCGCATACATAGTATGTGCAAGGCCGGAATCAAAATCGATACATGCGCACATCTTTCCGGGATTCCTTGCTGCAGTATCGGCAAGAGCTCTCTCATAGTAAGGATCGCCCGTACCGAGGATGACAATCTGCATTCCGTCATAGAGCATCTCATCGAGAACATAGAGAAGAAGATCGAGACCCTTCTGGTCGACGAGCCTTGAGATCATGACGCAAAGAGGAGCTCCGGGATTGACCTCGAGGCTGAGCTGCTCCTGAAGAGACTTCTTACATGCAGCCTTACCCTTCTTATAAGTCTTGATGTTGTACTTCATCGGTATCTTCTCATCAGTCTCGGGATTATACTCGAGATCATTGATTCCGTTAAGGATACCAGATACCTTGAAAGCATATCTCTGGAGCGTATAGTTGAGACCTTCGCCGTAATAATCGGTCATGATCTCATAAGCATATGTCGGGGATACCGTCGTAACGGAATTCGAATAAACGATACCTGCCTTCATGAAGTTGATCGCACGGTCTTTGATACAGAATTCATCCCTCAGGTATTCATCAGGAAGATCGAGCATCTCTCTTACGACGTCGATCGAATGAACGCCCTGATATTTGAGATTATGGATCGTGAAGACCGTCTGTACATTCGTATGATATCCGTGCTTCTTGAAGTGAGCATCAAGGAGCATGGGCATCATTCCCGTCTGCCAGTCGTTGCAGTGGAGAACATTAGGCTCGAAGTTCATGAAATCACCCATAAAATCGAGTACTGCTCTCTGGAAGAAACAATATCTCTCGATATCGAAAACATATTCTACGTAAAGCTGGTCGAAATTGAAATAATACTCATTATCGACGAAGTAGAAGATCGTTCCGTTCTTCTCGATCTGGAACAGACCTGCATAGAGCGATCTCCAACCCATATGTACCATCTTCCATCCGAGGAACTGGAGCTCGTCCTGATACTTGATCTTGATCTTCCTGTACAGAGGGAGGATGACTCTCGCGTCTATATCGTCCTTATTGAGTTCAACGGGAAGAGCTCCGACGACGTCAGCAAGTCCTCCTACCTTGGCAAAAGGAGAAACCTCCGATGATGCAAATAAAACCTTGATGTCTTTCATGTCAGATCCCTGCCCCCTTTCCTATTACTACGGGATAATCATGATGTCCGACAAGCCTTACGCCCGGTCTTACGAACGAATTCTTGTCGAGGATAACATTCTCGAGATGACAATTCTCAGAGATGTGTACATCCTGCATTACCACGCAGTTCTTGAGAGTTGTATTCTTGGATATCGTAACGCTTCTGAATATGATCGAGTTCTCGACGTTTCCGTATATCCTGCAGCCGTCTGAGATGATGGAATCAGAGACGTCAGCATTATCAAAATAAAGCGTAGGCGCTTCATCTTTGACCTTTGTATAGATGGGCTTGCCGCTCCAGAAGAGGTCATTCCTGACAGACTCGTCAAGGAGTGACATCGATGAATTGAAATAGCCCTGTACGCTGTTGATCCTGAGAGCAGTGCCCTTATATTCATAAGCATGCACCTTGATCTCGTCGAACATCTTTACCATCGAATGGATACCGAAGTGTGTGAGACCGTGGCTCATCTGCTTTGAGATGATATCAACGAGCATGTCTCTTCTGAGGCATATGATACCGAGACTGCACTTGTTGGAAGAAGACTTCTGGGGATTGTAGAGCATATCCTTTACGAATCCGTCATCATCCACATCGAGGATGTAGCTGGGGCTGCCGTACTTTGTAGCATCCCTGTTGTACATTACCGTCAGGTCAGCGCCGCTGTTCTCATGGGATCTGATCATATCGTCAAATGTCGTATTGAGCACAACATTGCTGGCAGCTACGATAATGTATGTCGCTCTCGATGTACGAAGGAAATCGAGTACACCTGCGAGCTCCTCATCACCGTTGATATTCGTCGCCTCGGAATTGACGTAAGGAGGAAGGATATGAAGTCCGTCATTCTTACGGTCAAGGCTCCATGCAGCACCGGTGCCGAGGTGATCCATGAGTGACTTGTACTTGTTATATGTGAGTACACCGACATTCTTTACTCCCGAATTGACCATATTGGAGAGCATGAAGTCGATGATCCTGTATCTGCCTCCGAAAGGGATAGCTGACAGGGCTCTGGGGCCGGAAAGCTCACCGAGAGATATCTTCTTGTTGTCGGCCAGTATAAGGCCCATTACATTATTGAACATTTTGTCTTATCCTCCGCTTCCTTTTTTACACTCTGAATGTGCTCTCGATAACATTCTCTTCATCCGATACTTCGATGTCGGAATCGATCATGCTGTTGGCGGGGATGACCGCGCCGTCCTTTATCTTGAGGCTTCTCTCGAAAACACAGATGCCTTCGGAACAGATCTTGTGATTTGTATAAGGTCCTTCACCCTCGATACTCGGTCCCGCCTTGACATCCTTACCGATTATCGTACCGAAATCAACGATACATCTCTCGATATGTGCGCCTTCCTTGACGACAACACCCGGAAGGAGAACACAGTCCTTAACGACTGCACCCTTCTCGACGACTACGGACTCGGAGAGAACGGAATGCTTAACGTCTCCGTAGATCCTGCATCCGTCCGTAAGTGCGGAATTGGTAACCTTTCCTTCAGTACCGATGAACTGCGAAGGCTTGACAGGGTTCCTGGAGAAGATCTTCCATGACCTGTCAACAAGGTTGATATCCTCAGGCTTGTCAAGGATATCCATATTCGTCTCCCAGAGGGATGAGATCGTTCCGACATCCTTCCAGTAACCGGAGAATCTGTAGGCGAAGAGCTTCTTTCCGTCATTCAAGAGCATCGGGATGATGTTCTTACCGAAGTCGTTGCTCGATTCGGGATCAGCCTCATCTCTGATGAGTGCATCGCGCAGTGTAGACCATGTGAAAATATAGACACCCATCGATGCGAGATTGCTCTTGGGCTGCTTGGGCTTCTCTTCAAATTCAACGATAGCATCGTCGCCCTCTGTATTGAGGATACCGAATCTGGGAGCCTCTTCCCACGGTACTTCATATACTGCAACAGTAGCATCTGCGCCCTTCTCGATATGGCTCTTGAGCATAGCGGAATAATCCATCTTATAGATGTGGTCACCCGAGAGTACGACTACATATTCGGGATTGCAGTCATCAATGAAATCCTTGTTCTGGAATATCGCATTCGCAGTACCCTTATACCAGCTGCTCTCGCCTGCTCTCTGATAAGGCGGAAGGATATATGCACCTGCATTGTTACGGTCGAGGTCCCACGGATGTCCGTTACCTACATATGTATTAAGTGCGAGCGGCTGATACTGTGAAAGAACACCTACGATCTCGATACCCGAATTAACGCAGTTCGAAAGCGGGAAATCGATGATCCTGTAACGGCTTCCAAACGGAACAGCCGGCTTCGCGATCCTCTTAGTCAGTACTCCGAGCCTTGCACCTTGCCCTCCTGCAAGTATCATTGCAACGACATCAGCTTTTGCCATAATAAATACCTCCGGTTATATGTAAACTTTTTATTTCTCTTTTCTCGTTCCCGCTGAAGTGGAAGACTTCTTCGCAGAGGACTTCCCGGGATCCTTCTTCGCGGCTGTTGCCGCCTTCTTTGCAGTCTTCCCTGTTGCCGTCTTCTTGGCGGGAGCTTTCTTTGACGCGGTCTTCTTCGGAGCCTCGGGCTTCACGGGGTCTGCGACCTTCATGAAGTAGATTCCTGCAAGAGGCGGGATATTGATTGCTACGTGATAAGGCTTTCCGTTATAGGGCTCGTCTATCGCCTCGAAAGTAAGATCAGGATTGACACCGGTGGGATATCCGCTTCCGCCGTATGACATATCATCCGTATTCATCACGAGCTTATATGTTCCGAGCTCGTATACCGGGATCTTATATTCCTCGAGAGGCTGAGGCACCATATTGAGTGCTACATAGATATCATTCTCGGACTGCTCGGGGCTCTTCCTTGCATAAACGAAAACGTTATTGAGCGTATCGGAAGCATCGATCCACTCAAAGCCCGACCATGTGTGGTCATCACGCCAGAGCTGGGGATGATCGATATAGAACCTGTTGAGCTTCGAACAGAAATCCTGAAGGAGCCTGTGGGATTCAAAATCGAGCATGAACCACTGGAGCTCCTCATAGAAACGCCACTCTATGAACTGACCGAACTCTGCACCCATGAAATTGAGCTTCGCACCGGGATGGCTCATCTGATAAAGGAAAAGAGTACGCAGCGAAGCGAACTTACGCCATACGTCACCCGGCATCTTATCGATCAGTGAATACTTTCCGTGAACGACTTCGTCATGCGACAGCGAAAGTACATAATTCTCGGAGAATGCATACATCATCGAGAAGCAGAACTGGTCGTGATGCCATCCTCTCGCATAGGAATCAGTTGAGAAATAATCGAGCGTGTCGTGCATCCATCCCATATTCCACTTATGAGTAAATCCGAGTCCGCCCTCTTCTACAGGATGAGATACCTTGGGCCATGCAGTGGACTCCTCGGCGATCATCATTACGGAGGGATAGTTAGCCCTGACAGTTCCGTTGAGCTTCTTGAAGAATTCTATCGCTTCGAGGTTCTCATTTCCTCCGTACTTATTCGGGATATAGGACTGTCTTCCGTAGTCCCTGTAGAGCATGCTGGAAACAGCATCTACACGGAGTCCGTCGATATGGAATTCATTAAGCCAGAAGATCGCATTCGAGATAAGGAAGGAGATGACCTCATTCTTGGAATAATCGAATACGTATGTACCCCACTCCCTGTGTTCGCCGATCCTGGGATCTGAATATTCATAACAGGGTGTTCCGTCAAATCTTACGAGTCCTTCGAGATTCTTCGGGAAATGTGCGGGAACCCAGTCAAGGATGATCGATATGCCGTTCTGGTGAAGGATATCGACAAAATACTTAAAGTCAGCAGGTGTTCCGAATCTGCTCGTAACGGCATAATATCCGGTGACCTGATATCCCCATGATGCATCGAGAGGATGCTCGAGGATCGGCATGAGCTCGATATGTGTATAGTTCATCTTCCTGCAGTAATCTACGAGGTCGATGGCAAGTTCCTTGTAGGAGAAGAAGTTTCCGTCCGGATGCTTTCTCCAGGAACCGAGATGGATCTCATAAATGTTGATAGGCTGAGGTGCTAGAGCATCAGGCTTATTCTTCCTGTACTCCTGATCGCCCCACTCATAATCATTCGGATCGTAGAGGATCGAAGCATTATTCGGTCTCGTCTCGAAATGCCTTGCATACGGATCTCCCTTATCGTAGATCCTCTGGTCGGCTCCTATGATCCTGTATTTGTAACGGTCCCACTGTCTGGCACCCATGACTGTCGTTTCCCATACTCCTGTCTGACCGAGTCTGAACATAGGAGCAGCATCAGCTTCCCAGTCGTTGAAATCACCGATAACGCTGACGGAATAGGCCTTGGGGGCCCATACTCTGAACACATATCCGGCATTCCCGTTTCCGTCGGTCGTCGGATGTGCGCCGAGAAAATTATATACCATGTAATCTTCACCGCGGTTAAATAGATATGCGTGATCCATCATTAATCCTCCGCCGTTATTAAGGGCTCGTGACTACAACGGTCCCGAGGCCCCTCTGCATATAAAAGATTATATAATATAAGCGGGTCAAATACCAACTAAAAATACAAAAAAATTGCGAATCTAAAGGCTCCGTTTGTGCAATTTTACAAATACTTCACAATTAATGCGAAGCATCTCCTCATTTGCAAGGCAATATGAACAAAAAACGGATCAGATGCCGAGTGCCTCGTATCTCTTTATCGCCTCGATGCACATCCTGCCGCTGTGGAAAGGTCCCTTCCAGAGATCCACGATATCTTTCGTAAGATCGGGTATACCGTCAGCAGAAACTTCATTGTACCATTCTGAAGGACCATCCGTACTGGGGATGATATAGTCCCTGATAAATCCCCAGACAGCCTCCGCTGCCTCGAGCATATCAGTGCGGCTCCTGTCCTTCATGTAAGCATTCAGGAAACCGGTGAAAGCCTCGCCCTGGACCCACCATGCACGGGCAGGATTGACGACCCCGTTCTCACATTCATAAGACACGGATCTGCCGTCGAAGGCAACCTCCTTCACCTTATCTGCGATGCGCCTCGACATCTCACTTATCTCAGGCTGTGAATCACGTTCTCCGATGGCATCGAGAGTCCTGTCCAGAAGCCATGATATCTCGATGTCGTGACCATATGTATGAAGGTCGATGAGCGAATTATAATCCCTGTCGAAAAAGACCTCCAGACGGTCCTTCGAAGGATTGAACATCCTGTCTTTCAAGGTGTTCAGGATCTCTATGATCTTCTCCTTGATGATGATGTCACCGGTAAGGCGGAATATCTCGGTATATGCCTCCATTACGTTTATCAGGGAGTTCTTTGTCCTCTCTGCGGTAACGTTATTCTCGGAGAGCTTATCGTTCGTAACGCGGTCAAATCCGCGGCTGAACTGATCGAGATATCCGTTGCCGTCCGACAGATGAGACTCGATCGAATTCTTGATATATCTGGCGAGCTTCACGGCTTCATCATCACCCGACGCTTCATAATAAGCCGTCAGTGCATATACCGCAAAAGCCTGATTATACGTATGTTTGGTGGTATCGAGCATCTTCCCGTCGCATGTCACGGACCAGACGACTCCGCCATACTCACGGTCAACAAATGCATCTTTCAGGAAATCAAAAGCATATCTCGCGTCATCGATAAGATCGGCGGAAGAACATCCTGCTTCGGAGAGCCTGTTCTCGGAGATTATACCCTCCCTGCAGAGGTTATAGCAGCTCGAAAAGAACCACAGTATCCTGCTGTTCACGATACAGCTCTTCTCTGCATCAGGATAGACCTTACCGCTCGAATCGACCCTGCCGTAAAAGCCGCCGTAGGTATCGTCTCTGAGGTTCTTCCAGAAAGGGATCAGGTTATAGATCAGATGTTCCTTGATCTCTCTGAACATTTCCATAAACAGATCCCCTTTCCGCCTCACAGCATATTTTAAATAGTATACTACTTTTGACATTTTAATGCATTCCCGAAAATAAAAAACATCCGGCAGGGATATTACCTGCCGGATGTGATCATTTTCGAAGTGACCTTCGGATCAGTCAGCAAACTTGGCTCCCCTGTCGAAAGCCTCGACATTTCCGGGGATGAGCTTATGCCTTCTTTCGGGAAGGACCTCGTAGAGAGCAGACTCAAAGGACTCTCTCTTGAAGCAGCCTGTAGCCTTTGAAAGGCATCCGAGCATCGAGATCGTTGCGAAAGCCATATTGCCGAGATCGTTAGCTATCTCAGACGCATTCATGGGGATGAACCTGATATCGTCTCTCGTCGGCTTGATGTGGATGAGAGAAGAGTCGATTATCAGTATTCCGCCCGGCTTGATAACGGGCTCGAACTTTTCCATGGAAGGCTGATTAAGGCAGATAACGACATCTGCATCGTTAACGACAGGCGAACCGATGGGCTCGTCCGAGATAACGACCGAGCAGTTGGCCGTACCGCCTCGCATCTCAGGTCCGTATGAAGGGAACCATGATACTTCCTTGCCCTCGTAGAGAGCTGCCTCAGCTGCCATCTTTCCTGCAGAGAGGATTCCCTGTCCGCCGAATCCGGCAAGTATTATCGAGAAGTCGACCATAAGATCACGCTCCCTTCTCTTCGGCCTTGCCGAGGTTATTGAAATCGATGTCCTGTCCCTTGAAGCATCCGAGGGGATACTGGGGGATCATCTTCTCCTTGAGCCATTCCATAGCCTCAACGGGCTCCTTGCCCCAGTTCGTGGGACATGTGGAGAGGAACTCTACCATGGAGAAACCGAGTCCTGCCTGCTGCACCTTGAAAGCCTTCTGAACAGCCTTCTTGGCATTCTGGATATTCTTGAAGTCAGTGAGGCATACACGCTCTACATATACGGCTCCGGTAAGCTGTGAGATGAGCTCCGATACATTGATAGGATATCCCTGATAGGAAGCATCTCTTCCGAAAGGTGAAGTCGTCGTTACCTGTCCGAGAAGGGTCGTAGGAGCCATCTGACCGGATGTCATTCCATATACGGCATTATTTACGAAGAATGCCGTGATCTTCTCTCCTCTTGCAGCAGCATGAACTATCTCCGCGGTACCTATAGATGCAAGGTCTCCGTCTCCCTGATATGTGAAGACGATCTTGTCCTTGAGCGTTCTCTTTATACCCGTAGCGACTGCGGGAGCTCTTCCGTGAGCAGCCTGTACGGCATCACACGAAAAATACTCATAGCTGTTGTAGGTACATCCTACCGATGCGACGGAAACGGTATCCTCGAGGATCCCCATCTCCACCATAGACTCGGCGATTATCCTGTGGATTATTCCGTGATTACATCCGGGACAGTAATGGAAAGGCTTCTCGGTCAGGCCTTCCGTAGGTTGAAATACGATCGCCATTATACCTTACCTCCTTCCGGATCATTGTGGATCTCTATTATCTTGTCGAGGATCTCCTTCTGTGTAGGGAGATTACCGCCCATCCTTCCGTAGAAGTGAACGGGCTTTTTTCCCTCGACCGCAAGACGTACATCCTCTACCATCTGACCTGCAGAAAGCTCAATATCAAGGAAAGCCTTGACGTTGTCCCTTGCCGCAGCCTCTGCGATCACTTTCGAAGGGAACGGCCAGAGCGTAATAGGACGGATCATTCCGACCTTGATACCCTGCTCAGCCGCCTGTCTGATGACGTTCTTACATATTCTCGAGCATGTCGAAAAGGCCGTGATAACGATCTCGGCATCCTCAAGTCCGTATGCCTCGTACCTTACCTCGTTCTCCTCGATATACTTATACTTCTCCTGAAGTTCCCTGTTCTTCGCCTCGAGCTCATCGGGATCGATATAGATGGAAGTGATCATATTGTGGGTCTTCCTTCCGCCTCTTCCGGTTGCAGCCCAGGGCTTCTCGATCTTCTCTATGGGCTCTTCATCCCTGAATGCGACAGGCTCCATCATCTGGCCGAGCGTACCGTCGCCCAAGATCATGACGAGCATCCTGTACTTATCTGCAAGGTTGAACGCCTCTACAGTAAGTTCGTAGAGCTCCTGTACGGAAGCAGGTGCGATTACGAGATTTCTGTAATCACCGTGTCCGCCGCCCTTTGTAGCCTGCCAGTAGTCACCCTGTGAAGGAAGGATTCCTCCGAGACCCGGGCCTGCTCTTACGATATTAACAGCAACAGCGGGAAGCTCTGCACCTGCGATATACGAGATACCTTCCTGCTTGAGGGAGATTCCCGGCGACGATGAAGACGTCATGGCTCTCGCTCCGGCAGCAGCTGCTCCGTAGACCATGTTTATAGCAGATACTTCACTCTCGGCCTGTACGAAATTACCGCCGATCTGAACCATCTTCTTGGCCATGTAATGCATGACCTCAGTCTGGGGGGTTATAGGGTAACCGAAGTAATTCCTGCAGCCGGCACGAAGTGCAGCTTCGGCGATTACCTCGTTTCCTTTCATCAATACTCTTTTCTGTGCCATACCAGTCACCTTACCTTTCGACCATGATGACGGAATCGGGGCACTGTACGGCGCAGAATGTGCATCCGATACATGAATCCGGATCCGTGCAGACCGCAGGGTGATAACCCTTGTCATTCAGTCTTGTCTTGTCGAGTTCGAGGATCTTCTTGGGACAGGCATAGACACAAAGGCCGCAGCCCTTGCAAAGATTGTCACGGAAAGTAACTTTAGCCATCTTGACTACCTCTTCTCTTTCTCTTGATTAAAAAGCGTATAGAGCATTATAGTACATTTTTGTCCAAAAAACACCCAAAGAAAGAGATGACACCGTTTTTTGCCGTTTTCGATAATGAATTATCATCTTTTTTTCATCCATCCGTGCCGTGTCTCCCCGGATCAGATCCCGGGCACAATAAAACACCCCGCCTCGCGGCGGGGTGCCTTAGTCACATTGATTCATTTTCAGGATCACTCGAACTTGTGTCCGCACTCAGGGCAGAACTTTCCGAACTTTCCGTCAGCGGGTGTGTATCCGCACTGAGGACATGATGTGGGAGCTGCCGCAGGCTGAGGCTTTCCGCACTCACTGCAGAACTTACCTGTATTCACTGCGCCGCACTCACATGTCCAGCCGCCTGCTGCTGCAGGAGCCGGCTGAGGCTTTCCGCATTCGCTGCAGAACTTACCTGTGTTGCCGCCCTTACCGCACTCGCATGTCCATCCTGCCTGAGCTGCCGCTGCACCTGCTACGGCTGCTGCGCCCATTGCTGCTGCGCCTGCTGC
>JAFXMZ010000010.1 GCA_017529925.1 Clostridiales bacterium
AACTTAAGGCTCTTCCTTCCAACACAACGATCGCCATTGAAGGCTAAAGAACAGTTACAAGAACAATGAACAAGGCTCGGGGCTTACATCTCCGAGCCCTTTTCATTACCGGTCATCCATCTGCGTTTTCTTTACCAATGAACACTCTATCCGTTTTGTTCTTGCCGACAGTTATACTGACTTCAACTGTGCGCTGATGTGATCTGCTTCATTTATCGGGCGGTCAGTCCCCGGCCTTTTGCGATGCCCTATATTTTCTTCGTTTATATTTTTTCATGATCAGTAACGAAGAGATCATGACGACAAAGCAAATGCCGAAGATCATTTTGCTTCCGTTATTTGAAGACTGAGGGCCGCCAAATCCTTCGGGAACGGAATCCGGGCTGATACCGCCCGGCATACCGCCTTTCTGGAAATCCCCGGGGATCTTTTCTTTATCGAATCCGTCAGGCCTATTGTTTTTATCTGTACTGCCGGAGTTGTTTTCCTTATCAGAGTCCTCTTGGGAACTGTCCCGGCTGATGCTCTTTTCGCTTCCGCCGGAGTTTCCGCCCATATCGAATTCTCCCATCAGCTTCAGATCAAGATGAGACGCATCGATGAGTGATGAAGAGTCTTTTCGCTGTCCTTCATCTGTTGAAGGGATCTGTCCTGACAGCTGGCCTTCTATGCTCTCAAAACGGAGCATAACAGTCTCATAGAAGATATCAGCTGCAGTTTCATATTCGTCATATGTATAGAATGCCGTAGGATCCGTTTCCACGAGCGAATCTATCTGGTTCCTGACCCTGTTATAGAACTCATCAAACCGTCTGCTATTACACAATGAGAAAAAACAGCTGTTATCAGAGCCTGAAGTATGCCGTGAACCTGATGGAATAAGGCTTGTCCTTGGAAGCGGTGATCCTGCCCCTGTGAGCCTCGACTATGGCTTTTGCTATCGACAGTCCGATGCCGTGACCGCCGGTCTCGGAATTTCTGGATGCATCAGTCCTGTAGAACCTGTCGAAAAGATCATTAAGACTGTCTTCCTTTATGTCGTCCTGTGTGTCATTAGCAACTTCGATACGGGCATACTTTTCATCCTTACGGCAGCTTACAGTTATCGTCTTGCCTTCGGGACAATACTTGACCGCGTTATCGAGGAGGATAGAAAGCAGTTCGTATATTGCTTTTTTATCTCCGTTTATACTGATGTCCGGATCGATATCCTTAACGAGTTCTTTGTTTCCTGCCGAGGCAAGGACCATGAAAGAATCAGCCTGATCATCAGCAAGTGATGACAGATCTATCCTTTCCATTACCAGGGAAGACGATCCCTCTTCCATCTTTGTAAGGAGCACGAGTTCGTTCGTGAGTTCCGTCAGTCTTTCGGTCTGTTTCCTTATGTCGTTGAGCCACTCGTTATCTTCCCCGATATCTGTCATCAGTACATCAGAATCCGCATTGATGATCGCAAGCGGTGTCTTGATCTCGTGGCCTGCATCCGTAATGAAGCGTCTCTGCTTCTCGTAACTCTCGGCCACAGGCCTGACAGCTTTGCCCGAGATGAGGGATACGGCAATACCTACGATGAACAGACATACTGCCGAGATAATGAGACTGACGTTTCTGAAGTTACGGAAGTTGGCAAGGCTCGGTCCGCAGTCGGTGAAGATGACCATGTCAGTTCCGTCGCCGTAACTGACAGAAGTATATCTGTAATCGCCGATGAATCCTTTGGAACGTCCTGAATCCATTACTTCCTTTGCATATTCCTCTGCGACCTCGGGAGAGACAGCAAAGATCATCCCGGTATTGGTGAACAGGATGCTGCCGTCTTCGTCAAAGGCAACACTGAAATATCTCGTTTCAAAAGAGAGTTCAGGAGAATCTATCCTGTCGTTATCCCTTCTTCCGGGAGGACCTTCTCTCATCACCGGATCAGGGAACCTGCCTCTGTTGTCAGCCAGGATCTCAAGGACTCTGTCACTGTCAGATACTATCTTTCTGTAGTTGAAGAGGTTTATCCCGCCGACAAGAAGGATCAGTACCAGAAGGACTGATATGATCGCCGATAATGCAAACTTTATCCGAAGCTTCCTTATCATCTTTCCGTCTCCAGTGAATATCCTGCATTGCGCGTAGCCTTGATCTTTACATCTGCATCGATCTGCACGAGTTTTTTACGAAGATAAGAAAGATTCGTCCAGACGATGTTGATATCCCCGTCAAAATCCAGTCCCCATACCTTATCCATAAATTTCTCGGTGGAGATAAGGACTCCGGGATTGGACATAAGATATTCCATCATCTGGAATTCCTTGGCCGCGAGCCTGACCGAAGACTTGGGAGTGGAGAGCTCAAATGTACCTCTGTTCAATGTGAGGTTTCCGTATCTCAGATTGTTATCGGCGGCAGGTGTCACCGTTCTCGTTATGGCTCTGATCCTGGCGAGAAGTTCTCTGGAATCGAACGGCTTTGTGAGATAATCATTGGCTCCAAGATCCAGTCCCTGTACCTTGTCATCGACATGGGACCTTGCAGTAAGCATCAGTACGGGGACAGTGATGCCTTTTGCTCTGATACTCTTAAGGACTTCGAAGCCGTCTTTTTTTGGCATCATTACATCGAGGATGACGCAGTCGTAGTCACCTGTCATGATATAGGATACAGCTTCCTCGCCGTCATAGACCTCATCGACCGAAAAGCTGTTCCTGGTAAGTATGGCAGTCAGTGCTCTGGATAATGACTTCTCATCTTCAGCCAAAAGGATGCGCATAAGGATACCTCACTGTTTTCTTACTAAGGATTATACATCATTCCTGAGTGCGTTTTCCTCCTGGCATCCCCTGGGGAGGATCTCCCTCGGGAGGTTCGAATCCTTCAGGCAGTTCACCATTTCCGGGGAAATTTCCGGGGAAGCCTTCTCCGCCCGCAAACTGATTCGGTATGGTATCCGATTCCTCGCCGTTAAGGATCAGTGTTCCTCCGTTGAGCTCCGCTTTGCCGTCATAGTCGCAGGCCGACTGACCATTGATGCTTATCACACCTCCGTTGATTATGATATCGCCGTTGGAATCGATACCGTCGGTATCTCCTGAGCCCATCGTTATATCTATCGTTCCTCCGTTGATCTCGACGTATGGTGAGAGTTCGTCGCTCTTTTGGGCCGCATTGATCCCATCGTCGGATGCGCTTATCGTAATATCACCGTCATTTATAATGACAACGGTCCCTTCAAGGCCTTCGGCTGCAGATATATTGAATGTGCCTGAATCGATTAGGAGTGTGCCGTCTGTATGGACAGCATCATCACCCGATGTGATATCGAATGTCCCGTCGCTTATCGTAAGCGAATCATTCGTATTGATACCGTCTTCTCCCGAAGTGATATCGAATGTTCCTCCCGATATGGTCATTTTGTCCTTGCATACGATCGCATGACCTGAAGGAGAAGTGATGCCGAGTGTTCCCGTTCCGCCGATAATAAGATCTGTCTTACAGTAGATGACGGAATCGATCTCCTCACCGTCAACTGTATCGAACGCACCGCCGTTGCTCAGGGTATTATCGCCTTCCAGTGTTATGTATAATTTGTCCGCCGAACTTACAAAGATCGGTGCCGAATCGGAGCTTGATATGGAAACATCTCTCAGGACCAGAATGACTTCTTCATCCTTATCTGCCGATACCGTTATCATGCCGTCTGACGTTGAGCCTGTGATGATGTATGTTCCGCCTTCTGTTATTTCGGCTTTACCGTCAGAGTCGGACAGTTCGATCGTATCGGAAGAGGATTCATCATATGACATATCAGAAGATATGCTCTCTGATCCGGACGGATCGGATGATGATGTTCCGGCAGTCGCTGCGGAGCAACCGGCCGCAGCAAGGGAAAGTGCGAGTATGGCTGTGATCAGATATTGCTTTTTCATCTTTTTCATCTTCGTGATCTCCTTATTCGTCTTAAAGTTCAGGTGCTTCTCTGCTTTCCAGGACGGACATGCTTATCTCGAGGTTTCCGTTTCTCACGCGAAGTTTATCGATAAATTCCTTCTCCGGTTTTACTGACCTGAGCATGACTTCGTAGGTGAGCCTGAACATCGATCCCATGTTGGCCGTTTTCGATGAGATGAGCTTATGATCTGTTGTAAATTCATCGAAGATCTCATCAAAGACTCCGGTATAATCCAGATCCTCCGGGATAGTGATCCTGAGGCTTCTGCGGAGAGGATCCTCTTTATGATCTGCAAGACCTGAGATACTGTACAGGATGATAGCAGCGCCTATGATGGCAACAAATGTGAATGCATATATTATGTATCCCATTCCAGCGAGAAGCCCGGCCGCCATTGCAGTGAAGAGCGTCCCTATCTCCCTGGCGTTTCCCGGAGCTGATCTGAACCTTACGAGGGAGAAGGCTCCGGCAACTGCAACTCCCGCTCCTATGTTGCCGTTAACTGCCATTATGACCGTGCATACGACCGCAGGCAGGATGGCAAGTGTTACTGCGAAGCTTCCCGTGTATCTGTTCCTGAACTTGTGTATGAGGGACAGGAGAAGCCCCATGATCAGTGATGAAATGACCGGAACGAGAAATGCAGTCATCGTTATTTCGGTATTTCCCATGAGGTATTTGTAAATATCAGGCATAAAGAAGTACTCCTTTCGAGAAATCGTTTTGCAGTCTGATGAGGTTCATATAGCACATTCCATACTTCGAAAATGAGGTTTTGTGTATCCCGTTTTCGTTCAGGAACCTGATAAGCCACAGAGGCATCGATCCGGTAGTCTTGACCTCAAGTACCGTGAGGTCCCTGTCGATGACATTGCCGCCGTATACTCCGCACAGAAGTGACAGGTCATAGTTCCTTGCGATGATATTGGAATCGAGAGTGATCCTTAAGTCGCTTTGATCCTCCGGGGTATAGGCTTCCCTTTCATATGACAGAAAGACCGACGGTCTGAGGCCCTCGTAGAAATCCCTGAAGTATCCGATCTCATCTGCTATCTGTAATCTGACAGGCTGGGGGCCTCCTTTTGCAAGCCATTCGTAAGCCATCCTCTCGGGAAGTGCGATACGTCTTTTATAGACGACAGATTCGTATTTCTTCTTAAGTTCGATAAATACATTGTCGTCTTCTTTTATCCTGCCGTAGCTCCTTACCCTGAGCTTTTCCTTGTACAGCGGCTTCTCGAGTGAAGAGCGGATGATCCTGTAATTATCGGTATCGTAGTAGATATTACGGATCGTGGTGTGACCGTATCTGTCGATCTTCATCCTGCCGTCTATCAGCCTGCAGAGATCATTTCGCTCTGAAGAGGTAAGGATATATTTGATCTCATATCTCTTAAAGGTATTAAGGTAATCCATCTTTGTTTCCTCCGTTTCTGAGATGAGTCTATCAGCGCAACCTTAAACCAGACTTAAAGTTAAAAAATATGGTGTTGACATATTATTGAACGTGTTCAATAATATGATCGTGAGGCCGGGCCGTGCACATGTACTTCGGGTCCGCATGCGGAGGCAAAAGTGAAGAAAGACGAGAAACTCCAGATAACAAAAGATAAGCTGACAGAGGCGGCATATGCCCTCATGAAGGAATGTACTGATCCGTCGGAGGTAACTTCAAGGGCGATCGCCGATCGCGCTGACGTAAGGCTCTCCATGATCAACTACTGCTTCGGTTCGAGGGAGGCGCTGCTTTTCGAGGCGGCAAGGAAGGATGAGAAAGAGTATAAGAAAAAACTCGGGATCAACGACGTTATGGGAAGTGACCTTCCTCCCAAGGAGATGCTCAGGAAGCTTCACTATACGGTCGCGGATTATTTCCTGAACAGCTACAAGTTTACGAGGGCGCTGACGGGATATGTGCTCCTGAACCGCGATCTTGATCTGGGACTCGGTAGCCTGCCGCTGGTGAGCGCACATTACGGGGATCGGAAAGAGGAATGGGAGAAAAAGCTCATTTCGTATCAGCTTTCGTCTATGACGCAGCTTTTGATCTACAGGATAGACGACATGTCGAAGTTCCTTGGTAAGGACATAAGAAAAGAGATACATAAGATCATAGATCTGCAGATAGATCTGATGCTGGAGGACTGATATGATCGCGGGATTCTGTGACATAAAAAAAGACGATATCGTTAAGTGCGGCGGCAAGGGCGCGTCGCTGATAAGACTGACGGAAGCAGGACTTCCGGTGCCGCCGGGATATATCCTGACTGAAGGGTCGGATGCTTCGGAAGTCCGCGCAATAACCGGCAGCCTGAAGGGAACATATGCGGTCAGATCTTCGGCTCTGAACGAGGACGGCAGCGAGGCTTCTTTCGCAGGAGCATATGAGACGCTGACTGATGTTAAGCCTGAGGACATAGAACAGGCCGTAAGGTATGTCCAGGACTCGGCATCGAGCAGGAGGGTAGAGGAATATGCCCGTTCGCGCGACGTCGAAAAGGAGGGCATAGCGGTAGTCATCCAGGAATTCGTGAAGCCCGAGTTCGCGGGAGTGGTATTTACGAGCGATGTCATCACGGGAAGCGCCGCGCGTATGACCGGAAATTACGTAAAGGGAGAGGGCGAACTTTTAGTATCGGGAAATGCAGATGCGAAGGAGTTCTTTTTCGACGCGATGAAGTACTCATATGAAGGTGACGAAGAATTCTCTCCCTATGCGAAAAAGCTCTTCAGATACTGTGCAAAGATAAGGGATCTGTGGGGAATGCCGATGGATATCGAGTGGGCGGTGTCAGGCGGGAAAGTATATATACTTCAGGCCCGTCCGATAACGACTCTCAGGGGAGGGGACGAGAAGACATACTGCCTGAACGGAAGCCTGCGCGGTGAACTGCTGCTGACAAAGACGAATGTCGGCGAGATATTCATGAGACCCGTATCGCCGCTTACATACAGCATAATGGGCAAGGTATCGAATGCTCTCGGCATGCCGTATTTTATCGATAACATAATGGGACAGGCATATCTGAACGTGAGCGTTACATGCTCCGCGTTCATGGCTCTCGGCATGAGCAGGAAGAGAGCTTCATCCGCGATAAAGGATATCGCGGGGACTCTTCCGGAAGGAACTGAGATACCTGTCTTTCCCATGTCGGGAAGGAAGATGTGGGGGACTCTCCTTCATCTTCTGCGCCCGAAGAAAAAGAAGAAGGACATGGGCCTCTCCGCAGTGCCGAAGATCCGTCAGATGATAGCATCGACAGATACGGCGGAGGGGCTTTACGATCTGTGGAATGATGTCGGAATACCGTTTATAAACACATCTCTCGGAGAGGTCGTGAAGGGTGCGAACCTGCTGCCTCTTTTCGCGACGAGATCGTCGATCGAAAAGGTCTGCGGTGAGGAGCTTGCAACACGCCTTCTCGCAGGATCGCTCGACGTCATCGACAGCATGAAGCCGATGCTCCTTCTCGAGGACCTGGCTGAGGGAAAGATCACATCCGAAGAATATGTTAACCAGTGCGGACACAGACATGTCAACGAGATGGAACTGATGCTGCCTTACCCTTATGAGGATCCGTCGTTTCCGCAGAATGCGCTCGAACGTCACAGGGAAAGCGGGATCAATGTCCATGAGATGAAGAAGGCCCAGGAGCAGGAGTCACAAAAGGCGAGGGATGAGTTCGCCCAATCCTATCCGGGAAAGGTCAGATGGCTCGACAAGAAGATAGCGAAGTTCAATAAGGCCAACGCTGCACGTGAGCACGTCAGGAGCGAAGGAGTCAGGATATTCTGCGTCCTTCGCGAATACTACCTGAAGTGCGGCAGCGTCCTCGGTATCGGCGAAGATGTCTTTATGCTGACTTTCGACGAGGTGCTCGAGTGCCTGCAGGGCGACAGGGAGGCTCTCGGACTTATCGCCGCGCGCAGGTCTTCCTATGAGAAGTATCTGACATATCCTTCTTTCCCGAACGTGATAATAGGCAGGTTCGACCCGGACGAGTGGATGAACGATCCCGGTAGAAGGAGCGACATCTTTATTTTCGGTGATGACGGAAGCGCAGGTTCGTCGGACGACGTGAAGGGATTTGCCGGCGCCGCGGGCAGAGTGACCGCCAAAGTCCGTGTGATCTCCGACATCAATGATGCGGAACAGCTCGAAAAGGGAGAGGTCCTCGTCACAACAGCCACCAACATCGGATGGACGACTATATTCCCGCGTGCGGCGGCTATCATCACTGACATAGGAGCACCTCTGTCCCATGCGGCGATCGTCGCACGCGAATTCGGCATCCCGGCAGTCGTCGGATGCGGAAATGCTACGACTGTCCTGAAGACCGGCGATGTCGTCACGGTCGACGGCTCCAAAGGTATCGTCTCGGTAGTCGAGAAGGCGTGATCATCTGAAGAACCTCAGGCCTGTTCATTTCGGTTGATGATATAATGATGCCATATCTGAAAAGGCAGGTATCGACTTGATGCCGAACAACTGCTGCATCAAAGCTATCTATGAGTAAATGAAAAGGAGAGACCTATGGACCACAAAGAGAGGATGATCGCAAATCTTCCGTACCAGGCATGGAAGGACGGACTTCACGAAGAGCACGTCGAATGCCAGAAGAAAGTCTATGAATATAACAACCTGCCGCCCGAAAGATGGGGTGAGAGGAAAGCCATGATAAAGGGCCTCTTCGGAAAGACGGGAGAAGTCTTCAACATCGAGCCTCCGTTCCACTGTGATTACGGCTACAACATAGAGATCGGCGAGAATTTCTTTTCGAACTATAATCTCGTGATACTCGATGTCGGTAAGGTAAAGATAGGCGACAATGCGCAGATCGCACCCAATGTCGCGATCTATACCGCGGGTCATCCGGTACATCCCGAGACGAGGAATACGGGATATGAATACGGAATTGACATAACGATCGGCAACAGTGTCTGGATCGGCGGGAATGCATGTATCATGCCGGGCGTCACGATCGGTGACAATGCGGTCATAGGAGGAGGGAGCGTCGTAACGAAAGACATCCCCGCCAATGTTATCGCGGCCGGGAATCCCTGCAGGGTAATAAGGGAGATCACGGAAGAAGACAGATACTATTATTTCAGGGACAGGAAGTTTGAGGACGGCCTCATCTGAAGGCGGATGTGATATCATAATTAAAAACGTCGAAAGGGACAGTTATGGGAAATCTTGTTGCTATGAAATGCCCGCAGTGCGGAGCGGAGATGATGATAGATCCGGATCACGAGTTCACGATGTGTGAATTCTGCGGTTCGAAACAGTTCCTGAACGAGTCTGACGAAGTCAAGGCAGAGAGGCTCAGGCGCGACCGTGAGACGGCCGTTGCGAAGGCGAATGCCGAGGCGGAGATCGAGAAGAAAAAGATAGATACGGAATATCAGCTCAAGAAGGATGAGATAAGGACCGGTGTCGATACGATAAGGTCAGGAGTAGATATGCTCGAACAGGGGGCCGATGTCATCGAGAAGGCAAAGGGCGCACTGAGGCTGGCGGTGCTTTTCGCCGTGATACTCCTTGCCATTCCCGCGCTTATCGTCGGCTGCATCATCTTCAATGCGATAGGCTGATCTTTTCTGTCAATTTTAGTTGAACTGTCTCCCCTTTTATTTTATATTTATTAGAGGCATGAAGATCCTTTGCTGCACTTGCCGTCACGGCATATGCGGTCAGAAAGAGAGACGGATGGGAATAAGAGAACTGATAGGAAAACAGTACATAGTATTTGACGGAGGGTTCGGCTCGCAGCTCCAGGCAAGGGGAGTGAAGGCAGGTCAGAACAGTACAGTCATAAACATAACGGATCCCGCGCTCGTAAGATCGATCCATGAGGATTATCTGAACGCGGGAGCGTTCTGTGTAACGGCGAATACTTTCGGAGCGGACAGGCTCCATATAAACGGGGACGGTCCCTCACTCGAGGATGTCATAACGGCCGCAGGCAAAAATGCCCGTGAGGCAGTCCTTTCATGCGGGAAGAAGCCGTCGGAAGATGCGTTCATCTTCTACGACATGGCACCTACGGGAAGGCTCCTGAAGCCTCTCGGGGATCTTGATTTTGAAGAGTGCATAGACATCTTCAAAGAAGAGGTAGTCATAGCCGAGAAGAGCGGCCTTTTCGACGCGTTTATCATTGAGACGATGACTGATCTTTATGAGGTAAAGGCGGCACTCCTGGCGGTAAAGGAGAATTCTGACAAGCCGGTCATCGCATCGGTCACTTTCCAGGATAACGGCAAGATGCTGACCGGTGCTTCGCCTGTCCAGGCGGTAACCCTGATCGAGGGGCTCGGAGCTGACATGGTCGCCGTAAACTGCTCGCTCGGTCCTTCGGAGCTCATGCCGATCGTAAAGGAGATGCTGTCCGTGGCGACGATCCCCATGCTCGTACAGGCGAATGCGGGGCTTCCGAAGTTCAGGGACGGCCAGACATATTACGATATAACACCTGAGGATTTTGCGTCTTCTGTCAGCGAGATGATCGACTCCGGAATCTCGGGATTCGGAGGCTGCTGCGGAACTACTCCCGATCATATAAGGGCATGCTGCGGTCTTATCGAGGGAAGGGAACTCGTTTTCACCCCGGCTCCGAAGAAGACAAGGGTCACGGGAACAACGACATGTGTCGAGATCGGACCGAGGGTCATCAGGTGCGGCGAGAGGCTGAATCCCACCGGAAAGAAAAAGATGAAGCAGGCTCTCCTCGAGGGCAGGCTCTACGATATAGTCGATGAGGGATTAAGACAGGTCGAGGCTAAGGCCGATGTGCTCGACGTCAATGTCGGCGTCCCCGGGATCGATGAGACAAAGACGATGACGGATCTTGTCATGATGCTGCAGGAGGTTATCGATCTTCCGCTCCAGATAGACAGCTCCGATCCCGATGTCATCGCAAGGGCATGCAGGCTCTATAACGGTATCCCGCTGATCAATTCCGTAAACGGAAAGAAAGAGATAATGGACAGGGTATTCCCCTCTGTCGCCAAATACGGCGGCGTCGTTCTCGGGCTGTGCATCGATGAGGACGGTATCCCGCCGACGGCTCCCGAGAGGTTTATGATCGCCGAGAGGATAGTTGAGGAAGCCGCGAAGTACGGTATAGGCAGGCACAGGATCATCATCGATTCGCTCGTCCTTACGGCAAGCGCGCAGCAGAAGGAAGTCATCGAGACTGCAAGGTGCGTCGGTCTCGTTACCGAGAAGCTCGGATGCAATACCGCACTCGGACTATCAAATGTTTCTTTCGGTCTTCCGAACAGACCGCTGATCAACAGGACATTCCTCGTTATGGCGCTCTATGCAGGCCTTAAGATGCCGATATTGAATCCGATGGACCGCGAGCTCATGGGTGCGATCGACGCTTTTGAGGTGCTCAATGCTTCGGATGAGGGAGCGACGGACTACATCGAAAAGCACGTAAATGACGTTACTGCGGCGCCCGCCGCTGCCGCAGCTGCGCCTGCAGGTGCGGATGCTGCCGGCTCACCCGCAGGAGGATCGGAGCTCGAAGGGAGCGATCTTTTTAAGGCTGTCGTAAAAGGGCAGAAGCATAATGCGGTCGAGGCTGTTAAGGCCATGACGGAAATGCCGCCGCTCGAAATCGTATCAGACCATCTGATACCTGCTCTCGACAAGGTGGGCAAGGACTACGATGCGGGGAAGATCTTCCTTCCGCAGCTCATGGTGTCGGCGGAGACGGCGAAGATCGTTTTCGATGAGATAAAGGGCAAGCTCACAACATCCGGGTCGGGAGAGAAGAAGGGGCCGATCGTCATCGCTACGGTCGAGGCTGACGTTCACGATATCGGAAAGAATATCGTCAAGGTAGTGCTTCAGAGCTACGGGTTTGAGGTGATCGACCTGGGCAAGGACGTTAAGGCGCAGGTGGTCGTCGATGCGGTCAGGGAGTATAAGCCGGTCGCCGTTGGCCTGTCGGCGCTCATGACAACGACTGTCGTTTATATGGAGAAGACTATAAAGGCACTCCGCGCAGAAGGGTTCGACATACCTGTATTCTGCGGCGGCGCGGTGCTGACTCAGGATGTCACGGACAACATAGGCGGCGACTATTATGCCAGGGATGCGATGGAGTCCGTAAGGATCTGCGAGAAGTTAAATGAGGAAAGAAGGAAGTAAGGTCATATGGCAAGGATGAGGACAAAGAGACATATCCCCGAGAGGATGGACAGGTGCCGCGAGAGATGGTTCGATGCACCGATGCTCAACAGGGGAAAGTGGCGCGAGGCCTGCGGATTCCCGGAGGACGCCGAGATCTTCCTCGAGATAGGATGCGGAAAGGGAAAGTTCTGCACAGAGACGGCTCCGAAGAACCCCGACGCGCTCTATATCGCGCTCGAACGTGATTCATCCGTAATCCTTGCCGCCATCGAAAAGGCGCACGCCGAAGAGATCCCGAATCTCTTTTTCATCAATGCGGATGCGCAGCTTCTGGACAACCTTTTCGATGAGGATGAGATAAACAGGATATATATCAATTTCTGCGATCCGTGGTCGAGGCGCAACAAGCCTAAGAGAAGGCTTACGTACAGGGATTTCCTCGAGCAGTATAAGCGCCTGATGAGGAAGGGCGGAAAGATCATGTTCAAGACCGACAACGACGAGCTCTTCGACTTCTCGCTCGGCGAGTTCGAAGCATGCGGTTTTGAGCTCTCGGAGCTTACCCGCGATCTGCATTCCTCGGAGTACGAGAAGGATAATGTCAGGACCGAATTCGAGCAGAAGTTTGCCGATCAGGGGATAAAGATCAAGAGGGTCGTCGCCTCTCTCGTTTAAGATCCGGGTTCCGTTTTGTTATCGTGAAAATCATTTCGAGGCAATTTAAGGGCAAGTGCCTCCTTTTGGCATTTTTACCAACCGAAAGAGGTAAAAATGGGGATTTGTTTTGTTGTAAATCTTGTAACGAGGTAGTAATATTTTAAGCGTGCATGTGCACAGTAAGATTATAAAATCCCGCATAAGGGATGTTTTTAGGAGGAATTTACCATGGCAGTAAAAGTTGCAATCAACGGTTTTGGTCGTATCGGCCGTCTCGCTTTCCGTCAGATGTTCGGTGCAGAGGGTTATGAGGTTGTTGCTATCAACGATCTTACAAAGCCTTCCATGCTCGCTCACCTTCTCAAGTATGACACAGCACAGGGCGGATATGCCGGTGTTATCGGTGAGAATAAGCACACAGTAACATCCGACGACGAGGCTAACACAATCACAGTTGACGGCAAGACACTTCAGATCTACAAGGAAGCTGACGCTAACAATCTCCCTTGGGGTGAGCTCGGTGTAGACGTAGTTCTCGAGTGCACAGGTTTCTATACATCCAAGGATAAGGCTCAGGCTCACATCAACGCAGGCGCTAAGAAGGTTGTTATCTCCGCTCCTGCAGGAAATGATCTCCCTACGATCGTTTACAACGTTAACCACACAACACTCACAGCTGATGACAAGATCATCTCCGCTGCTTCCTGCACAACAAACTGCCTTGCTCCTATGACAAAGGCTCTTAACGATTATGCTCCTATCCAGAGCGGTATCATGACAACAGTTCACGCTTACACAGGCGACCAGATGATCCTCGACGGCCCTCAGAGAAAGGGTGACCTCCAGAGAGCTCGTGCCGGTGCTGCTAACATCGTACCTAACTCCACAGGTGCTGCTAAGGCTATCGGTCTCGTAATCCCTGAGCTCAACGGCAAGCTCATCGGTGCTGCTCAGAGAGTTCCTACATTCACAGGTTCCACAACTATCCTGCACGCTGTTGTTAAGGGTGAAGTTACAGTTGAGGGCATCAACGCTGCTATGAAGGCTGCTACAACAGAGTCCTTCGGTTACACAGAGGAGAAGCTCGTTTCTTCCGATATCATCGGTATGAAGTTCGGTTCCCTCTTCGATGCTAACCAGACAATGGTTTCCAAGATGGATGACGGCAACTCCCTCGTTCAGGTTGTATCCTGGTACGACAACGAGAATTCCTACACATCTCAGATGGTAAGAACGATCAAGTATTTCGCAGAGCTCGGCTGATATATCAGATAAGAGAACTAAGAGATAATATAAAGAGGCTGTCCTTCGGGGCAGCCTTTTTGATGCACTTTTTTTGCCTGATTTTGTTTACCAATCATTTACATCTGAGGCCCTCTTTGACGGGGTATGTCGCTTTAATTTGATTTTTTGATGATGTATAATCAATACATAAATCCAAGAAAGCGGAGGACTATACCAATGGCTTTATTTGACAACAAGGGAAAGACAAGCAATAACATCACGGTCTATCAGAGATCCATCGATGAGAAGAATTCTACTATAGTAAGACGTTTTGACGAGATTGGACGCCTCTACTACGGACAGTATAAGGACAACACCATTGATGTGACGAAGGATATCAACCAGAGGTGTGAGGACGTTACAAGACTTTACAATGAGATCGAAGAACTTAATGTTAAGATCCTTTTCGAGAGAGGACTCAAGCTCTGCCCTGCATGCCGTGCCGAGAACAGCCTCGAGAACGCTTTCTGCCCGAAGTGCGGCGCGAAGTTCGCAGAAGGCTCCGCCAATGCACCCGCAAGCGTTATCGCAGCTGCTGCACCTGCACCTGATGCTCCGGCTCAGTAATGAAGGCATTATCGAACTTAAGTAAGTTTTGTATCAGATGATCAACTATGGAGGATATCCCTTTCCGGATATCCTCTTTGTTTATTATCGTGTTCGTAACAATTGCTTCACAATTATCTTTTATAATCTAAATATGAGGCAGTGATGTCTCAAGAAGTTTCAAAGGGAAGGATGTGATTATATGAAGATCACTACACAGGGCAACGGGATCAAGATCGGTACAAGATTAGAGCAGAAGATCACCGATAAGATGTCAAAGTTTGACAAGTATTTCGGTGAAGAAGGAAGCTTCAATGTACGCATCAGACCCGAAGGAAGCCGTATGGTAGTCGAGATCACACTCAAGCTCAACGGCAAGATCTACAGAGCCGAGGCAAGAGACGAGGAGATCCTGACGGCAGTCGATAAGACAGTCGACAAGCTCGAGTCGCAGATCAGGCGCCAGAAGACCAAGTTCCTCAAGAAGAAGAAGGAATATCCCCAGATCGTCAGCTACCTTGAACAGGATACAGTCGCAGACTTCGATTATGAGATCGAGAAGGATTCGAAGATCACGAGAAAGAAATCATTCGAGCTTCGTCCCATGACATCGGAAGATGCCATCCTCCAGATGGAGATGCTCGGTCACAACTTCCTGGTATATCTCGATGCAGATACGAATTCCGTATGTGTTATCTACAAGAGGAAAGACGGCGACTACGGTCTCCTTGAACCCGAGTATTGATATCCACATCCGTAAGATGTAATTACGGGAGCCCTTTTCGAAGGGCTCCTTTCATGAAAAGGACTGGAAAAGATGAGTAACAGAGGCAGTTTTTATGTATTGAGAGCAGTGATCGGAAGGATACTGGCTATTCTTATGGCTATATCACTTTTTGCCGGAACGCTCCTCGGGATAGCGGGGAAGACGGTATTCGATGAGAAGTTCGTAAAGGATACGCTCGAGGATTCGGATATCTATAAAGAGATAACCGAGGTCGTCAAGGAGCAGGCTCTCAACGCATATGAAGACACAGAGTTCTACAGGAAGGATGTGGCGAAGGACCTGGAGGATATCCTCGATGCAGCTGTCGATGAAGACGTCCTGAAAGGCGAGACAGAGGACTTTATCGAACAGGTCTACAGCGGCAAAAAGGTACAGTTCCGCGCGAAGCACTTTATAAAGGACTTCTCGAAAAAGGCAAATGCTTTCATGGAGAAGAACGGCATCGACAGTGAAAAGGTCAATGTCGAGGAACTGATGAATTCGGCAGTCGACGCATTTTACGATAATGTGGAGACGGATGAAGTCAGTGATGCTATAAATGAGTCAGTTACGCATGTCGTCATCTCATTCGCTGAAGTATTCCTTCTGTTCTTTGCGATCTCGGCCGGATGCCTCCTGCTGATACTGATCTTCTCTTCAAGAAGGCTCAAGGATCTTTCGTTCGCATGCATATTTGCAGCGATACTGTCGGCGCTGGCAGGACTTGCGATAATGATCCTCCTGGGAGACGTAAAGGTACTGGAGCTGCCGCTTTCGTCACTTGAGTCGATAGTGATCTCGCTGAGGGACAGATCGGCCGCATTCATGTTCACTGAAGCGCTCACGATGGCGGTCATCGGAGTAGTCCTCATCATAATAAGGCGTGTCATCGCAGGAAGGAAGAGCGATTACTGACAGTCTTAAAGTATGAAGCAATATGAAAGACCCCGCAGGTAGATCCTGCGGGGCCTTTGTTACTGATGATCAGATGATATTACACTTCATCAGGCATCTTCCACGCATGGTGGTCAGTGTGGAGAAGATGGTGGCTCTTCTCAGATAGAGGCTCCTTGAAGAATTCTTCATAGATCGTCTTGATCACGGGATTCTCATGTGAGAAGCGGAGAGTATTATCCTTATCCTGTGAATAGAGTACGGGAGCACGGAATGTCGACATCTCGCACTGATCGTGGATGGGCTGTCCGCCGCCTCCGACGCATCCGCCGGGACATGCCATTATCTCTACGAAATCATAGGAGACCTTGCCGGCCTTTATAGCATCAAGGAGCTTGGCAGCATTTCCGAGACCGGATGCAACGGCAACCTTGAGGGTTGATCCTGCCAGTTCGAATGAAGCTTCCTTCCATCCGTCCTCGCCGCGGACTGCCTTGAAGGTATCGGGATCGGGGTTGCTTCCTGTTACGAGGAAGTATGCAGACCTTAATGCTGCCTCCATAACACCGCCGGTCGCACCGAAGATATTACCGGCTCCGGATCCTACGCCGAGAGGAGAATCGAGCTCTACGTCCTCGAGCTTTGAAGGATCGACATGCTCCGACTTGATGAGCCTGTCGACTTCTCTCGTCGTAAGTACGATATCCACATCGGGATCGCCGCATGCATCATTCATTACGGGGATCGCGCACTCATGCTTCTTGGCAAGGCACGGCATTATCGAGATGGAACAGATCTTCGAAGGATCGACTCCGATCTTCTCCGCGAAATAGCTCTTCGTTACTGCACCGAACATCTGCTGGGGAGACTTGGCAGTGGAGAGATTGTCGACGAATTCGGGATAGTTCGCCTTAACGAACCTTACCCATCCTGGACAGCAGGAAGTGAACATGGGGAACTTGTTGTTCTCCTTGTCAGAAAGCCTCTTAAGGAACTCGCTGCCCTCCTCCATGATGGTCAGGTCTGCCGAGAAGTTCGTATCGAATACATAATCGAATCCGATCGACTTGAGACATGCTGCGAGACGGTTTACTGTTGCCTCCTCGGGAGACAGTCCGAAAGCCTCGCCCCATGCAGTCCTTATGGAAGGAGCGATCTGGATGACGGTGATCTTCTCGGGATCCTCGAGTGCATCTATAGCCTTAGCCGTATCGTCTCTCTCCTTAAGTGCTCCGACGGGACAGTGTGTTATGCACTGGCCGCAGAGTACGCAGTTGGATTCTTCGAGACTGTAGTAGTCACCGACATCGACTGTAGCTCTCGATCCTGTATTGATGAGATCCCAGACATTGGAATGCTGTATCTTATCGCATACCTGGATACAGCGCATGCACTTGATACATCTGCTGTAGTCATGGATAAGAGGGAAATTCCTGTTGCCCTTCTTCTCATCGAGATGCTTCTTGTAGGGGATCTCGGTGATATTGAAGTCATTAGCGAGCTTCTGAAGTGAGCAGTTGCCGCTCCTGACACATGCAGTACAGTTACTGTTATGCTCGGAGAGGATGAGCTCGACATTTGACTTCCTCGCATCCCTGACCTTCTTCGTATTGGTCCTTATTACCATTCCTTCCTCAACAGCAGTATTACATGCTGCAGGAAGACGCATATTTCCTTCAACCTCTACAACACAGACCCTGCACGCGCCGATCTCGTTTAAGCCTTCCCAGTAACACAGGGTAGGGATGTCGATGCCGACAGAGGCAGCTGCCTTAAGGATAGTCGTACCCTCGGGTACGCATACGCTCTTTCCGTCTATAGTTACATTTACCATCTGAACTCTCTGCCTCCTTTCAGAAGTCCGCATCCGAAGTGATCACACTGCAGACACCTTGCCGATTCCTGACATGCCTCCTGATCGGTCATAGGCAGTTCCATCAGATCGAAATCCTTTATCCTCTCGCTCGCGGGACGCTCTGTCATATTTACGCGGCCCATGGGCTCACGGTCGGCAAACCTGACTGGAGGAAGATCTATGCCGCTCTCGATCGGATGATTGAATCCGAGATATTCGTCGATATTGGCTGCTGCGACCTTACCGCCGGCTATTGCCTTGATGACGGTCGCAGGTCCTGTTACACAGTCACCGCCTGAGAAGACGCCTTCCATCTCAGCGAAATCACCTGCTTCGGATGCCGCGAGCCTGTTCCTCTTGAGAGGGAGACCGGCCTCGCCGAACTGTGCGGAGTCGATACCCTGACCGATAGCAACGAGTACCTTGTCACAGGCTACCCTTACCTCGGGTGAATCGGCATTGACGGGAGCGGGACGTCCCCACTTGACCTCGCCTACGATCTGGGGCTTGAGCCAGATGGCGGCAACTGATCCGTCTTCCTTCTTCTCTATCTTAACGGGAGCATTGAGCTCCATGATGACGCATCCGTCAGCGACTGCTCCTTCGACCTCCTCGGCAAGAGCGGTCATATCGGCCTTCCTTCTCCTGTATGCGATCTTGACTGTCTTCGCACCGAGCCTTACAGCGGATCTCGCGACATCCATCGCAACATTACCGCCGCCGACGACAACGATATCCTGTCCCGAGAAGTCGGGCATATTGCCGTCACCTATACCGCGGAGCATCTCGACAGCAGAGATAACGCCCTCAGCGTCCTCGCCCTCGATACCGATCTTGTTGTCGATATGTGCGCCGATCGAGATATATACGGCATCGTACTGCTTCCTCAATTCATCGAAAGACATATCCTTGCCGATCGAGAAGTTCGTTATCGTCTTGAATCCCGCGAGCTTCATGCCCTCGATCTCACGGTCGAGGACCTCTCTGGGAAGACGGTAGCTCGGGATACCGTAACGGAGCATTCCGCCTAACTTGTCACGCTGCTCGTAGACTGTGCACTCGTGTCCCATCTTCGAAAGGAAGTATGCAGCCGTAAGACCGGAGGGACCGCCTCCTATGATGCCAACCTTCTTGCCCGTGGGTTCTGCACATACGGGAGCCTTGATCTCAGACTCATGCTCTACGGCATATCTCTTAAGTCCTCTTATGTTGATGGCATCGTCGACGAGCTTCCTTCTGCAGTGCTCCTCACAGGGATGCTCGCAGATCATGCCGCACGTCGAAGGAAGCGGATTGTCCTTACGGATAAGGTTGACTGCGTCGTTGTATCTTCCCTCATGAATGAGAGCGATATAACCCGGGATGTCGACATGTGCGGGACACTCGGCAACGCAGGGTACCGACTTGAAGTTCTGGAGCTTACATCTTCCGTGGCGGATATGCTCCTCAAAGTCGTCATGGAAACCCTTTACAGCCTTAACGGCCATTCTTGCAGCCTCGGAACCGATAGCACAGTCAGCCGACCTGTAGATGGACTCCGCCGTTGTCTCGATAGCCTCGAGAGTGCTCTCGTCAGCCGTTCCGTCGAGAACGGAATTGATAAGCTGCTCGAGTTTCCCGAGTCCGACGCGGCAGGGCGTACATTTACCGCATGAACGTGCATGGCTCAGATGCAGGAATGCAGCGGCCAGATCGACGGGACACAGGCCGGGCTGGCTCGTCTGAATGTTGCGCTCTATGTCGTTATAGAGCTCTTCAACAGTCTCCTGAGCCAGAGTTGTGGTGACATTTGACAGTCTGCTCATAGATGCCTCCGATTATCAGATAGTAGATGTTCACTTCAACGATCCAGCGGCAATACTACAGCATCCGCGAAAAGATCTTCATAGTGATCTTCGTGGGCGGTGATTACCAGGATCCTGTTTTGTCTGTGAACAGATATATATTGTAACATGTTTTGACGGTTTTTGCTGTCCAAACCGCTCAAAGGTTCATCCATTACGAGAATGTCGGAATCATGAAGACAGGCGCGTACAATGGCCGTTCTGCGTTTCATTCCGCCCGAAAGCTCCGATACCGGCTTGTCTGCCGCATCAGGAGGGAGGACTTTCGACAGTTCAGATACTATAGTTTCCCTGTCAAGGGACGGGCATATGATTTTTATATTATCTGCAGGAGACAGGTTTTCGATGAGCCTGTCCTCCTGGAAAACGGGCGAGCATCTGTATGATCCCGGAGTGACCGAGCCTGAATCAGGCTTAAGTATGCCGAGTATTATCGAGACTAAAGTGGTCTTTCCGACGCCTGATGCACCGGTTATTATGAGAGTTCCGCTTTCGGGGACCGTGACGCTCAGATCGTCCAGAACCCGCGTATTTCCAAAGCTTTTAACAATGTTACACAGCTCGAGCTTCACTTCAGGCACCTCCCCGCGGCATATTTTATGACCTTTTCGAAAAGGGCGGCGGCAAGGACGGCAACGAGGGTCCAGGCGAAGAGCTCAGATGTCTCGAGATAGACCTTCGAAAGGTAGATATTCCCTCCGAGCGACCCTGCGGGACGTCCTATGACCTCTGCCGCGATGCCGCTCTTCCATGCCATGCCGCATGCGAGCGATATGCTGCTCTGAAGGAAAGGCTTGAGGGAAGTGAGCCTTATATGTTTGAAGACATAAGATCGTTTCATCCCGAAGACATGCGCCATTTCGAGCAGGTCATGAGGTGCGGCTTTAAGGCCTTCGTATATATTCAGATAGAATATTGGGAATACGACGAGGCAGCTTATCACAAGGGACAGCATCGGTGCGCCGGCCCATATGAGTATCAGGATGACAAAGCTCGCCACGGGTATCGACTTTACGACAGATACGAGGGGCGAGATAAAGTCGCAGAAGACTTCGGAGCGGTATGAGCATAAAGCGAGCAGGGCTCCGATAAAAAGACCCGCGAAGAAACCTCCCGCTATACGGAGGAAAGTCGCTCCGAGCGAGAGGATAAATGTCTTCTTTCCGATCTCGGAAAACAGTGTCAGCAGTGTCTCGTACGGTCCGACCAGAAGGATCTTATTGTCAACTGCCAAAGACAGAAGCTGCCACAGGAGCAGCCATGCCAGTGCGAAAAGTATCCTTCTTGCCGTACGCTTCTTATCCAAGGTAATAGAAATCCTCACCCGGAACGGCGCCGCCTATGAGCTTGGGGTTCTGCTCCATGAGAACGTCAAGGTATCCGGAAAGGGAAGCCTTCATATCGTCTCCCGTAATGCAGACGATGCTGCAGTAGGGGATAGCCTTCTTCGCAACGGGCTCCTTGGGAACGATGCCTGCGGAGACAGTAAGAGCTGCAGTCTTATCGACGTCGGAATTTGCCATAGAGGCGCTGTCATTATGTTCCTTAAGGAATGTCTTTACGGCATCGGGATGCTCGCTCAAAAAGTCGGATCTTACGACTGTAACGCCCGTTACCATCTCAGAGCCGTTATCTAAGGAATTCCACTCGTCCGTCAGTGTAAATGCGATCGAGAGATCCTCATTCTGCATAAGTGCCGATGTAGCTGCAGGCTGGGGGAGGACTGCGATCTGCGTAGGGTCGTTCGCGATGACGGATACGACCTCGGTGCCTTCGGACCTGAAGTCGAGAGTGCAGTCAGTAACGCCGTTCTGTGCGAGAAGATAATTGAGAGCCGCTTCGGGTGTCGCGCCCTGACCTGTCGTAACGACTGTCTTGCCTGCGAGATCCTTAACGGATGTGATGTTCTTATCTCCGGTCACGCAGCAGATAACGCCGAGAGTATTTATGTCTATGACCTTGACGTTGCCGGCCTTATTGTAGAGTGTGGCGGCAAGGTTGGCGGGTATCAGTGCGATATCAAGATCTCCGCTGTTGATCGATGCTGCGATCTCCTGGGGATCTGTTGCCATTGTGAACTCATATGTTCCTTCGGAATTTCCGTTCTCGGAAGCATCCATGAGGTTCAGAAGGCCGATGGTCGTCGGGCCCGAAAGTGATCCGACGCGGACTGTTACTGCCTCTGCGGCGCTTTCCTTGTTCTCATCGTCTGTCGTGCAGGCAGAGGCTCCGAATGCCATCGTAAGTGCCAGCGCGATGCTCAAAAGTTTCTTTTTCATCTGTGATCGTCTCCATTCTTGATCTATTACCACAACTTTATACCACATAAAAGCCTTATAAAAAAGGGCATAAGAGGCTTTTCGGAGGGATATCCGTGATAAGAATATTTGATAAGTGTTTGACTAAATGAGGGACACGGGGTTATAATAGGCAATGCTTTTATGTATCGAACGAGAGGAGGTGTGAAAGATGTCGGAGATCAGAGTTAAGGAGAATGAGTCCCTTGACAGTGCGCTGCGTCGTTTTAAGCGCTCCTGTGCAAGATCCGGAGTTCTTGCAGAAGTCCGTAAGAGGGAGCACTACGAGAAGCCTTCCGTTCGTCGTAAGAAGAAGTCTGAGGCTGCAAGAAAGCGTAAGCACTGATAAACAGGAACTTAAACGGAGCCGTTTCCTACAGGGGGAACGGCTTTTTTATTTGCCTTTTTTCTGTTACAATAAGGAAAAATAAGTATTGTGAGATTTATAGTATGTTGCTGACTTCGAAGAAGTGGCACACGGCAGCTGTCTTTGAGAAAAAAGACACAGATGCCGTGATGGATGCGCTACTCAAAGGGAGAAATATCGTAACGCCCGAGCAGAGGGAAAAGTTTATGCTCGACGGGGACGGGATCTGGCATGATCCTTTTCTCTTCGCCAATATGGATAAGGCTGTCGACATAATAGTCGAGAGCATCAGGGACAATAAGAAGATACTTGTCTACGGCGACTATGACTGTGACGGAGTAACGGCGACATCGATACTCGTAAGATATTTCAGATCCCATGACTGCAACGTAAGCTATATAGTTCCACACAGGGCTGAGCACGGATACGGGCTTACCGAGAATATAATGGACAAGGTCACAAAGGAGGCTCCCGATCTTCTTATCACCGTCGACTGCGGCATCACGAATATCGATACCGTAAAGGAGATAAAGGATATGGGAATAAAGGTGATAGTCACCGATCACCATAACGTGAAGGACGATATCCCGAAGGCCGATGCAGTCATCTGCGCGAAAAGGGAGGATAATACATATCCCTTCAAGGACCTTTGCGGAGCGGGAGTCGCATTAAAGCTCATAGAGGCATTGGGAAGAGACGGAAGGTTCAAGGTTACGGGAAACCTCTGGAGACAATCGATCGAGCTCGCGGGTATAGCGACGATCGCGGATCTCGTTTCAGTCGTTGACGAGAACAGGACCATCATCAAGAAGGCTTTCAAGAGCATGAAGAAGGCTGTCAATCCCGGTGTCCGCATAATGAACGATATGCTGCTCGATCAGGGGAAGACCCTGGACGAGACATTCATCTCATTTAATTTCGTACCGAGGATAAATGCTGCAGGAAGGCTCTACGATTCTTCCGATGCGCTGAAGCTCTTCCTCGGGAATGACGAGGAAGAGGTCAGGAAGGCCGCAGAGGCCCTCGGCAGGGAGAATGAGGAGAGGAAGCAGATCGAGGCAGGTGTCTTCTCCGAGGCAGTGGCCCAGATAGAAGATGTCAATAGACCCGACGAATGGATGCTCACGAATACATGCGGACCTGTCGTTGCTTACGGCAAGGGTTGGCACCAGGGCGTACTCGGTATAGTCGCGGGCAAGCTCTCGCAGTATTTCAGGAGAACGGCGATAGTATTTACGGACGATTCAATTGATCCCGAGAATGTAAAGGGTTCAGGAAGGGCATTCGGAGAGTATGACCTTTTCGGTGCGCTCGAGGAAGTCTCTGATGACTGTGTCAATTACGGAGGCCACAAGAAGGCTGCCGGACTCGTTGTGAAGAAATCGGGACTTAAGAAGTTCATGACCGATCTCGAGGAGAATGCGAAGAGGAAGAAAGAGCAGAATAAGAAAATATCCGGCGCGGAGGACGGTGAAGACTCGGACCGCTTTACCGATGATGATGTCATCGAGATAAATGCACAGATACCTTTCGAGCAGGTGACTTTTGAGATGTATGAGAGGATCTGCGTTATGAAGCCCTTTGGCATCGCCAACAGGAAGCCTGTATTCTCAACGCTGAACCTTATCGTTACCGATATGGCATCGATGAGTGACGGTGCGCATATCAGGCTCGAACTGTCGGACGGATCCGATCCTTCGAACAAGGAGACGCTGTCGGCCGTCGGATTCGGTTTCGGACAGTATGCATCAGTTCTTAAGATCGGCGACAGGGTTGATATCGCATATACGATGAACGAATATACTTACAGGGGCAAGACGACACTGAGCCTTCACATCGAGGACCTGATCCCCGAGGACGGCAAGTCTTTTCTCTGGGCAAAGAATAATATTGCCGAGGAACTTTACGGCAGCGGCATGACGCCGGACCAGATCGGCAAGCTCGCGGGAGGAGGCATCAGTGAGCTCATTCCCGGCAAGGAACAGTATCTGTCATGCTACAGGGTCGTTTTCGATAAGTGCAGCGAAGGTATCTCTACTGTGGATATAAAGCTGCTGTCGAGGATGATCACTGCCAATTCGGGCGTGGCGATCACACCTTTCCAGACGAGAAGATGTCTTGACGTTTTCTCCGAGGCTGGAATAATAAAGCTGGGCGTGATAGATCCGGATAAGGTATGTTTCAGTTTCCTTCCCGGGAAAGAGAAGGTCAACCTTAACGTATCATCGACTTATAAGAGGCTGAACGAATATGTCTGAACTGAGCGAATACGAATATCTGGCAGATGTTGATAACGTGCCGGAGATACCTGATTACATAGCGGAGAAATTCCGTGAAGTGTTAGGTGCGTTCGAATCTTATGCAGGCAACGCACATCTTCCCCGGGAACAGATCGATAAGGAAAGCGCGCTCATAAAGAGAGCTTTTGAATTTGCATTCAAGGCGCACAGGAACCAGAAGAGGAAGAACGGCGAGCTCTATATAATCCATCCGATCGCGACTGCGGAGATACTGGCGGAACTCGAGGTCGATTCCGAGTCCCTGGCGGCAGCCCTCCTTCACGATACGATAGAAGATACGCAGGCTGATTCCGAGCTCCTGGAGAAGCTCTTCGGAAAGACGATAACGATCCTTGTCGAGGGTGTTACAAAGCTCAACAAGATCGCATTTGTCACCAAAGAGGAAGAACAGGCCGATAACGTAAGGAAGATGCTCGTTGCCATGACGGAGGATATCAGGGTCATCCTGATAAAGCTCGCAGACCGTCTTCACAATATGCGAACGATGCAGTACCAGACACCCGAGAAGCAGGTCGAGAAGGCGAAGGAGACACTCGATATCTACGTTCCTTTCGCCGAGAGGTTCGGAGTATTCAAGATCAAGTGGGAGCTTGAGGATCTGTGCCTCCGCTATCTCGATTATGACGGATACTATAAGCTCGTCGGCATGATCTCATCGAAAAGGTCCGAGAGAGAGGCATTCATGGCGCAGGTCGTCGCCGAACTCTCTTCAAAACTCGAAGAATACGGCATAACACATTACGATATCGAGGGGCGTCCCAAACACTTCTACAGTATCTACAAGAAGATGCATGACAGGGGCAAGAACCTGGATCAGATCTATGACATGTTCGCATGCAGGATAATCGTCGATTCGCTCACTGACTGCTATGCCGTCCTCGGTATAGTACATGAGATGTATGTACCGCTTCCCGGCAGGTTCAAGGACTATATCGGCAACCCGAAGGAGAACGGATACCAGTCTATCCATACGACGGTCAAGAGACCGGGAGGAAAGTCTTTCGATGAGACCACTTTCGAAGTGCAGATAAGGACATACAGCATGCACCGTGAGGCCGAATACGGAATCGCGGCTCACTGGCACTACAAGGAAGCGGGCAACTCGAAGTCCTTCAAGGAGGATATCTACGACCAGAGGATCACATGGGTAAGGCAGTTCCTTGATGCACAGAAGGATGCGGACGATCCGAAGGATTTCCTCGATCTTCTGAAGACGAACGTTACGCCGGGTGAAGTATTCGTATTTACTCCGAAGGGCAAGGTAATAAGGCTTCCGGAAGGGTCATGCCCCATTGATTTTGCATACAATATCCACAGCGGCATAGGCAACCATATGCATGGTGCGAAGGTCAACGGAAGGATCGTTCCGCTGTCCTATGAGCTCAAGACAGGTGATGTCGTCGAGATACTGGCATCGGATAAGATAAAGGGTCCTTCGAAAGACTGGTCCAAGATGGTCAAGACCGCTTCGGCGCGTTCCAAGATAAATGCATTCTTCAAGAAGGAGTCCAGAGGAGAGAACGTAGCCGAAGGTAAGGAAAGGCTCGAACGTGAGATAGAGAAGAGCGGCTTTACCGCGATGCAGCTCATGATCCCCGACAACATAAAGGTGATCCTCTCCAAGTACGGCTTCAATGCCATGGATGATATGTATGCCGCGATAGGATACGGTGCACTTACTGCGGGCAAGGTCTTCGGAAAGCTCCGTGACGAATACATAAAGTCGCTGTCGGAGGACGAGAGGAGAAAGCTCGGATACAGGACCACTTCAGACGGCGGAGTCGTTTATTACAGCCCTGAGGAACTTCCCGATGACATCGGCAAGGGCGACATGGTAAAGGCTTCAAAGCCCGCGGGAGCGCAGCCTCCCAAGGCCCCTGCTCATAAGGAGGCGCCGAAGACCGAGACGCGCGCTTCGAAGATAAAGCGTGCCGAGAATGCCGTTGTCGTCGAGGGCATAGAGAACTGTGCCGTCCATCTTGCCAGGTGCTGCCATCCCGTTCCGGGAGATGACATCATCGGATATGTCACCCAGTCGGGCGGTGTCGGTATACATAAGAAGACATGTTCCAATGTCACGAATATCATGAAATATAAGGACAGGACACAGAAGGATCTCGAGCGTTCACAGAGGCTCGTATCGGTCCACTGGGTCGAAGGAAATGTAGTAGGTATCTTTGATGTCGAACTCGGTATCGTCGCGACCGACCGTAACTATCTGCTCCTTGATATACTGAGCGTCATGCGCGAGGAGCATATCAATACCGAGAAGGTAAATACACACGTCAGTGCCGACCTTATCGCCGAGATAAATATCACGATAACGGTGAAGAGTTCCGAACAGTACGAGAGGATAATCGGCAGGATAAAGAACGTCAAGGACGTCATTTCAGTAACAAGGATCTGAAAAAGAAGGGCCGTCTCATTTCACTTCTGAGACGGCCCTATTTCATGTCTTTCTTTTTGTCTTTCTTTTCCTGATCATCTTCTCGGATTGATGTGGCAGGTATTTACGATCAGTGCCGGGTGTCTTCCGGTCCTCTCGGAGGCGAATGCTCTAATCCTGTCCTTGAACTGCCTTGATGCGATCTCGGCTTCGAGTATGTCATTCTTTCTCGCGTGCTTTGAAAGAAGGCTCATTACCCTTGCCGCGCAGTCGGCGTGGAAGTCCTCTTTCTCATCATCGAAAACAAAACCTACGGAGTCGACAACGGGCGGGCAGGCGAGCTCGCGTGTCTTGTCATCGACCGTCAGGGATACGCATAGGCATCCGTCCTCGGCAAGCTTTCTTCTCTCGGAAAGTACATGGTTCTTGGGGTCGGATATACCGGATCCGTCGATCAGTACAGACCCCGATGCAACATGGTCCGTGATCTCGGCTTTCTTCCTTCCTACGGAGAGCATGTCGCCGTTGTTCATTATGAAGATATTCTCCATCGGTACGCCGAGCTCGTTCGCAAGTTCGGCATGCTTGTAGAGCATCCTGTATTCGCCGTGAACGGGCACGAAGAACTTGGGCTTCAGGATGGAGTGCAGGAGCATCAGTTCATTCCTGTATGCATGTCCTGAAACATGTACTTCGGCGAGCGATTCATAGATGACGTTCGCGCCTCTCTTGAAGAGCTCATTGATGACCCTGTAGATGGGCTTCTCATTGCCCGGGATAGGGTGTGCAGAGAGGATGACAGTGTCACCCTTCCTGATCTCGACAGCCCTGTGCGAAGCGAAAGCCATCCTCGACAATGCGCTCATGGGTTCGGCCTGTGATCCTGTCGTGAGAACGACTATCTCGTTGTCGTCATATCTGTCTATATCATCGATATCTATCAATGTATCCGGCTTCATGCTGATGTAGCCCAGGGAGTTCGCGACATTAAAGCATGTAACCATAGACCTTCCAGAAAGGCACACATGCCTGCCGTACATCTCGGCCGCCGTAAAGATCTGCTGCATCCTGTGAACGTGGCTCGAGAACGTTGCTACGATTATCCTTCCCTCGGTGCTGCCGAAGATCTTCTGGAAGGATTCGCCTACCTGCTGCTCCGACTGCGAAAAGCCGTCCTTCTCGACATTCGTACTCTCACACATGAACAGGAGGACACCCTGCTTTCCGTATTCTGCGAATCTCTGAAGGTCCATTACCTTGCCGTTTATGGGAGTAAAGTCGACCTTGAAGTCACCCGAGTGGATTACATTTCCGACAGGCGTCTTCATTGCTATCGCATAGCTGTCGGCGATACTGTGATTTACCCTGATGAACTCGACTTCAAAACTGTTTCCTATCTTTATGCTGTCACCGTTGTGGACAGCCTCGAGACTGATGCCCTTAAGGCTGACATTACGCTCCGACAGCTTATGCCTTACGAGCTCCACCGTGAGCTTGCCGCCATATACGGGACACTTGAATTCCTTGAGAAAATAGGGGAGAGCTCCGATGTGGTCCTCATGTCCGTGTGTAAGGATCACCGCACGGAGCTTTGACTCGTTCGCACGGATGTATGAATAGTCCTGGATGACGCAGTCAACGCCGGGCATATTCTCCTCAGCGAAAGCGACTCCGACATCTATCACGATGAGGTCGTTTCCGAACTCGAACGCTGTCATGTTCTTGCCGATCTCACACAGTCCCCCGAGGGGTATTACCTTGAGTTTTTTCTCACTCTTTGTTCCGGCCTTGCCGGTATTTCCGCCTTTGTTATTCTTTGCCATATGATTCCTTTCAGATCTTTGCCGCAGTCACGTATTACGGACTGTCAGCTTACAATATAAACTTCAGCCGAAGTCGTGGACATCGATTCGCCCGCCTCGGCATAGATATCTATGTGATCGCCCTTTACTCCCGAACCTCTGTCCTCGACGGTATAGTATCCGTCGCCTCCGAGTGGATCATTCGGGATGTAGATTATGGTGCCTGCAGGGAAGATAGACCAGTCAGCGGCGATCGTCCTTCCTTCGGAACATGTCGCCCCTGTCGCCGTTGCCGTACTGTAGGATCCGTCTCCGTTGGCCTGTGGTCCGTAGAATGTTATCCTGCAGACTCCGTAGTATTTCATTCCGTCGATGTTGCCGTTTGAAGGTGCTTCCGTGGCTCGGGTCGTTGCCTGCGTAGTCGCCTGTGTCGTCGTGGCAGCCGTAGTCGTCTGTGAAGCCTGTGACGTCTGCTGCGGTACGGGTGTGGGCGTTGCTACGATAACGGGATCCTTCTGTGTAAGTACGATATAGACATAGTTGCCGTTATAGGTCCTGTACCAGCCGTTATCAGTCTCGGCGACAACATCTATGGCATCGCCGTAGTCGAGCGTCTTAACGATGTCGTAGTCTGTTCCCGGACCTGATCTGACGTTCATGTTGCCGATAGCATAGACCTGATCGTAATATTCCTTCTCCGTAACGGTCTGCTCGGTGGTCTCCGTTGTTTCCGAAGAGGCCGCGGAGGAAGCGGAGGTCTCCGAAGAGGAGGAAGTATCAGAGGATTCCGTCGCGGAAGAGGCAGGCCCCACATATGATTCGGTCGTTTCCGGAGTTGTCTCTGAAGAAGACGCAGAAGTCTCTTCTCCCCCGGAGACTGAAGCGGATGCCGATGATGCATCGGAGGCAAGCGAAGAGAGACGGTCGTTCTTCTTCTGAAGATCGGCTTTCGTCTGCGCATCGATAAGTGCCGAGATACCGATCATGCCGAGGGCGCACAGTACTATGACGCACGTTACCGAGAGTGCGGCCTTCATGGTCGGGGAATTATCCCTGTTAAGTGTCGTCAGATCGAAGAACTTCACTTTGAACGATCCTTTTCTTTCGCCTTTCTGCCATACGGGCATAGATATTCATTATGATTTTACCATATTTCGTTTTTTGTTAATTGATTGTCATAATCGTGAAAAGCATGAAATATTTATCCCATCTATAATCGTTAATGAGCCCATTACACAAGAAAGGACGCCCACGAGCATGCGAGGTAAGGATCAGAACATCAGAAAAGCAAGACCTGACGAGGAAGGATCCAGAGCTTTTCTGTTTGCCTTCTGCGCGCTCGTCATGATCCTCTGCGTCCTCCTTGATGTGTATTTCGTAATGGGCATTTTCTTCTGATACCTGTCATGTTTTGCCCCAAACATTGAAAAAAAGGCGCAAGTCCTTTATACTCTTGTCCGTATATATTTTATTTTTATTATGGGAGAACCAAGATGAGAGTATCCGAAATGTTTATGGCAACACAGCGTGAGATCCCCGCAGATGCGGAGATACCTTCGCATCAGTTAATGCTCCGTGCGGGCCTTATCCGCAAGAATGCATCGGGAATCTATTCCTTTATGCCGATGGGTTTCCGTTCATATAAGAAAGTCGAGAAGATCATCAGGGAAGAGATGGACAAGGCAGGTGCGCAGGAGCTCATCATGCCTGCTCTCCTCACTGCAGAGACATATCAGGCTTCCGGAAGATGGGAGAAGTTCGGTCCGGAGATGTTCAGGCTCGAGGATCGGAGCGGCAGGCCTTTCTGCCTCGGTCCCACGCATGAGGAGCCTTTCACAGAGGCTGTAAGGGATTGCATCAGATCCTATAAGCAGCTCCCCGTAACGCTCTATCAGATACAGCACAAGTACAGGGATGAGAAGAGACCGAGGTTCGGTGTCATCAGGGCAAGAGAGTTCGTCATGAAGGACGCATATTCCTTCGACTGCGACGAAGAGGGACTCGATATCTCCTACCAGAAGATGTACAAGGCATACAGGGCCATCTTTGACAGGCTCGGCCTCGACTATACGATCGTTGATGCAGACTCGGGAGCTATGGGCGGTTCCGGTTCACAGGAATTCATGGTGAAGAGCCCCATCGGCGAAGACGGCATCTGCTTCTGCGACGAGTGCGGATATGCGGCGAATGAGGAGAAGGCCGAGTGCATGACTCCGGAGCAGGATACTTCCGCAGAGCTTCCCGTTGAGAAGATACATACACCTGGCGTAAAGACTATCGAGGAGCTCATGGCATTTATGAATGCCCAGCCTTCAGAATTCGTTAAGACGATCCTTTATAATATCGACGGAAAGATCGTCGCGGTCATGGTAAGAGGTGACCGTGAGATCAACGAGACAAAGCTCGGCAACCTTTTCGATGCGACAGAGATGAACCTTGCCGCATTTGACGACGTCGAGAGGATCACCGGCGCAGCAGTCGGTTTTGCAGGCCCCGTAGGACTCAAGGAGAAGATCGAGGTCATCGTCGACCGAGAAGTGTCCGTGATGAAGAATTTTATCGTCGGTGCATGCGAGACGGATTATCACCTTAAGAATGTCAATATCGGACGCGATTTCACGCCCGACAGGATAGAGGATGTAAGGACCGCCGTTAAGGGCGATAAGTGCCCCCGCTGCGGCAAGCCCCTCGGAACTGCAAGAGGCGTTGAGGTAGGACATATCTTCAAGCTCGGCACGAAGTATTCCGATGCTCTCGGATGCATCTATCTCGACAGGGAAGGCAGATCCAATCCGATGGTCATGGGATGCTACGGCATCGGCGTATCGAGAACGCTCGCTGCCATCATCGAGCAGAATCATGATGACGATGGTATCAAGTGGCCTGTCGTTGTAGCTCCCTATTCCGTTATCGTCATACCGACAAAGGTAAACGAGGAAGAGAATATGAACCTCGCCGAGGCTATCTACAAGAGGCTTCAGGATGAGGGCATCGAAGTCATGATAGACGACAGGAACGAGCGTCCCGGCGTTAAGTTCAAGGATGCGGACCTCATCGGTATCCCCATGAGGATAACTGTCGGAAGGAGAGCAGGAGAGGGAATCGTTGAGCTCAAGTACAGAGCAGGCGGCGCCGTCGAGGAAGTCTCTCTCGAGGAAGCAGTTATGGCTGCAAAGAGCCTCGTAAGATCAGCTCAGTAAGACAAGATGCTCAGGGCCTTTTCCGTATCAGCAGTATCGGTATTTCTGTCCGCACTGACGGCGGTCGGTCTTTCAGTGCAGACATTGCCGTTCGGAGATCTTTCCGGGGCGCAGATCAGATCCTCGGTATTTGAAAAACCGGAAGACCTTTATGCAGATTATGATTTGATAGTATTCACCGCTCCCAAGGGCGGGGAGATAGAACTCTATCTCGACGGTACGTCGGTCGGGGTCAGGACGGACTGTGCCAAGCACATCAACCTGAGCCTCTACAGCAACAGGTACTATGAGATAGCGGGAGACAAGTACTCCGGTTCTTTTGAGACGGATATCAGTGACTATGTTAAGTCCGGAGAACTCTATAACCTGACGCTCTCCTATGACGCATCAGGTGTCAGCGTGAGCCAGGAATATATCTGGATCATGCTCGACTCATCGGGGGATCTGAGGTTCATCAGTTCTCCTGTTTATGAGCATAATGTCGCGAAATGCGAGGAGCTCTTGACGGATTCAGAATCCCTCAAGGATTATCTCGGATCACAGAATGATATAGAGACCGACTCATATTCCATTCAGAAGCTTGCAAAAAAGCTCACGAAGAACAAGAAGAGCGACTGGGATAAATCCCTTGCGATCTACGATTATATTACCGGGAACTTCGCATATGATTATGTCCAGACCTCGGACTACAATTACGTCTATCAGGATGACGCGGCGCTTCTTCTGAGGAGGAATGTCGCAGTATGCGAAGGTCTGGCGAACGTATATGTAGCTCTGTGCAGGGCTGCAGGCATTCCCGCATGTCTGTCCTACGGCATATCCTTTGTCCCTACGGAAGTCGACTATGAAGGAGAGCTCAAGGACGACCTGTCGCCCAACCACGCATGGGCATGTGTCTGCCTCGGCGGTCAATGGTATTTCCTCGATCCCACCTGGGACTGCAATAATGCATATAACGGAGACTCCGCGTCCTCGGGTTCGATCTTCTACAGGGATGCGACATATGACTGGTATCTCCAGCCCCTCGAGACATTTTCGATGACGCATAAGATCACTGATGCCGATACGACACATTCGATACCTGAAACGGGCAGCTGCGGAACGAGTGCGACATATGACCTGACATGGGACGGAACGCTGACCATTAAGGGCAGCGGCGCGATCGATCTTCCTTACGGACTGGATGGCTTCAGGAAGGTCGTTTTCGAAGAGGGATCGAACATAACGAAGCTCGAGGAGAGCTGCTTCAATGACTGTGACATACTGGAGCAGGTGATACTTCCCGACACCGTGACCGAGATCGGCGATTATGCTTTCTATACATGCGAGGATCTCGAATATGTTTATATACCGGAAGGCGTGACGAGGATCGGCAACGGTGCATTTTCATACTGCGATGAGCTGGCATATATAAGGGTCCCGGATTCGGTGACGGAGATCGGCATGCGCGCCTTTGAGAAATGCCCGAGGCTCATAGTGAGCCTGCCGTCGACAGCCGATTCGCGCGATGTTACCGGAGGGCTCAGCGTCCAGCCTCTAAACGTGCTGATAAGGAAGGAATGAAGATGTCATATATAGAATTCAGGGATGTCGTCAAGACTTACAGATCGGGCACTGTCCCGCTCAATGCATTGGACGGGACTTCTTTTCATATCGAAAAGGGTGAGCTCGTCGTTATCGTCGGACAGTCGGGTGCCGGCAAGACGACTCTTCTCAACATCCTCGGAGGAATGGACAGGCTGACTTCGGGAAGCGTCCTCCTCGACGGCAAAGAGATATCACAAATGAACAATAAAGAACTGGCGAGCTACAGAAGGTCCGATGTCGGATTCGTATTCCAGTTTTATAATCTGATCCCAAACCTTACGGCTTATGAGAATGTAGAGATGGCATCCCAGCTCGTATCGGATCCCATCGACTGCGACACGATCCTTAAGGAGATCGGACTTACGGACAGGAAGGACAATTTCCCGGCACAGCTTTCGGGAGGAGAGCAACAGAGGATAGCGATCGCGAGAGCCATCGCGAAGAACCCGAAGCTCCTTCTGTGCGATGAGCCGACAGGAGCTCTCGACTATCAGACCGGTAAGGCGATATTGAAACTCCTGCAGAGGCTGTCGACCGAGAAGGGTATGACGGTCGTTATAATCACTCACAACTCTGCCCTCACGGCAATGGCGGACAGGGTCATAAAGCTCAAGAACGGACAGGTATCCTCTGATTCGACTAACCCTGATCCCGTCAGCATAGACGAGATAGAATGGTGATGAAGTGACGCCTTATCTCAAGACAACATTCAGATCGATAAAAGACAGCATGGCGAGATTCATAGCGATCCTCGCCATAATCGCGCTCGGAGTAGGTTTCTATTCCGGACTTTCACTTACCATGCCTTCCTTTATCAAGACGGGAGACAAGTTCATAAAGGAGACGAAGCTCTACGACTTAAGGCTCATATCGACAGTCGGATTTACTGACGACGAAATAGAGGAGATAAGCAAGGTCAAAGGGGTGAAGGCCGTCTGCAAGGCGACCGCCGAGGATGTCATAGTCGACGTTAAGGGTACGGACCACGAAGGCGAGGCAGTCAGGTTCCACACCATAACGGAAGGAGTCAATGAGCTCAGACTGACTGCGGGAAGGATGCCCGAGAAGGATAACGAGGTCGTTCTCGATGACTATAAGTGCCATGAGGAAGTCCTCGGGAAGAAGGTCATTATCACGGACGCCAATTCACAGAAGAAACAGGGCGTCTTCAGATACAAGGAATATACTGTCGTAGGCATCGCCAGGTCACCTTACTACCTGAACTTTCAAAGGCCTAACACGGATGTCGGCACGGGATCGCTCATGTTCTTTGTCTATGTCCCTCAGGGCGGTTTGAATACTTCCGTCTACACGGATGCATTTATCTTCTGTGATACGGAATATAAGACATATTCGGATGAGTATGAGGAGTTCATCGCCAAAGAGAAGAAGATCGTTTCGAAAGAAGTAAAGCAGATCATCGACAAGAGGAGCCAGGAGGGATGGAAGGGATGTCTCTATTCGGCTCTCTTCACTCTGAACAGTACTGTCAGGGTACTGGACGGCGAGAAGTATATCAAGCCTGATCTCTATGTGCTCGGAAGGGATACGAATGTCGGTTATATGGCATTCGAGAATGACGCGAATATTGTAGCGGGAATAGCAGACGTATTCCCCGTTTTCTTCTTTGCAATCGCAGCCCTTGTATGCTCGACCACGATGCAGAGGATGGTCTCCGATGAGAGAACCCAGATAGGTACGATGCGCGCCCTGGGCTACAGCGAATTTTCGATCATAATGAAGTATGTCATATATTCAGGTTCGGCATCAGTTACGGGAGGCCTTCTCGGATATCTCGTGGGAACTAAGCTGTTCCCGTTCGTCATATGGATGGTCTACGACATGATGTACGGCTTTGCTCCCGTTGAATTCGAGAGCGACTTCGGGCTGTTCGTGGTCTCCATGAGCGTATCGCTCCTGTGTTCCGTCGGAGTCACTATAGTTACTGCCCTTGCGGAGCTGAGGGGAATGCCTGCTGAACTTATAAGGCCCAAGGCGCCGACTCCCGGAAAGAGGATACTGCTCGAAAGGATAGGTTTCATCTGGAAGAAACTGCGCTTTACCCATAAGATATCCCTCCGTAATGTCTTCCGTTTCAAGAAGAGGATGTGGATGATGATAATCGGTATCGCCGGCTGCACGGCTCTTCTGATAACGGGCTTTGGACTGCGCGATTCAATTGACGGAATAGTCGATCTTCAGTTTGACGAGATATTATGCTATGACATCTCATTCACGTTCATGGACGATGTCAAACCTTCCGATATGCAGAAGGTAAAAGATGATGCCGATACTCATTTCGGAGTGAAGAGAAAGTCGGCACTTCTCAAGGCCGTCAACCTTAAGCACAACGGAAGCGATGCCATAAGGGAAGTCACGCTCTTTGCTTCGGGAGACGCGGAAGTGACTTCGCTGCTGAAGGCAAGGACGGATGGTAACGAGATGCCGTGGCCCGAGGACGGAACGATCGCGATAAGCTCCAAGCTCGCCGCGAAGAACGGGCTCAAGGCGGGAGATATGATCACTTTCGGAGTGGGTGATGACGGGCAGGAAGTCTCGGTGAAGATCGGATATGTTTTTGATAATTTCATATTCCATTATGCATATATGAGCGATAAGACCTACGAGGAGGTATTCGGCGAGAGATATGTTCCCGATACTCTCATGATAGGCGGGAATGAGGACGGCAGTGAAGATGTCTCCGATTATGATTATGCTGCCTATATCGGAGAGAATGATACAGTCGAGACATGGCTCGTTGTCAACGATTTGAGGACGCAGTTCCGCGAGACGGTTGGCAAGCTCAACAGGGTCGTCATCCTCATTATCGGATGTGCTGCCGCCCTTGCATTCATAGTCCTTTTTAACCTGAACAATATCAATATAACGGAGAGGATCAGGGAGATCGCAACGGTCAAGGTCCTTGGATTCAACAGACGCGAAACGGGCGCATATGTATTCAGGGAGAACGTGCTCCTTGTCCTCATGGGATTTGCGGCCGGCATACCTCTGGGCATCGCTCTGCATGCATTTGTCATTGCCCAGATCGAAATGGATACCGTCACGTTCATGGTCAGGATCCTTCCTCCGAGCTACTTCTATGCTTTGGGATTCGTCATACTGTTTTCCGTGATAGTGGATCTTGTCATGAGGCGCAAGATGGACCGCATAGACATGGCGGAGTCGTTAAAGAGCGCAGAGTAAGAATAGAGTTCAGTCGCGCAGCCGCTGCGGGGTACGTGGGTCTCATCGCACAGCTTATCGGTTCAATGCGAAGTTTAGGTGTTCAATGCCGCGGCTCTGCTGAGAAGTGAGGAGCCTATAGATGCCAATTCTACTATTTTTAAAATACCAATGGTTTAGTAGAAGGCTTGCGGTCATTTCTTCTACTAAAGTTGCATATTTTAACTTTTAGTAGAAGGCTGGAGGTCATTTCTTCTACTAAACTTCATTATTACCCCTGTTTAGTAGAAGATCATCTGATGATCTGTTATTATATGCGCTTCTGGTAGCAGTTTTTTCTACTAGATACGGAAAAATCGTTGTTTAGTAGAAGAATGGGGCTGTTTGCTTCTACTAAAATCGTATAATAATCGATTTAGTAGAAGAATCGAATATATTGTTCTACTAAAACCTCAGTTTATTAAGTTTAGTAGAACAACGCTTCGGATCACTTTGGGATCCGGACCTTGAGTATGATACAGGGTACAGTGGATTTCTGCCGCAGGCCTCAGCATGTTCCGGCTCTCAGCGCAACGCGGTTCGACCGCAACCGAAGGCTTCGCGGACGCAGTTATCAGTTCTTGCTCTCCTTGCTCTCCTTGCCTTCCTTGCTCATCCAGCTCTTATGGTAATTCGCCTTCCTGTATTCTTCGGGAGTCATTCCCGTCTCGCGCTTGAAGACCTGTATGAAATGGCTCTGTGAAGAGAAGCCGAGATAGTTGGATATATTGAGGCTCGATTCGTCGAGATGACGGAGCATATTGCAGGCGATCTCTATCTTCTGATCCCTTATATATCTGCTCATCGTCTTTCCCATCTCCTGCTTGAAGAGCTTTGAAAGATAGCTCGTGTTAAGGGAGAGCGCCTCCGCGACCGAATCTACGGAAAGGTTATCCTGGATGTGGCTCCTTATGTAGTCGATGGAGAGTACGATATGTCTCGAGATGACGGATTTCTTGATATTGTCATGCATCCTCGTGCAGTATTCGCGTGCCATTGAATAGCTGATACTGTTGACCTCTTCCACGGTCCTCGCCTTATCTATCTTCCTTATATATATATCGCTCAATGAATAGCTGACAGTGACGGACATTCCGGCCTCTATACAGAATCTGCTTATCAGAGCGGCCAGTATGACAGTATGGTATTTCCTGTTCGTGAGCTCCGCACCGCTCAATACTCCCTGTCTCGGAAGTCCCGTCCTGTTCTCATAGGAATAGAATTCCTCGAGTGCTTCGAGATCGCCGTGGGAGATTATGTCATAGAATCTTATCTCGCGGTCGTATGAATCCCTGAAGTGCTGCGCTTCTCTTTCGTTCAGGAGCTGCTTCTGAAGTTCTTTCTCTATTTCCATATCCATATATGTAAGACCCCCGGGATCATGCTGTTAAGTGATTTGAGATGCGGTGCCAGGCAGGACCGTATATTTAGGATTTTAACACACCGCCGCATTATGTGGTACAATACGTCGGTAGTACAGTGACCGGAGTTATTTATGTTTAAAAAGATACTTATCACAATTCTTATATCGATGATCCCGCTGATCGAGCTTCGAGGAGCACTTCCTTTTGCTCTGCTCGTAAAGCTCCCGACGTGGGTCGCCTACCTCGTATGCATAGTCGGGAACATGCTTCCCGTTCCGATAATATTTTTCTTTGCGCGCAAGGTCCTCGAGTGGGGCGCGGACAAGAAGGTCATCGGCAAGTTCTTTACATGGTGCCTCGAAAAGGGTCACAAGGGCGGTGAGAAGCTCAAGGCAAAGGCAGGCAGGGGCCTGTTCTGGGCGCTTCTTCTGTTCGTAGGCATCCCGCTTCCGGGAACAGGCGCATGGACGGGCACGCTCGCTGCTTCGATCCTCGATATAGATTTTAAGAAGAGCATTATCGCAGTCATGCTCGGAGTAATCCTCGCGGGCATCATCATCGGCATATTGAGCATGTTCGGACTCTCGCTCCTTTCCGAGTCGGAGTTCGTCAGGAATCTCGCAGACAGTTTCTGATATCCTCACATGAAGAGTTTTACCGTTACACCCGAACAGGATAATATGCACGCGGTCAAGGCCGCGTCACTTGCATTTCCGGGACTTCGGACCGCCGATCTTTACAGAGCCCTCAAACATAAGGACATAAGGATCGACGGTAAGAAGATATCGTCTGACATCGCGGTGCGCGAAGGACAGACGGTAGAGGTGTGGCTGCCTGACAGCCTTTTCGACGGGGAAGGGGATAAGGATGTAAGACCCATAGCGCCGAAAGATCCGGACTACAAGACAGTAGCCGAGACGAACGGACTTCTCATCGTCAACAAGCGCCAGGGGCTTCCCGTTCACAGCGGCAGGGGCACCGGCGGTGACAACCTCATTGACATCATCAGAAAGAATACGGGCAACCCGAAGATGGAGCTCGTCCACAGGATAGATATGAATACGGGCGGACTCGTGATGCTCGCCAAGGATAAGGAGAATCTCGAGGACGCGATAAAGCTGTTCAGGGATGACCTTCTCATCAAAAGATACAGGTGCCTTGTTATGGGAGTCCCTTCCGAGGGAGAAGCGGTCATCTGCGAGGACGATGCGATAATGAAGGAAGTGACGGCATATCTCGAGAAGACGAAGTCGGGAAATGTCTATATCCATGACACGGAGCACCCGGGCGATCTCATTATCAAGACAAGGTACAGGGTACTGAGGACATTCAGGGGCAGGGGCCCCGGAGGATCTGACTTCTCCGAGATCGAGTGTGAGCTCGTGACGGGAAGGACGCATCAGATACGAGCACAATTTGCGCATATGGGGTATCCTATAATAGGTGACGGTAATTACGGAAGGAATAAGGACAATGTCTTCTTCAGGAACAGGGAAGGCGGGAAGGTCAGGTATCAGCAGCTTTTCGCGACGACACTCCTTCTGAGGAACATTCCTTCGGATAACCTTCACCATGTGCTGTCGGGAAGGTCGTTCACGATCGAACCGAGATATGAAGTCGTAACGGAGAATCTTAAGAATGGCAGATAACAGACCTATAGGTGTATTTGATTCCGGTATCGGAGGATTGACCGTTCTCCGCGAGATCATAGCGAGGCTTCCTTCGGAGAGCACCGTTTATTTCGGTGACGACGGAAGAGCCCCTTACGGATCGAAGTCGCATGACACCATAATCAGATACTCGCTGCAGGATATGGCTTTTCTCGAGGGAAAAGATGTCAAGATGATAGTAGTCGCTTGCAATACCGCGAGTACGCATGCATATAAGGCATTGAAGGAAAGATCGAAAGTGCCCGTGGTCGAGGTCGTATATCCGGGCGCCAGGGCTGCCGTCGAGAAGACGAGGAGCGGAAGGATCGGCATCATCGCCACTAATGCAACCGTGTCCTCAGGCCTTTATGAGACGGCCGTCAGGGAGCAGGCTCAGATCCTCCTCAATGAGGGTCGGAACACAGAGGCGCTCGATAAGCTGTCGATAATCCAGCAGGCATGTCCGCTGTTCGTATCGCTCGCCGAAGAGGGCTGGTGGGACGACGAGGTCGCGACGCTGGCAGCGGAGCGATATCTCACGCCCCTTAAGGAATTCGGCGTCGATACTCTCGTTCTGGCATGTACCCACTATCCGCTCCTCGCAGGAACGATATCAAAGGTCATGGGTCCGGACGTAACGCTCATCAATTCGGGCGTGTCCGTTGCTTCGGTTGTCGAGAGGAAGCTTCGCGAAAATGATCTTCTCTCTGACGGAATGAATGTCTTCCGTGAATTCTATACGAGCGATGACGCCTCGAAGTTCGAATCTGTGGCATCGCCCTTCCTCGGATCGGGACTTCCTTCGGGAACGAAGAAGGTCACGGTCGATCACTTCGAAGTCGGAGTCTGAAGACGTGAAGCGCAGGATACGCATCAGCACAAAAGCGTATAAGGAGCCGCTCGAGACTTTCGCGATGTGGGATGACTCGGAATCCGTTCTCAGTATCAGGTGGAAAGAGGACCATGAAGGACAGACTGCGCTCTATGACCTTTCATTTGACAAGGCAAGCGGCATAGCCTCGATCAACAGATCGGGCGACATCAAGAGCGTGATGACTTTTGACACATCGCGCAAGACAGTGTCGCAGTTCCACACCCCGTACGGCACGATCGAAATGGGGATCACAACGGAATATATAAAGATCCCGTCCCTGCTCGAGAGGGCCTTCGAGATCTCATATGAGATAGAGGGCGGCGCTGAGGAATTACAGAAGAATATCTTTACGATCACGCTGATCTGACTGCCTGAAAAGACCGGCTGGCTGACCCGCGAGGGACGCTTTTCGGGGTGGGGAGAGCGGATGATACAGAAAAAAGGCAATTTCGCATTGAAATTTGTGAAAAATGCTCTTGCAAAAGCTCAGGGTCTAATGTAAAATCTTTAAGCATTTGTTTTGAACATATTAACCCTTGAGTTAAACGGAGGTGGAGATATATGGCACATCCTAAGAGAAAGTGGTCGAAGGCAAGGACTTCCCGCCACAGGAGCGCATGGAAGCTTGCGGTACCCGGTTTTGTTGAGTGCCCGCAGTGTCATTCCAAGATGCTTCGCCGCAAGGTCTGCAAGAACTGCGGTTATCTTGACGGTAAGCAGGTCATTACAGTCGGCGAAGAAGCTTGACCTCAATAAGGAAACTGATGACAGGGCGGTGTTTGATCTACGATCACCGCCCTTTTATTATGTCGACTTGAAGGTACGGCAGGAAAGATAATGAGGATAAAAGATGAGTAAACCCGTAGTTGCAATCGTAGGACGCCCCAATGTCGGCAAGTCCAGCCTTTTCAACACGCTTTACGGAGAGAGGATATCGATCGTTCACGATACTCCGGGCGTTACCAGGGACAGGATCTATGCCAATGCCAAGTGGCGAGAGAGAGAGTTTACCATGATCGACACGGGCGGTATCGAGCCCGAGAGCGAGGACGTTATCCTCAAGGGGATGCGCCTTCAGGCGGAGATTGCCATCGAGACGGCTGACGTTATCCTCTTTATGTGCGACCTCAAGTCAGGTCTTACGGCGGCGGATCAGGAGATCGCCGTTATGCTCAGGAAGGCGAAGCGCCCGGTCGTCGTAGCAGTCAACAAGGTCGACAAGGTAGGTGATCCGCCTCCCGAGATCTACGAATTCTACAATCTGGGATTAGGTGACGTCATCCCGATATCCGCTGCCCACAGGCTCGGTATCGGTGATCTTCTCGACGCCCTTTTCGAGTGCTTCCCTCCCGAAGACGAAGGCGAAGGAAATGACGGAAGGATAAGGGTCGCACTCATCGGAAGACCTAATGCCGGCAAGTCGTCGCTTACCAACAGGATGACGGGCTCTGACAGGAGCATCGTATCGGATATCGCAGGAACCACGAGGGACGCGATCGATTCCGAAGTTGACAACAGGTTCGGGAAGTTTACGATCGTCGATACTGCCGGAATGAGGAAGAAGAGCAGGATCGAGGACGTCATCGAAAAGTATTCGATGATAAGGGCTCTGTCCGCAGTCGAGCATGCCGATGTATGCGTCATCATGATCGATGCTTCCGTAGGCATTACAGAGCAGGATACGAGGGTCGCAGGACTTGCGCACGACTCGGGCAAGGCATCTGTCATCGTCATAAACAAGTGGGATCTTATCGATAAGGAGACAGGTACTCTCGAGACCATGACAAAGATGGTCAAGGAGAGGTTTGCATTCATGGATTATGCTCCCGTTCTCTTCATATCCGCGAAGACAGGCCAGAGGGTAGATAAGCTCTGGGAGAAGATCGCCGCAGTATATGAGCAGGCAGGAAGAAGACTGACCACCGGCGTCTTTAACGACATGCTCAACGAGGCAGTCGCCATGGTACCGACGCCCCAGGATAAGGGCAAGCACTTAAAGATCTATTACGGAACACAGATCTCGTGCTATCCGCCCACTTTCGCGCTGTTCGTAAATGATAAGGAACTTTCGCATTTTTCATATGAGAGATATCTCGAGAATCAGATAAGGAAGAACTTCGGTTTTGAAGGCACTCCGATAAGGTTCTTTTTGCGTAACAAGAAGGGCGACGGAGTCTGATATTTTGTGTAATATGTCCTGTTCATGTAAGGGGCATAAAGTAGCAAAATAGATGAGGACTATATTAATAATATTATTGAGGAGTAAACGACACTACTTATGGCTAAGATCGAGAATATGAGGAACATCGCCATCATCGCTCACGTTGACCACGGTAAGACGACAATAGTCGATTCCATGCTCAAGCAGGCAGGTATCTACAGAGAGAATGAGCAGATCGTCGAGCAGGTCATGGACAGCAACGATCTCGAGAGGGAAAGAGGCATTACGATCCTCGCGAAAAATACCGCGATCCAGTATAAGGACATAAGGATCAATGTCGTCGACACTCCCGGCCACGCCGATTTCGGCGGTGAGGTTGAGCGCGTACTCAAGATGGTAGACGCCGTCCTCCTCGTAGTTGATGCTTTCGACGGACCGATGCCCCAGACGAGATTCGTTCTCAGGAAGGCTCTCGAGATGGGTCTTCGCCCCATAGTCTGCATCAACAAGATCGACCGTCCCGACGCACGTCCCAATCAGGTCGTCGACATGGTACTCGATCTCTTTATCGAGCTCGGAGCCGATGATGACCAGCTCGAGTTCCCGATCGTATATACATCCGGTAAGACAGGTATCGCGACTCTCGACCTCAAGGAATTCACTGAGGGAAAAGAGCTCGACTTTACTCCTCTCCTCGACACGATAGTCGAATATACACCCTGCCCCGAGGGCGACCCCGAGGCTCCCCTCCAGCTCCTCGTTTCCAACATCGATGCCGATCCCTATATCGGAAGGATCGCCGTTGGAAGGATCGAGAGAGGTACTATCTCACAGAACCAGAACGTCGCAGTCGTTACATACGGCGAGGACGGCAAGAAGAGTGCAAGGATCGTCAAGCTCCTCCGTTTTGCAGGCCTTTCGAAGCAGGAGATACAGAGCGCTTCCATCGGTGAGATCGTCTGCGTTGCAGGTATCCCCGATATCAATATCGGCGATACGATCTGCGATGCCGCTAATCCCGAGGCTATCCCCTTCGTCGATATCGACGAGCCTACAATCGCGATGACATTCTCCGTCAACGATTCACCTTTCGCAGGTCAGGACGGTAAGTTCGTAACATCAAGGCACCTGAGGGACAGGCTCTTCAAGGAAGTCGAGACGAATGTTTCGATGAGAGTTGAAGAGACTGACACGACAGAGGCATTCGTCGTAAAGGGAAGAGGAGAGCTCCACCTTTCGATATTGATAGAGACGATGAGAAGAGAAGGATATGAGTTCCAGGTCAGCAAGCCTAAGGTAATCCTCAAGGAGGTCGACGGCGTTCTCTGCGAGCCTGTCGAGGATCTTGTCATCGACGTTCCCGAGGACTTTGTAGGTCCCGTTATGGAGAAGCTCGGAAGAAGGAAAGCGGAGCTTCTGAACATGCTCCCGCCCGAGAAGGGATACTCGAGACTTGAGTTCCGTATTCCCTCCAGAGGTATCATCGGATACAGGACCGAGTTTTTGACCGACACTAAGGGCAATGGTATAATGAACAGCGTAATCAGTGGCTTTGAGCCCTATGCCGGCGAGATCGAGACAAGGTCTCACGGAGTGCTCGTAGCATTCGAGAGCGGAGAGGCCATGACTTACGGACTGTTCAATGCACAGGAAAGGGGAGCGCTCCTCATCGGTGCGGGAACACCGGTCTATGAAGGCATGATCGTAGGCATCAATCCCAAGCCCGAGGACATCACCGTAAACGTCTGCAAGAAGAAGCATGTAACGAATATGCGTGCAGCCGGATCCGATGACGCGATGCGCCTTACGCCTCCTCTCAACTACAGCCTTGAGCAGTGTCTGGAATTTGTGGAGGATGATGAGCTTTGTGAGGTTACTCCGAAGAATATCAGGCTACGCAAGAGGATACTTAATACGGACCTCAGAATGAAGGACCGTGCAGCTAAGAAGAAAGAATCCTGAGGATGTTTTCGAAGAAACTTAAGATCGCATTCAGAATACTTCTTGTTTTGGTACTGCTCTTCGCTTTTGCGGTAATGGGCGTATATTTCGGATATAACTACGTGTTGTCCCAGGAGAAGAGACTGGACGATCTTAAGGAGAAGATCGCGAACGAGGAGATCGTCATCGACAAGGATACTCCCGGTGCGGTCTCCGTTCTCATCGAGACAGGTGACATGACTTCCGATATCGCTCAGACGCTTTTCGAGAAGGACCTGATCGACAATACCTTCGTATTCTCCCTGATGAGTAAGATAAACGGTTTTGACGGCGCTTATATGGCCGGTACGCATTATGTGCTGCCGGGCATGAGCTACGACGAGATCATGTATTTCCTGACGCTCGAACCTGAGAGCGTTACGGTCGTCTTCCCTGAAGGAATGACATATGAGCAGATGAAGAAGAAGCTCCATGAGGCTGGGCTTACCTTCTCTGACGAGGATATGGACAGATGCATGGACAGCCCCGACCTGTTCGTCGACTATAAGTTCGTTTCGCAGATCGTTCTCGATGAGAACAGGGATCACGTCCTCTCCGGATATCTCTTCCCCGATACATATGAATTCGACGTCAATGCATCCGCAGAGTCGATCGTAAATACTTTCCTTGCGAATACCGATGCCAAGCTCTACGATGAATACTACGAGCGTGCAGAGGCTATAGGCATGAGCCTTGACGAGGTAATCACTCTGGCGTCCCTTATCCAGACCGAGACATCGAGACCTCTCGACATGCTCTATATATCGGCTGTATTCCATAACCGTCTCGCATCCGACGATCCTTCGATGCACCTTATGAGCTCCGACGCATCTATCAACTATCTGCGTGAGATGATGGGCCTCGAGAAGCATCTCGTCCTTACGTCTGAGGACCTTAATATCGACAGCCCCTACAACACATATAAATACCCGGATCTTCCTCCGGGACCTATCTGCATGCCGGGTATCGACGCCATCCAGGCGGCCCTTTATCCCGAGCCCAACTGCAACTTCTACTACTTCTGCGCGACAGGCGACGGCGGATCTGCCTATGCCGTAACGCTCGAGGAGCATGAGGCCAATGTCGCAATGTACAGGGAGATCTGGGAGCAGCAGGACAGAGAGGCTGAACAAAAGAGGATAGAGGAAGAGGAGAAGCGCCGCCGCGAAGAGGAGAGGCGCAAGAACCCCGCGCTGACGACTCCCGTACCCACGGGCAGCCCCACACCCACACCGGCAACATGATAAGACCTGAGATATTAAGCCCCGCAGGCGACATCGAAAAGCTGAGGACCGTCATCGACTACGGCGCCGATGCTGTCTATATGTCCGGCAAGAGCTACGGCCTGCGTACATTCTCCGGAAACTTCACCCGCGAAGAGATGAAGGAAGGCATCGACTACGCCCATTCAAAGGGTGTTAAGTGCTATGTCACGATGAATATCTATGCCCTCGAAAATGATCTTAAGGACATGGATGACCAGATAGATTTTGTTGCACATGAAGCTGGCGCTGACGCGGTGCTGGTATCCGATCCCGGCATCTTTATGAAAGTAAAGAGGGTCGCTCCTGACCTCGAACTCCATATATCTACACAGGCGAGCGTGACGAATTCAGAGGCATGCAGATTCTGGTATGAACAGGGAGCCAGGAGGATAGTCCTCGCGCGCGAACTGTCGCTCGAGCAGATAAAGGAGATAAGAAAGAACATCCCGGAAGACCTGGAGCTTGAATGTTTCGTTCACGGTGCGATGTGCGTTTCATATTCAGGAAGATGTATCCTCTCGAACTATTTCACCGGAAGAAGATCGAACGGAGGCGCGTGTGCGCAGCCGTGCAGATGGGGGTATTCGCTCGTTGAAGAGAAGCGTCCTGAAGACCAGTTTCCGGTAGAGCAGGATCAGCGCGGAACATATATCCTGAGCAGCAAGGACATCTGCATGGCAGATCATGTTCCCGACCTCATCGAAGCCGGCATAACGAGCTTCAAGATCGAGGGAAGGATAAAGGGCGCATACTATGCCGCAGCTGCTACAAAGGTATACCGCGAGGCAGTCGACCGCTATATGAAGGATCCCGCTTCCTATGAGACTGATCCTCACTGGAATATCCTCCTCGACAAGGTAGTTCACAGGGACTACGACACCGGATTCTTCTACGGCGATCCCATGGATGATGCGGCTATCGCATCTGATAAGACATATAACAAGCCCGCTTTTGTCGTGGGTGTCATCGAGTCATATGACAAATCACTCGGTCTCTACAGGATCTCACAGCGCAACAAGGTCTACTGCGGCGATATCCTGAATGTCTTAAAGCCTGAAGGCTACGAGGCCCCCGTTAAGATCACGGAGATGTTCGACGAGCAGATGAATCCCATCACCGATGCACCTCATCCCCAGATGATCTTCTACGCACGTCTCGAACGCGAAGAAGGCCATACCGAGCCCCTCGGCAATAACACTTTCCTCTCGAGGGACGGCGACAAGGACGAGGGGATATTGCCGAATTCGTAAGAAGAACTGATACAACTGATCTGAAAAAAGCAACGGTCGAGAGATATTTCTCCGGCCGTTTTTTGATGTTCAGGCAGAGAGTTAGAAAACGGGAAGTTACCAGCTTGTGAATTCTTTGTAAAAAGCGCTGATAACCTACGCTTATCAGATTGGGGCTGTCTCAAAACTAAATTGAGATAGCCCTTTAATTTTGCAAAAGAAAATGGGTCCCGAAGGGCCCATTTATTGTTAGAATAATTGTGTGAAAAACATCCTAACATTACAGTCTGACTATAGCAAAAACGGGAGC
>JAFXMZ010000011.1 GCA_017529925.1 Clostridiales bacterium
CGCTCAGTTTTATTGTACAGCATACGTCCTCCTTGTAGATAGATTTTATATCTATGTCCACACATCAGCCGTACTGCCGGCAGTACGGCTGATGTGTTTCCTTTTTTGAGAACGTGTCTACTTTTACGTTACCACTTCACTGGCAGAAGGAATGGCCACGTGCTCGAGACCGCATCTCAGTACTCTGGGTTTCCTGAGTCCTCCGCGAAGTCCGTATACGCCGAAACATTCAGCTTTGACTCAGCAGCCTATACTAGGGATTTGTATAGTATAATCGAAGAAGGAAAGGCGAGGAGGATGTTCCCATGTCTGTTGATAACAGGAGAGCCGTCAGCCTTACGGGCGCGGCGGGCCGCACGGAGGAAATGAAGACGCTCGATGACGTGACTGTCCACGATCTCGGCATCGATCAGATAGTGCAGAAAGTCACGGACGACATCAAGGAACAGCAGGTGATCCTGAGGATCCTGACCAATATGTCTCCTTCCCCCGCTATGACTAAGTACAGGCAGGATGTTTTCGATGACATACTGAATCTTCAGGATATCCGCGAAAGGCTGCTCGAACTTCTGGGCAGGATCGACTACCTGAAGGATTACGGAACATGGCGCAAGAGTTCAGACGACAAGCCCGGGCTCTGGGATCTGATGCACCGCCTCGAGGAGATCGATTCATATATCACGGCGGTCGAGTCGCTCAGGGAGTGCTTGTCGGACGGCAGGATCCGCGCACAGGGCCTGAAGGACGTAAAGGAATATATCGACGGCATCTACGAGGATGCATTTTTCGCGCAGATGAAAAAGGACATCGCGGCGCTCAAGACCGAAGCTTCCGCGATACGAAGCGTCACGATCGGAATCAATGTCAATTCGCGTTTTGAGGCAGAGAGCATGGGCCTCGTATCTGTCAATTCGAAGCCTTTCAAAAAGTCCGGCATCGTGAGCAATTTCGCGGACGCGATCGCTGCGCGCGATAAGATAAAGGATGACGTCGAATGGGACGGCGACATGCACTATGAGCAGGTCGAATCCGGAGGTGGCGGTATCTCCGACAACATCGAAAAGCTTGGCAACTTCGCCGCGATGGGAAGCACCGCTTTCGTAAGCGGGCAGACACGCAAGGGCATGATCGCAAAGACGATGGCACAGGTCCCCGAAGGCGACGGCGCATCAGGTTCGACATTCTATCTGTCGGGAGTCGCGGGCAAGCTCGTCGGCGCGCTCGTAAAGAAGCTCAAAGGCACGCTCGCATCCTATACTGACGTTTCGATAGTCACCATCTCGAGGCTCATTCCGGAGCTCCTCTACTACATAAGATTCGCCGAGTTCATAACAGAGGCGAAGTCGCGCGGGATGCACTTCTGCAAGGCGGAGGCAGTCGGCGCTGACGGCGGTGATCCCGGGCGCGCGGGCGTCACGATGGATGCGGCCGGGCTTTATAACCTGAAGCTCGCATCTTCTCTTACGAGCGGCGAGGAAGTCGTTGACAACGATCTCATTTTCGATGAGGAGCATAAGATATATCTCCTTACAGGTGCGAACAGGGGCGGCAAGACGACGATCACCCAGGCGGTCGGTCAGCTCTTCGTTCTTGCGCAGGGCGGCATATTCGTCCCCGCAAACAGATTCGTATTCACGCCGGTCGACATGATCTATACGCACTTCCCCGCGGATGAGGACAAGACGATGGACCTCGGACGTCTGGGCGAGGAGTGTGTCAGGTTCAAGAGCATCTATTCGTCGGCCACGTCGTCGAGCCTGGTGCTCCTGAATGAGAGCTTTTCGACGACGTCGTTTGAAGAGGGTTACTATATCGCGGTCGACGCGGTCAAGGCCCTCCGCGAAAAGGGCACGCGAACCATCTTTAATACACATATGCACAAGCTCGCGGCCGATGCCGGCAGGGAACCGTCTGACGGAGGATTCGGGAGCGGCGTTGCCTCAGTAGTCATGGTCAGTGATGACGGAAAGAGATCGTTCAAGATAAAGCTGGCGCCGCCCGAAGGGTCGTCTTATGCCAGGGATATCGCGGAGAAATATGGAGTCACTTTCGAGATGCTGACAGGCGGTGTGGGCGCCGCAGCGGACGGTGGTGATGGTTCTGCGACAGACGACGCTGATGCCTCGATGGGCAGCGTTTCTGACGGCGGCAAAACCGTGCCGGACGGAGATGGAACATAATGCCTGACTTCATGCCCATGTGTGACATATGGCAGCATCTTCGCGAGTCGGACAAGCCCGTTGTTCTTTACGGGACGGGCGACGGCGCGGATAAGATAATCGCACAGCTAAAGAGAATTGGTATTTATGACCGTGTGAAGGGCATCTTCGCGAGCGACGGTTTTGTCCGGAAAAGGAATTTTGCCGGCTTTGAGGTCGAGTCTTATTCTGAGTGCATGGCAAGGCTCGGCGATCCTCTGATCCTGATGTGCTTCGGGTCTTCACGCCCGGAAGTCCTGGAGAATGTAATGAGGATATCGTCGGAGCATGAGTTCTATGCGCCGGATGTTCCCGTGTATGGGGACAACCTTTTCGATATGGATTACTATAATGTCAACAGCGGACGGATCGCTGCCGTTCGGGAGCTCCTGGCTGATGAGGATTCCAGGCGGGCTTATGATCTGATCTTGGCAAATAAGCTGTCCGGGGATGTATCCCTCCTGAGGAAGTGCGAGTGCAGAGAGGCTGATATCGAGGCGCTGCTGCCTGTGGGGAAAGGCGGGACTTTTGTTGATCTCGGGGCATATAACGGCGACACGGCGCTCTGGTATGCGGGATTCGATCCGTCGTTCGGGAAGATCATCGCGGTAGAGCCCGATGAGCGTAATTTCAGAAAGCTCAGGGAGAATACGTCGCATCTGTCCGAGCGGATGGAATACGTAAATGCGCTCATCGGAGCGGAGGATGGTATGACGATGATCGATACCAGGAAGGGAAGGGGCGTTCACAGGGAGGACGTCACGAATCCCGATTCGTCCAACGCCGCCTATCTGAAGGAGATGAAGATAACGTCAGTTGATTCCCTGCTTGGCGGCCGCGCGGCGGATCTTATCAAGATGGATGTCGAGGGCGCCGAAAAGGATGCCATCGCGGGTGCGGCTGATACGATCCTTAAGTACAGGCCGGCCATGAGGATAGCGTGCTATCACAGGAGTGAGGACATTTTCGAGCTGCCGCTTCAGGTGCTGTCGATAAGGGATGACTATAAGGTCTATATCAAGCACAAACCCCATGTCCTCGGCTGGGACACGGAGTTCGTGTTCGTGTGAAGAGGTCTTAACCTTGTCCATGCATCCCCATTTTACAAAAACGCATTTTGGGGATGCATTTTCTCGTTGCTGATGCATCCCCGATCGGCTAAAAAACAATTTGGGGATGCATTTTTATGTTACTGATGCATCCCCGATCGGCAAAAAAACAATTTGGGGATGCATTTGTTCTCTGCCTATGCATCCCCAATTTTTAAAAATGCACTTTGGGGATGCATTTTCTCGTTGCTGATGCATCCCCTCCCGGGGCGGGGAGGGAAATCGCAGTCCGGCAGGATGAGGCCGGTTGGATGAGGCCGTCGGGTTCTTTTCGAGCGGGGAATTGTCAAAAATCATTTAGAGTTGGCAAAAAGTTGGCAAAAACACCCCCTAAAACCCACGTTTTTGCCAACTCTCAAAAATATTTGTAGAAGATGCGCGTCGCCGCGTTATAAGTGGTATAGTTAAAGGTGATGTGGGAGCGGCCGCGGTGCGTCGGCCGCGCAGGTGATGCGCGGGAGCGGCATGTGATCAAACGGCCGGCCGGGAATAAAGGAGAAGCGTATAAGCATGAGATATGACTGTCTGATAGTTGATGACGAGAAGGTGCTCGCGGACAATACCGCCGAGTATTTCAACATGTTTGACGTGAAGACGCATGCCGTTTACGGCAAGGAGGATGCACTTTCCTTCCTCGGCGAAAATGAGGTCTCGCTCATCCTCCTGGATATCAATCTCGGTGACGGCAGCGGCTTTGAGCTGTGCAAGACGATAAGGGAAACGAGTGATATCCCCATCATGTTCATCTCCGCGAGGAATACCGATGACGACAAGATCGTTGCGCTCGGTATCGGCGGTGATGACTATATCGAGAAGCCGTATTCGCTCGGCGTTGTCCTGGCCAAGGTTAAGGTCTTCCTCAAGAGGATGGGAAAGACATCTGCCACGCCCGAAAAGAGCGTGATCGAGATCGACTGCGGCAGGGTAAGGATCGACTTTACTAACAAGACAGTGACAGTAGACGGACAGGAGAAAAAGATCACGAGCCTCGAGTTTACGCTGCTGTCATACCTTGTCGAGAACAGGGGCAGGCTCGTCGGGAAGGCGGAGCTTTTCGATAACGTCTGGAAAGACAGGTTCACGTCAGACGGAACGCTCAATGTCCACATAAGGAAGCTGCGTGAGGCGATCGAGAAGGATCCCAACAATCCCGCGCTCATCATCACAGTATGGAAGGAAGGCTACCGTTTTGCCGCTGAGAAGTGAGGCGGAACAGAGACGGAGGAGTTGGACGGAAATACCGCCGAGAAGTGAGGCCGAACAGAGTCAGAGGGAAAGCGGAGAAGTAACACGGAAGATCAACGCGCAGAAAGGCCGGAGTATTGACCCATGAATAAGAAGATATTTGCAGTACTGATCATACTTACATTCGTGATCGAGTGTGTGCTGTGCGTATCCTTCCTCAAAGGTTCGTCTGTGACCGGCCAGGATCCCGTCAAGGTCAACAGGTGTCTCAAGTCGATCGAGGAGAATTACGGCGATCAGTCGAAGTATGACAGGTCGCTCGATTATGCCCTTCTCGATGCTGACGGCAGGGTCCTCTTCAAGACGAAAGGCGGCATCTCGGAGAATGCGAATGATGCGGTCAAAAGGAGCGAGGCTGTGCTCCCGCTCGTCATCGACGGAGCATTCATGGGAAGTGTCATCTTCCACGGCACCGTAGATGAGAATATCGCATCGGGCAGAAGGACGATGACCATATGCATCATAGCCATATCGGCAGTCCAGTGCGCGCTTATAGTTTCCTACTATCTGCATATAAGAAGGACGATCACGAAGCCTTTCGAAAAGATGAACGACTTCGCCGTCAGGATCGCGGGAGGCAACCTCGATGTTCCGCTTACGGTTGACAGGGGGCATGTATTCGGAAGCTTTACGGAGGCTTTCGACATAATGAGGAGCGAGCTCAAGAAGGCGCGTATGGCGGAGAAGAAAGCGAGCGATGACAAGAAGGAAACGATCGCAAAACTGTCGCATGACATAAAGACTCCGGTCGCCTCGATCAAGTCGACTTCAGAGCTCGGATTTGAGATGGCAAAGGATGACAGGTCAAGGGAGTACTTTAACCTTATCAATATTAAGAGCGATCAGATCAAGGCGCTGACTGACAACCTCTTCAATTCGTCCGTATCGGAGGCGACGGAGATCTCTGTCGATCCCGGTTATCAGGACAGCGCCGTGCTCATCGATATGATGAAGAGCTCCGACTATCTGAACAAGCTCAGGAACGAACCGCAGATCCCTCAGTGCAGGGTGTTTATCGACAAACTCCGCATGCAGCAGACTTTAGATAATATATTTATGAATTCCTATAAATACGCCGACACCCCCATAGAGGCGTCAGCGTTCTTTGAAGAGGATTACCTCGTGCTGAAGATCACAGATGAAGGTCCCGGAGTACCCGACAAGGAGCTTCCTCTTTTAAAGGAAAAGTATAAGCGCGGAAGCAATACCGAAGGCAAGGACGGCGCGGGACTCGGTCTTTATATAACGGATCTTTTTATGCAGAGATCGGGCGGAAAACTGGTGCTGCGCAATGAGGAAAAGGGCTTTTCGGCACTCCTGTATATCAGGGCGGATGCATAAAACCAATAATCAAACGCCTACATAACATTTTTCCAAAAAATATAATAAAATTCCGTTTATGTTTGTGCAAGAATACCATTATCACAAAAACAAACAGGAAGGGAATGGTACTACACATGAAAACAAAAAAGATCATCGCAGCAGCTCTGTGCTTTGCACTGGCAACCGGTATCACCGCATGTTCAGGTGAAGAAAAAGACACTTCCAACGAATCAGGAACAGCAGCACAGACGGAGACTTCCGCACAGACAGAGGCACCCGTGGAGACTGAGGCTCCCGAGGAGACAGAAGCTCCTGCCGAGACTGAAGCGGCAGCAACTGAGACTACAGCAGCCGAGACGGAACCTTTCGTTCTGACAGATGCGGGATATCTTCCCGAGTATGAGACTTTCGAAGTAACGTCCGAGGATCTTACAGACGGCGTATGGAACGATGCCATATCGAAGACCATGAAGGGCGAGAACGTATCTCCGGCTCTGTCCTGGGACAGCGTTGACGGCGCATCCTATTACGTTATCTACATGGTAGATATGTCCGGCGGATGCTGGCTGCACTGGAAGGACGCAGAGGTCACAGAGACAAATCTTCCCCGCGGCTATGCATCGACGCTCCAGTATGTCGGACCTTATCCGCCGTCCGGTGCAACTCATACATATGATATCTATGTCATCGCTATGAGAAATCCCGTCGAAAGGGTCATGGGCGCTATCGACACTCAGAACCTCAAGTTCGCGAACTTTATCCGCGGTCTCGATATCGATGCTGAAGGCAACTCTGGAAACATAATCGCATACGGATATCTGTCGGGAACATTTACAGCCGACTGACGTCTTAAACGTATGCGGCCGGAAGACGGGCAATCTTCCGGAAACACCCGGAAAAGGATCCTGCAGAAACCTGCGGGATCCTTTTTTAGCGCTTTTCGGAAGGCTTAAGAAAGATTTAAGGATTACTTAAAGCCACTTAAGGGTTGTTTTTGTATCATGGGGTCAATAAGGAGGTTTGACACCATGAAAAATATCATCGTAACTAACAAACTGTGTAAGACATTTTCGACGGGAGGCGTACAGCATCACGTCCTCAGGAATATCGATCTCGAAGTAAGGGAAGGTGACTTCACTGTCATAATGGGACCCTCGGGTGCCGGCAAGTCGACACTTCTCTATGCTCTGTCAGGTATGGACAAGCCCACGCTCGGCACTGTCTCATACGGAGATGAGGATATCACGAAGATGACGGCGGATCAGCTCGCGATGTTCAGGAGAAAGAACTGCGGTTTCGTTTTCCAGCAGACATATCTCATCGATTCGATGAGCGTTATGGACAACGTTCTTGCCGCAGGCCTCCTGGTCAATAATGACCGCAGACAGGTTGCCTCGCAGGCGGCGGAGATACTTACGAAAGTCGATATCGGTGAAGAGCTCAGGGAGAAGTTCCCGAGCCAGATCTCAGGCGGTGAGGCTCAGAGGGTCGGTATCGCAAGGGCGGTCATTAACAGTCCCAAGATAATCTTTGCCGATGAGCCGACGGGTGCCCTCAACTCGAAGACGGGAAAAGATGTACTTGATGTATTGACAGCGATCAATAAGAACGGCCAGTCGATAATGATGGTCACTCATGATATCGTGAGCGCAAGGAGAGGAAACAGGATCCTTTACGTTAAGGACGGTGAGATCGCGGGAGAGCTCATGCTCGGCGCATATGTCTCAGGTGACCGCGAACGTCATATGAAGCTCCGTGATTTCCTCGACGGAATGGGGTGGTGATGATGAATAAGATCAGACTTCTTACAAGAGCGCACTTCAGGAAGAACCGCGGCATATCGATCGGACTCCTCTGCCTCGTTCTCATTGCATCGATGCTCATCTCATTGTCGATGCTCCTCTACACGGATGCATATGCCACCGCATCGAAAGAAGCAGTCAGGCACAACGCCGGAGACGGTATCATCAGGATCACATCCAAAGACGGTTCCATGACGGAGGAGAGGATCGCTGAGCTCATAAAGGAAGACGTTAAGGATTACAGCATATATGATTCGCACGTATTCCAGATCGTGTCGATCGAGTTTGCAGATTCGAAGATAGCTATCAATATCGCCATTTGCGACAGAAGTGTCCTCGATCTTAAGTACGGACGCAACGAGATAGTCGAAGAGGATACTTCCGTAAAAGCTCCCTATGTCTATCTTCCTTACCAGTTCAAGTCGAGTGCCGGATATGAGCTCGGCGAAAAGTATTCCTTCAACGTCGCCGGTGTCGATCACGAATACAACATAAGGGGATTCATAGAAGGACCTTACTACGGCAACAATAACAACGGCTGCTTCCAGTTCATCGTCGATGACGATTCCTACGCGAAGGTAGCTGCGGAGGATACGGCAGACCATTCGAAAGCTCTGGTATATGAACTGAAGGAAGGCCGCAAGGCGCATAAGTTCTCTATCACTTTGTCCAATAAGATAGCGGCTGTCGATCCCGATGCAACGACAGATATATCCTTCATCGAGGATCAGATCTATAACAGATCGTTCCTTACGACGATACTGGCCGCATCGATGGCTGCGATCACGGTGGTCATCCTTATCATTGCTGCTCTCATGATCACGAATTCGATCTCGAACTATATCAAGGAGAATATCAAGGATATCGGTATCCTTAAGGCGATAGGATATTCATCATCTGATATCGGCAATTCGCTCCTTCTGATGTTCCTCGCGATCTCCTTCGCGGGAAGTGTTCTCGGAGTACTCGTGTCATACTCCCTGATGCCCATGATCGGCAAGACTGTCGTATCCCAGATGGGTCTGATGTACCGAGTTTCGTTCAGCCCTCTGGCTACAGCGGCCGCGATGGGCGTAGTGATACTCTTTTCGCTGGGAGTCGCATATATCAGGCTCCGCTCGCTCAGAAAGACCGAACCCATGACGGCACTCAGAGGAGGCGTTGAGAGTCATTCGTTCAGAAAGAATCACATTAAGCTTTCGTCTTCGCCTTTTTCGCTCAATACGGGGCTGGCACTGAAGACCATGTTCTTCAACAGATGGCAGAACATAGTCACGTTCTTCATAACCGGAGCGCTCGTCTTTGTCTGCGTCATCGGACTTCTGATGTACGAGAATTTCTCCAGGAACCCCAAGATCGAGATGTTCTCGACGGAGTACTTCGGAGGACTGATCTCATTCGATAACGAGACAGGTGAAGAGGCGAAAGAATTCCTCGAAAGCCTCGACGGAACGAAGAACGTCAGATGGATGGCCGACGTCCTGATGTACTACAACAATGAGGATGCGCTCATGTGCAACGCCTTCGAGGATGTATCGAAGATGAACAATGTAAATGTCTGCTATAATGGATCGCTCCCCCGGTATGACAACGAGATCGCAGTGTCAGGAAAGTTCGCGCTCGATTACGGTCTTGAGATAGGAGACGAGCTCAGGCTCGATCACGGCAACGAGTCCTTTACCTACCTGATCACCGGCTTCATCCAGACGACCAATAACGGAGGAAGGGAAGCGATCATGAGCAGGGCTGCGATGGAACACCTGATCGACTTTGAAGGCGCACCGTTCTATTACTACTACGACTGCGATGAGGAGACATCCGAAGCTGCACAGAAGGTGATCGACGCCTGCGAAAAGGAGTATGGTTATCACGTTCTGTCCAAGATCAATTTCTACGATATCGTCGAGGGCTTCATCGGACTGTTCAGGGGAATGGCGACTCTTATGCTCTATCTGTTCTGCGGCATCTCGGCAGCCGTTATCCTCCTTGTCCTGTTCCTTCTGATCAAGGTCCTGATCTACAGCAAGCGAAAGGATTACGGTATCCAGAAGGCGCTTGGCTACACGACACGCGATCTTGTGCTCCAGACAGCGGTGAGCTTCATGCCGTCGATCATCCTGTCGGTACTGATCTCGTCAGTGGTATCATACTTCACCGTAAACCACGTGATGAACTTTGCGATGTCGTCCTTCGGTATCATCAAGGCTAACTTCTATGTGCCTGTTATCGGCGTCGTCCTGATAGGTATCTTCATGATCGTGATCTCGTTCCTTTTCGCTGTGCTCGAGTCGCGCAAGATAAAGAATATCGAACCTTATAACATGCTCGTGGCAGAGTGATGAACTGTTTGTAAAAACGCATCGAAAAGGTCGTCCTTCTCTTCAGCGGGACGGCCTTTTGCTGTATAATCAAATCATCTTTACAACAGGGAGGATAACCATATGCAATATGAGATCAAAGGTCAGCCGTTCCCCGTAGCTATCTGCACGCTTTCGAATGGTGAGACGCTCATCACGGAGCGCGGCTCGATGAGCTGGATGTCCGATTCGATGAAGATGGAGACAGTCGGCGGATCAGTCGGCAAGGCACTCGGAAGACTCGTTTCGGGCGAGGCTCTCTTTCAGAATAAGTACACGGCGATGAGGGATGGAGCATTCATTGCATTTGCCTCCAGTTTCCCGGGCGAGATCCGTGCACTCGACATCTATCCCGGAAGAGACATGATCGTTCAGAAGTCGGCATTCCTCGCATGCGAGACAGGTGTCAATCTGTCGATCCACTTTAAGAAGAAACTCGGCGCAGGCCTGTTCGGAGGAGAGGGCTTCATCATGCAGAAGCTTTCAGGAAGCGGCACCGCATTCGTCGAGCTCGACGGTTCCGTTATCGAATATGATCTTGCTGCCGGCGAGACGATGCTCCTCGATACGGGCTATCTTGCAATGATGGATTCCACAGTCAATATGGAGATCGAGATGGTATCCGGAGTCAAGAATATCTTCCTCGGAGGCGAGGGACTGTTCAATACGAAGGTTACCGGCCCCGGCCGCGTCTGGATCCAGACGATGCCGATCCCGACGCTCGCAGGTGCGATCAGCGGATTTATTCCGGGCAAGGGATAAGCAGACAGCTAAATAATCGGACTTAAGGGGCCGGCTCAAGTGTTGCTTGAGACGGCCTCTTCATTTTTGGCGTTGTCAAGACTGTGCAAAGCTGTCCGTTACGGCCCGTTACGGCCTTAAAGCTCCCTCGGTATACTATTCTTTGTTTTTCTGCGACTTAGTATACCGAAAAGGTCGAACCGGTATACTATTCTTTGTTTTTCTGCGACTTAGTATACCGAAAAGTTCGAACCGGTATACTATTATCTGTTTTTTGGCATTTTAGTATACCGATAATCCCGACTTGGTATACTATTCTCCCCTTTTTTAAGATTTGGTATACCGGATATTCGATTTTGGTATACCATTTTCGATATGATTGAAAAATAGTATACCGAAGACGTTATTTCAGTATACTATTCCGGCTTTTTTACAGATCTGGTATACCGGGACTCCGATCCACCCGGCAATACATGCATGCTTTATGCGCGCACATACTGTATAATATAAAATATTTTTATATTTGGAGACACAGGCTGATGGATGCATTAACAAGGATGATCCTTGAAGAATACGATGAGATACATGACAACTGCCTCCTCCTCGAGAAGATCGTAGGGGAGAAGCTCAATGATATTCTCAGAAGAAATGATGTACATATGACACATATCACGCACCGCGTGAAGACGAGGGATTCACTCGAAGGCAAGCTGGTGAGAAAGTCGGGCAAGTACCATTCGATCAGCGATCTGACCGACATTGTCGGATTCAGGGTGATCTGTTATTTCTCGGACCAGGTCGACGTAGCGGCCGGACTCCTGGCGCAGGAATTTGTGATAGACGGGGAGAATTCGGTCGATAAGAGGAAGCTCATCGCACCGAATACTTTCGGCTATCTGTCGCTTCATTATATCTGCAGGCTCAAGGAGAGCGATGAGTATCCGAAGGAACTGTGCGACATCAGCTTTGAGGTACAGCTTCGGTCCATGCTCCAGCACACGTGGGCTGAGATAGAGCACGACCTGAACTACAAGTCTCAGCTGGCGGTGCCGCGTGAGATAAGACGTGATTTTGCAAAGGTCGCGGGTCTTCTCGAGATCGCGGACAGCTATTTCCTCAATATCAAGAATGAACTGTCAGAATACGAGACGATGGTCAAGGATTCCATCCGCGAAGGAAAGGGCGACGCACTTACTCTCAACAGGGTCACGCTGTCGGAGTTCATGGATCACGATCCGTCGATCACAAAGCTCACGGAGGATATCGCAGCGATATCGGGTGCAGTGCTCAGGCAGGTGCCGTGCGAGGATATGCTCCCGCAGCTGCAGTTTTTCGGTGTCGATACTATCGCCGACCTCAAGGAGTTCATCAGGACAGGAAGCGATATGGCTATGGAGATGGCCGAGAAGACTCTCAGGGATTCGGAGATCGACGAGCTCATATCCACAGTTGCCTTTTATTATCTGTTCAGGGCGCATCTTGTTGCGGATGACCTATATGAGAGTGACATCGCCGAGTTCTTCAGGATATCAGGTATGAAGAAGGACCGTATCGACAGACAGGTGAAGAAGATAATGAGTTTGAAGGGAAAGGGATAATGACTTCGGGGAGGATCATGAGATGAGGACCAGGTTTTTTAAGACGGCTGTTTCGTTTATGGCGTTGATCATGACGGCGGGAATATTCATGGCATTCATGCCCGAGCGCGAGAATGTCAAAGCTGTAGACTATATCACTATAACTTTCAAGTGGTCATCTGTTGACGGTAAGAAAGTGATGGATGATGTCGAGCTTCAGTGGCCCGTAGGGTGGCAGTGGAGATCTATAATCACGGACTCTGAATACCATGATGTGGAAAACTCCTTCAAGAGTGTTGACGGTTACCGCTATATGGGTATGTATGCATGCCCGATAACTGATTATAAGGACTACGGTCTGGATTCTGCCGGAGATCCCGATGACAGCATATATCCCACACCCAAAGGTGAGACGTACAGAAGTAATCAGTATGTCTTTAATAAAGACGCCATAGTCTATGTGTGGATGCTCAAGGAGGTCGATGAGATCTATGTTGACATCAGAGACCCCAGATGCGAAGAGAAGGTCGCAAAAGAAGTAGAACAGATAGATGCATATTCCAGTATCGTCAGTCAGGACAACAGACCTGAGATAACACCGCAGAAGCATGTGAAGTCATCACACGGGTACTGGGTCGATCTTCCTGTTGATGAGGAATTTGACGGCTACTCGGACGACTGGTTTGAAGGGACATTTCAGGCAGGTCTGATGTACCGTGCCTCTACCGAGCATCTGCTCGAGTTCGGTTACTGCTGTCCGGAGGACCTGTCAAAGGTAAAGATAAATGTCAACGGAGCCCGTGCCGATGCTTTCTTTGTGATGGGATATGATGCCGGCAGCATCAGCAGCAGACTGGGAGTTAAAAGAAACATCGGATTCGATGTGATGATTACGGCTCTTCACGACTGGGGCAAGCCTTCATACACGTGGTCTTCCGACAACTCAAAAGTGACAGGATCGGCAGTCTGTAAGAACCATCAGAATCAGGGCTTAAAAGAGATCGTCGATACCACTTCGAAGATAACAAAGAAAGCTACGACATCCTCAACGGGTGAGAGGACTTATACGGCAGCATTTACGGATAAGATATTTACGACGCAGACAAAGAAGGTCACGATCCCTTCGCTGACAACTAAGCCCACAGACAAGCCGACAGATAATCCCACAGGCAAACCCACAGGCAAGCCGACGGACGCACCGACCCCCAAGCCTGATGCAGCAGGAGTCGGAGGATTCGTTGACAGGCTCTATGAGCAGGTCCTTGGAAGAAATGCCGATCCGAACGGTAAGGCTGACTGGATCGACCGCGTCATGACAAAAGGAAAGACAGGTGCCGATATCGCCCTGGGATTCCTATTCAGTCCCGAATTCCTCAACAAGAATATGAGCAACGGTGATTTCCTCGAGATCCTCTATAA
>JAFXMZ010000001.1 GCA_017529925.1 Clostridiales bacterium
GCCCGGCGTGGAATGCCTTGTCCGGGCGATCCAGGGATAGACCTTTCCGGCAGGAAGGTGTCCGCCTTCACCGGGCTTTGCTCCCTGAGCCATCTTGATCTGGATCTCATCGGCAGAGGTAAGGTACTCGGAAGTTACTCCGAACCTTCCCGATGCTACCTGCTTGATCGCGGAGCAGCGGTTTTCTTCCATACCCTTGGTCTTCATCCTGTCGGAATCTTCACCGCCCTCGCCGCTGTTCGACTTTCCGCCGATCCTGTTCATTGCGATCGCCATTGTCTCATGAGCTTCCTTGGATATGGAACCGTATGACATGGCACCCGTCTTGAAACGCTTCATTATCTCTTCGACGCTCTCGACTTCCTCGAGCGGGATCTCATGACCCTTTTCGAGGTCGAACTCGAGCATGGATCTGAGAGTTATATGCCTGTCGTCAGAATCGATCAGGGATGTGAACTTCTTATATGTCTCATAGCTTCCGTTTCTGGTCGCAAGCTGGAGAAGATGGATCGTCTCAGGATCATAGAGATGCTTCTCCTTGCCGCTCCTTGACTTATGCCAGCCCTTTACTGCAAGTCCGAGATCGCCATTGTACGGATCAAAAGCGATACCGTGAAGATCTCTTGTCCTCTTTTCGATATCGGAAAGCCCGATACCTCCGACACGGCTTACCGTATCCGGGAAGAAAGGCTTCATTACCTCTTCGCCGATACCCAGAGCCTCGAAGATCTTGGAGCCCTGATAGGACTGCAGAGTTGAGATACCCATCTTTGCGGCTATCTTAACGATGCCGTATACGATCGAATGTGTATAGGCTTCGCATGCCTGGGAATATTCCTTATCTATAACACCCCTGTGAACAAGGTCGAGGATCGTATCCATTGCAAGGTATGGGTTGACCGCGCTGGCACCGAATCCGAGGAGCGTTGCGAAATGATGGACCTCAACAGGCTCTCCTGTCTCAACGATGATCGACATAGCCGTATTCATCCTGGTCCTTACGAGGTATGTCTCGAGTGCCGCAACTGCGAGCAGAGAGGGGATCGCCATATGGTCCTTATCTACTCCCCTGTCGCTCAGGACAAGTATCGTTGCGCCTTTCTCATGAGCTTCATCAGCCTGTCTGTACAGGTTTTCGACAGCCTGTGAAAGGTTCTCATCCTCTGTATAGAGCATCGAGATGACAGCCGTCTTAAGTCCTTCGAGGTTGCTGTCCTTTATCTTCATCAGATCGAGGTTGGACAGGATAGGATTATGTATATGAAGGACGCGGCAGTTCTCTTCAGCATCCTCGAGTATATTTCCTGCAACGCCGAGGTAAACCGCTGTATCTGTGATGAGTGCTTCTCTTATCGAATCGAGAGGCGGGTTAGTGACCTGTGCGAACTTCTGCTTGAAATAGTCAAACAGGGGCGGCTCCTGTTCCGAGAGTGCAGGCACGGGGATATCGACTCCCATCGCAGCTGTCGGCTCATTGCCGTTAAGGCACATGGGAATGAGCTCGTTGTTGATATTTCCGTAGGAATAACCGAAAGCCTTCTGAAGAGTATAAAGTTCTTCATCCCTGATGCTGACGGGTCTCTTGTTATTGATCTTAAGGTCATGGAGCTCAACGAGCATATGGTCGAGCCACTCACCGTAGGGCTGGCGTCTCATATATTCGCTCTTGATGTGATCGTCATCTATGAGCAAACCGTTCTTTGTATCGACGAGGAGCATCCTTCCGGGTCTGAGCCTGTCCTTCTTAAGGATGTTCGAAGGTTCTATACCGGGAAGTGCTCCGACTTCCGACGAAAGGATTACGTATCCGTCTTTTGTAATATAGTATCTCGAAGGACGCAGTCCGTTCCTGTCGAGTGTGGCGCCGATAGAATCGCCGTCCGTGAATATGAGCGATGCAGGTCCGTCCCACGGTTCCATCATTGTCGAATAGTATTCATAGAAAGCCTTCTTCTCACGGCTCATCGTATCGGAATGCTGCCAGGGCTCAGGGATCGTCACCATAATGGCAAGCGGGAGCGGTACTCCGGCCATCGTCATGAACTCGATCGTATTATCGAGCCTTGCCGAGTCAGAACCGTCAGTATCGAGCATGGGATAGATATCATCGTAACGTCCCTCAAAATACTTCGAACGGAATATCGACTCCTTCGAGAGCATCTTGTTCATATTACCCGTAATGGTATTGATCTCGCCGTTATGTACGAGCATCCTGTACGGATGCGATCTCTGCCATGTGGGATTCGTATTTGTCGAGAATCTCGAATGGACGATACCGAATGCAGAAGTATATGAACCGGATGCCAGATCCTTATAGAAGGTACGGAGCTGTCCGACAAGGAACATTCCCTTATATACTATCGTCCTGCAAGAGCATGAACATACATATGTATCCCCGTTTGCCTTCTCGAAAAGCCTTCTTGCAAAGTAGAGCCTTCTGTCCATATCACAGTCGCTTTCGCAGTCGGAAGGTCTTCCGACAAAACCCTGGTAGATATTGGGCATGCTGTTCCTTGCTCTTTCGCCGAGGCAGTCCTCATCTACGGGGACCTTACGCCAGCCGAGGAACTCAAGTCCCTCTTTTGAGACACACTCCTCAAATGTCTTCATAGCATCCCGGGCTTTATCCTCGCTCTGGGGGAAGAAGAACATTCCTATGCCGTAACTTCTTCTGTCTCCCAAAGTGATGCCGGCTTGCGCTGCAGCATCCCTGAAGAAATCATGTGAGATCTGAAGAAGGATACCGACACCGTCGCCGGTCTTTCCCGAGGCGTCCTTACCGGCTCTGTGCTCAAGCGTCTCGACGATCTTTAAAGAATCGTCTACGACCTTTGCCACCGGCTGTCCGTCGATCCTGATAACTGCGCCAATACCGCAGTTCTCGTGTTCCTGTGAAGGGTCGTAGAGCCCGTGCTGCGGGTACGCCTCCATATTTCTGTAGTTGTTTATTTTCTCTCTTTCCATAATACCGCCGCTCCTTTTTAAGCCAAAAAGAAAAACGCTTATCGACAGCGGCATGAAGCCGCATCAATAAGCGCCATTGCTTAAATATTATTCAATTGGGTAATTTATACTCTTATTTTGCCTTTATGTCAACACTGATAGCGGCAGAAAACTTAACGATTATTCATCCTCAGTCTTTTTCATGCCGTATGACGACAGCAAGGGGGACACCGTAGTATGAAGAGCCATATATGCCGGGATCTTCCCTCCCTTTCTCACGATGAGCACCTCATCATCCTCGCTGACATTGACCCCGAAATACCTTATCCTCCTGACATACTTCCTGTCCGTATCACTCCAGATGTCAACGACCTTCCTTGAGCTGTTATTGCTCTGCACCCTGTACATCTTTACGACTTTGGCTCTCGCTACGGTATAGTTCGAACCGCCTGCCATCTTAAGGATATATATAACAACGAATATAACGGCGATCGCTGCGAAAGCGATCACAAAGTATCTGATGCTCTTATCTTCAGAATTAAGCGAAGTGATCATCCTGTAGACAATGAATGCCAGGAAAAGCATAAAGAGTGCGATCGGGATCACCCCGTATTTCTGCATCTTTATGACCTTATCGGCGATCTCCTCTTCATCTTCCGTAGGCTCCCTGAAAGTCAGTTCTGATACCTTTGCCCTGTATTCTTTCAGTTCTTCCCTATCAAATCCTGATACCATATTCTCATTCCTTTCCTTATTCATACGGACATATACCGTCCGGATGTGTTAGAATCGATTATATCATTACAAAGGAAGGTAACGCATATGGATCTTGTTAACGTATTGGTCAAAAACCTCTCATCAGGCGATTCCGTTAAGGAGCTTTCGGGCAAGACAGGTGCATCCGCACCCCAGATCGAGAGCCTCATCAAGTCGGCAGTGCCCTCTCTCATGTCATCCATGAACGGCAATGCATCATCTAAAGACGGTGCCGCATCACTCCTCGGAGCCCTCTCTCAGCACACGAATACCGATAAGGTATCGAAGCAGATCAAGGATGCTGACGAAGAAGACGGCAACAAGATCCTCGAACATATACTCGGCGGATCCAAGAATGACTTTATGACGATGCTCGCCAAGGAAACGGGCCTCGACTTCGGCCAGACGAACTCTGTACTCAGCAATATCGCTCCCGCACTCATGAGTTCCGTATCAGCCGCCAACAAGACGAATACCGCATCAAAGGACGATACATCGATAACGGGCCTTCTCGGCTCCCTTTTCGTCGATGATGACGATAAGGATATCCTTGACGGACTTAAGGGAAACTCACTCCTTGATACCCTGAAGAATGCGATCCTCTGATCATTAAAAACAACAGCAATAACAAAAAGGCTGTCCTGTATAACTACGGAACAGCCTTTTTTATCTTATGAGTAAAGATAAAATCACTTGATCATGGAAAGAGCTCCATAGAGGATCGAATCGTCATTAAGCCCTGCTTTCTCGAACCTGACGGTCTCCCTGATCGAAGGCATGCAGTATCTGTCGACATTCGCGAGGATCCTCTCCATGAAGTAATCACCGCAGGACTCCATGACACCGCCGCCATAGACGAGGATCTCAGGGCTGAATGTATTAACGAGATTACCGGATGCGATAGCGAGGTAATAACATGCACGGTCAACGGCTTCTACTGCCACCTTGTCTCCTGCTTCGAGCGCTTTCTTCAGGAGCTTGCTCTTGAACACTCCGTCCTTTACGCCGTCTGCCATCATGGTCTCCCTGCCCCTTGCGACCTGACATCTGATATAATCCGACATTCCCTGCTTGGAAGAGAGAGCCTCAAGGCATCCTCTCTGGCCGCAGTTGCACTGGGGGCCGTCGGGAACGAGTATCATATGACCATACTCAGCGCCCTTGAAAAGGTGACCGGTATAGAGCTTGCCGTCAAGGATCAGACCGCCGCCCATTCCGGTTCCTATGAACAGTCCTACGATATTCTTGTAGCCTTTGGCGATACCGTATTTATACTCGCCGATGATACCGACATTAACATCATTTCCGATATAGAAAGGACAGCCGAACTTCTTTTCGATGGGAGTCTTTATGTCATAATTCTTCCAGGGAAGGTTCGGAGAAGTAAGGACGATACCCTTCTCCTGATTGATAACACCGGGAGCTCCGGCTGCGATAGCCTTTATCTGTGATGTCTTCAGCCCGTATTCCTTGATGAGCTCATCGACAACGCTTATAATGGTCCCTTCAACATTCTGTGAGGATTCACCGTCTGCTTTTGTCTTCTTCTTGATCCTGTAGACGATCTCCTTCTTGGAATTAAAGATCGCACCTAAGACCTTTGTACCGCCGATATCAAGACAGATAGAATAAGTTGCGGATGCCATATATATGCCCTCCTTATGTTATACGGGATAAAGTCCGGGGATCCGGCTCCCTTATATTATAAGCCTGTTTGAAGATCCCGTCAGTATCAGCCTACGTCGAGCCTGTCGGAAGGTTCTCCCGAACCCTCCTTGGACGCCTTGCCCCTGCTCTTATAGATGAGCGTGGGCGTCTTGCCGTCCGTAATGCAGGGCTTGTCGATAACACACTTAGTTATATCGGAATGCGACGGGATATCGAACATTACGTCCCTCATCGTATCTTCGATAATGGACCTTAATCCTCTTGCTCCGGTCTTCTGCTCGATAGCCTTCTCCGCAATAGCCCTGATGGCATCATCTGTGAACTCGAGTTCTACATCATCGAGCGAAAGGATCTTCTTATACTGCTTAACGAGCGCATTCTTAGGTTCAGTAAGAACGGATACGAGTGCGTCCGCATCAAGCTTGTCGAGTGCGACCGTAACGGGGATACGTCCGATGAACTCGGGGATAAGACCATACTTCATGAGATCCATCGGAGATACATCGTGATAATAAAGACCGCTGTGCATATCCTTCTTGGATGTGATATCGGCACCGAATCCGTACTGCTTATCCGCGATCCTCGAAGCGATTATCTCGTCAAGGCCGTCAAATGCACCGCCGCAGATAAAGAGGATATTCGTTGTATCGATGGTAATGCACTCCTCGTTAGGATGCTTTCTTCCGCCCTTAGGAGGAACGCTGGCCACGGTACCCTCAAGGATCTTGAGGAGAGCCTGCTGAACGCCTTCACCGCTGACATCTCTGGTAATAGATACGCTCTCGCTCTTCTTTGTGATCTTGTCGATCTCATCGATGTAGATGATACCTGTCTGTGCACGCTCGATATCATAATCGGCAGCCATGATCAGCTTGAGAAGTATATTCTCGACATCCTCACCGACATAACCTGCCTCAGTAAGCGATGTGGCATCGGCAACAGCGAAAGGAACATCCAGGATCCTCGCGAGCGTCTGGGCAAGGAGCGTCTTTCCGCTTCCCGTAGGTCCCAACAGAAGGATGTTGCTCTTCGATATCTCGGTATCATCCTCGGAGATATCCGAGAATACCCTCTTATAGTGGTTATATACAGCAACTGACAGTGCGATCTTTGCATCATCCTGGCCGATAACATACTGGTCGAGACGTCCCTTGATATCACGGGGCGTGATCACCTTCTTGGGTCTCGAAGATTTGAGGCGCTTCTTCCTCTGGACCTTCTCCTCCTCGGCGATGATGCCGTAAGCGGTCCTTATGCAATCAATACAGATATAACAGTTTACTCCGGAGAATAATCTGGGAACATCATATTCTGACTTTCCGCAGAATGAACAGCTCAGGATCTCAGATCTGCTGCCGTCTCCTCCGCCGTATCTCATATTAGCCATATAAAACTCCTGTTTCCATAGGATTAAGTTATTTTAACACATGTATTGTATCAATAAAACGCCCCGAATGTACTCTCGGGGCGTTACGATTATGTGTTATTTGTGCTCTCAGACGATCACAGAAAGCCTGAAGAGGATCACTCCTCGTCCTTCTTCTCTTCCTTGGAGGGCTCAGTCTTTACAGCCTTCTCAGCAAGATACTCGACTGTCTTTCTTCCGATGATCTGATCCTTGAAAGGTGCATCGTTATCACCGATAGCATCCTTGATGTCCTTGACTTCCATCTTGTAAGCCTCAGCCATCCTCTTGTACTCTTCCTCGAGATCCTCCTCGGTAGCCTCCATCTTGATCTCCTTGGAAACAGCCTCGAGAACGAGCATGCTCTTGACTCTCGTCTCAGCCATGGGCTTCATACCCTCTCTGAACTGATCCATTGTCTGGCCTGTATACTTGAGATACATATCGAGCTCGATGCCCTGCTGGCTCATTCTCATAGTCTGATCCTGTACCATGTTCTCGATCTCGTTATCGATCATTACGGAAGGAACCTCAAGTGTTGCATTCTCGACTACAGCCTTGACTACATCATTCTCAAAGCGGTCCTTGGCAGCCTTCTCGGCAGCCTCTGTCTGATTCTTCCTGATGTCAGCCTTCAGCTCATCGAGAGTATCGAACTCGGAAACATCCTTAACGAACTCGTCATCGAGCTCGGGGATCTTCTCCTCCTTGATATTGTGGATCTTAACGTTAAATGTAACTGCAGCACCCTTGAGCTCCTCAGAGTGGTAATCCTCAGGGAATGTAACATCGATGGCGAACTCCTCGTCGACATTGTGGCCGATGACCTGATCCTCGAATCCGGGGATGAATGTCTTGGAACCGATCTTAAGGCTGTAATTCTCGCCCTTGCCGCCTTCGAAAGCAACTCCGTCCTTGAATCCCTCATAGTCGATGACAACTGTATCGCCCTCCTGAACGGGACGTCCCTCAACGACCTCGAGAGAGGAATTCCTCTTCCTCATCCTCTCGATCTCCTCATCGACAGTCTCGTCAGTAACTTCATTCTGATAGAAAGGAACCTCTACTCCCTCATACTTTCCGAGAGTAACCTCAGGCTTAACTGTAACAGTGAGAGTGTACTTCATACCATTCTCGTCGATCGACTGAACATCGAGTTCGGGACGTGATACGACCTGGATGTCATTCTCCTTGATAGCCTCGATATATGCGGGGTTAACGACTTCCTCGATAGCATCCTCATAGAGAACGCCCTCTCCGTAGTACTTAATTACGAGCTGATAAGGGACCTTGCCCTTACGGAATCCGGGAACCTGGAACTTATTCTTATTCTTGTTAAATGCCTTCTTGAGTGCGGCATCGAACTCCTCTCTTGTTGCCTCGAGAGCGATCTCAACCTGACTGTTTTCCTTCTTCGTTACAGTTGCCATTTTGTTACTCCTCTTTATATTATTAATCTTTATATCTCTATAAACATAACCGAGCTAAAATTGTAGCACATCTGTATGTATTTTTGCAATGCCGTTTTATGCTCCGGTCACCTTGACCTGGAAGCCTGCGAGTACATCCATCGTCTCATCGTTGAGCTTCTGGTCGAAAGAAGCCGTAAGCTCCCTGTCTACTACTATCTCAGCCTCAGGATCACCCGCTCTGGCGATCACTGCATTTGAGATGACGCAGATATTCGAAACAAGTCCGCAGACTTCGATCGTCTCATACTTTCCCCTGTTTTCCGCTATAAAATTACCGAGCTCGAGGCTTCCGAAGACAGGCTTCTCAAACGCTCTCTTCCCTTCAAGAATACTCTTGAGAGCAGGAACCAGTTCATGTCCCTTCTGTCCCTTGATGCAGTGAGGTACGGGAAGCTTCCTGCCCTCCTGGGTCTGCATATAATCCTTACCGTGAGTGTCGAGAGTATAGACGATATCGTCACCCGCCTCCTCATACTCACTGATCCTCGATATGATCTTCGGGATTATCGTTTCAGCGCCTTCAAATCCGAGCGCTCCGTCCACGAAATCATTCTGCATGTCTACAACGATAAGAAGTCTGCTCATAAGTCCGGTTCCTCCGATCACGGTCTTTGATATAAAAAAGGACTGTCTCGTTATTTGAGACAGTCCTTATATATGGCGCGCCTGGCAGAGATCGAATCCACAACCTTCTGATCCGTAGTCAGACACTCTATCCAGTTGAGCTACAGGCGCGTGTCTATGCCTCAAACGGCTAGATAATGATATTACAGCTTCAGTTGATTGTCAACCTTCAAATGTTGTAGAATGATACGCGGAAATAAGCATCATACGGTATCCGGAGCCCCCCCGCTCCATCCGTTAAGGGAGTTAGATTATGACATCATTGCCGGCATCATACGATCCAGACAGCCAGAGGCTTTTTACCGAAGACGTTCTGAATCTCCGGGAGCTTGGAGGAATGCCGCTCAACGGAGGGAAGGACATTTTCAGGAACGGCCTGTATCTGCGTTCGGGCTCACCTAATATCCTGACAGGAAGAGCTCACGAAGTGCTTGTCGGTTTCAACGTAAGGACCGTAATAGACTTAAGATCCGAATCCGAGGTCAGACGTTACGGCAATCCCTTTAAGGATGACGGCGTCACGGAATTCCTTAACATACCCCTCTTCGTCGGAGATCCGGATGCCGAGAAGGATCCCACCATGGACTTCCTGAGGACACATCATCTCGGTGATTTCTATGTCATAATGCTCGAGGAGCTCGGGGAGCGTATATGCCGGGTTTTCGATGTGCTCCTTGACCGTGAGGGATATGTTCTCTTCCACTGTGCACACGGAAAGGACAGGACAGGTGTAATAGCAGCCCTCCTCTATCTCATCGCAGGAGCGTCGAGGGATGACATCATCAGGAATTACGAGATCTCATATGAATATGCAAAGGTATTCCTCGATCCGCTGATAGAAGCGAAGGATCCCGTAATGCGTCATACATTAAGGTCCGACAGGATAAATATGGAGATACTGCTTTCTCATATCGATAAAGAGTATGGCGGGAATATCGACAGATTCTTTATTAAGAACGGTTTCGGTGAGGATAAGCTTCAGGCCCTCCGCGAAAAGGTAACCGTCAGACGCACTTAACGAATATACGGATAATGGGTGCTTCGGGGGAATCATCCTCAAACTCGAAATCTACCTCGAAGTTTCCGTTTATCGTCTTTATCTCCATCTTATAATCAAGATCGTCAAGGAAAGGATAACGTCCGAGAAGTTCCGAACGCTTCATCCCGACTCTTATCCCGTCTCCGATATAGAAATCACTCTCTCCGACGAGCATTATCTTGCGGAGTACTCCGCTCCATGTTCCCTCGCTTATATCTATCGCTTCATAAGTCTGGAGCATTCCGTCGTAGTTCAGGACAGTCGTGTGGATAAACTTCTCGTTGCCGTTCGCATCTGTCCTTGATCCGAGGGACTGTGTTCCCTTCAATGTCATCCTCGGCTTGCCCATATTATTCTCGACCGTAAAGCTCGAATAGTTATAACCGCAGTAGGCGATCCTTCCGTTCTTTCCGTTCGTGATCATGATAAGAGAAGGATCACTCTCCTGATTGATCTTATCCTCGATTATGTAATCATCATCGGACACCCTTATCGCTACATGATGGGATACCATAGTCTCGGAATCATCCGAAACAGTCTTCGGGATATTATAGACGATCTCATTGGAAGTCAGCTTCTCGATAAGATACTGGCTGACAGAACTCTTGACCTTGATCGAATAGAAATCCGAAAGAGCGGCTGCCTTTGCCCTTATAACATCATCTCCGGGACCTTCATCACCGTATGACGGACGAAGGAGAGTATAGATACCTTCGATATTATTAGACTCGAGCATCGAGAAATAATGATTCCCGTAATTGCTTATCGATATGACTCCCCTGACCCAGTCGGAAGCGAGAGTCACGCTGCCGTCGTTTGCCTTCCTGAAGACGAGATATACGGGATCCCCGTCATTCTCTTCGAAAAGGAGCTGCGCACAAATGAGCTTCCCGCCTTTTGTCCCTATACCGTCAGTAACTTCAAGGCTCCTGTCCTCGTCGAGTATAACGAAGGATTCCACTTTCTTGTTGCCTTCATTCTGGACGATAAGTCCTCTCATTATGTCTATATATTCAGTATATTCGGAATATGAAAGACCGTCTCTCTGAGGCTCGGGAATATCCTGATAGGATCCGGGGACATCTTCCTCGTCATTGACGGCAGTTACCATGAGCCTGACGATCTCTCCGGATGAAACGGGCGTGTCTTCATGGTCGATACGCGCAGCGATATTCTTCCCTATCTCCCTGACATCCGAGCAGGCTGAAAAGGCCGTAAGGGCTGTAAGGAGCGCCAGGAACGATCCGGCAAGTCTTATAAGACCTCTTCTCTTCATGCCACTCCCGCCTTTCTCACTTTATCCTCGAATACCTTGACGGCATCTCCGGAATTGTTGTACTCACCGTTAAGATAAGAATACAGCACATCAAGATAAATGTCATTTATCTGTTTATCGGATCTTCCCATCGCATCAACATTCGTCTGCCATGCGATCTCCGCGAAGATACCGTAGGGATTTTGTCCTCCGAGCCACTTCTTGCAGTTGCTCTCATCCTCTGCCGCCGCGCTCATGATGTTGATCGCATTGACGAGTTCTCCCTTGGATGCCATCTTTCTCAGATTGTCCTGATCCAAAGTAAGATCTCTCATGATCCGGGCGGAGGAAGCCCTCATATTGTTGTAATCAGTCGAGAAGAGCCAGTATCCGCCGTCATAATAATTGACCGGACCTTTGACGACTCCCCATGATGTCGTCGAAGTAGGCTTGAAGAAAACATCTCCGAACTTGAGAGTTCCCCAGTAAGACAGTACTCTCCTGTCGTTCATATGAGCCGACCATGCGCTGCTCCATCTCGAATCTTCAAAAGCCATTTCGTTGCCCGTTATGAAATCCGTAAGATCGAACAGGTCCTTCATGTAATCAGGCATTACAGCCTTTCCCTCATAGATCCAGGGATCCTGTCTTCCGTTCATATACGGAGTTACTATATCGCCGACATTGGCGATTATCTTGACCTTGCCGTCCGACATGTCATTGACCGCATCTGCTGTATCCTTAAATGCATCCCAGCTCGCGAAATATCTTGCCACATCTTCGGGCTCCGAAACACCGAGATACGTAGCTGCGACCTGCCTGTTATAGAAGACCGCACCCGGCATTATCTGCCACGACAAACCCTTGATGACGCCGTTATTATCGCTAGAGAGACGGAAAGTATACTCATACATATATTTGAGGTCGGAATAAGGTATTCCGAGATCCGTAATGGGAAGGACATGATCTGAATTCGCATACTTGCTTACGTAATCAGATGAAACGGCGAAAAGATCAGGTGCGTCGTCTCCCGATGCGAGTGCCGCATCGAGCGTATGCTCATATGTATTCATATCGCACTGAACGACCTTATACGGGACATCCGTATACTCCTTGAGGGTGTCAGGTACAGTAGCGCCCGAAGCATATATGACTACGGGTTCAGGCTTCGCGGATGAAGGATCCTCGGGAGAGTCAACGGGAGTCTTGAGCTCCGGTTCAGTATATGCCTTCTCATTGAAGTTGTGAGTGACCATGACTTCCGTAGATCCGATCATGGTTCCGTTATTGTAGCAGACGATCTTATAAAGACCCGTATCGAGATTCTCGTTCGAAGGATTATATGTACACATTAGGTCTCTTCCGTCGAACACTCCGGTCATGTCAGACGAGATGAGTTCTCCGTCGCGGAAGACATTATATGTGACAAGGAATTCCCTTCCGGATGTGAGATACTGATAATCCATATGGAGCTTGAGATCGAGCGTCGTGGTATTGTAGTAACCGCCGTTGACATCAGTCCCGAGCCATTCAAAGGAATTGAGGACATCCTTATCCGAGAATACGTTGCGCGACAGCTGCACCTCAAAGCCCTCGGAATATGAGACCACATCATTTACGAGTATATCGAGCCTGTAATAGGACTGCCTGAAGTAATGAAGCTTAGGGTCGATCTCCGTCGATGAGATCGTCATATAAGCTTTCCCGTCTTCAGTCAATTCTTCGTCAAAGTCCTTGGATAATACAAGCTCATCAGCATCATAGAGCTTTGCCGATAGCTGATACTCCGGACCGTGCTCGATAAAATCTTCTGAAAGAGTAACATCGAATTCAAGCGATGAGATATCGGTAAACTTGAGGTCATCGGCAGGTCTTTCCAGCCCTACATCGATGACAGCCGCTTCAAGAGGATAGAGAAATGACATATCGCAGTCATAGATTTCCTTATAGATGGCGTCATATACCTCGCTTCCGTTCTTTACCGACCATTTTCCGTCTTTATAGGACATCCTGACCTCGATGGTCTTTTCCTTCACCGGAGCTTTATCAGTAAGAAGGGACAGTTCTTCAAGGGAAGACGGCTCAGAAGCAATGATGCTCTCGAGGTCGGGATACGTATAAGTGTAGAAGAGCGAGCCCGCATCCTCATCTTTCGATACAGAGGACTTCTCCTCTTCAAGAACAGCCTTGGCTCCGGAAGTCAGGATATCAGCCGCATCCTTCTTCCACGAAAGGTCTTCATAAGCAGACCACACATCCTTGGCGAGGTCTTCTCTTTTGTCGGAAAGAACATTGACGATAAAGGAATTACCCGTTTTCTTCGCATCTTCATCGAGTCCGCATCCCGGGAGAGAGACGGTCATCGACAGGATCAGCAATACCGTAACGGTCTTCTTTAACGCCCTTTTCAATCCGTTATCCTTTCCTTATCTTCATCGCCTCGAAAATGACTATACCTGCAGCTACTGCCGCGTTGAGGCTGTTGACTTTTCCCTGCATCGGGATCGACAACAGAAAATCACATTCCTTCCTGACCTGATCTCTCATTCCCTCGCCTTCGCTTCCGATGACGACGGCACAGGCACCCTTAAAGTCCGCATCGTCGTAAGGAGTCGTTCCTTCGGCATCAGTTCCGAAGACCCAGAAACCCTTATTGTCCTTAAGATCGCGAAGGGTCGATGCGATATTCGTCACTCTTGCAACAGGAACATGTTCAATGGCGCCCGCCGAAGCCTTCGCGACCACGGAATCAAGTCCTATGGATCTGTGTGTCGGTATCACTACAGCATCGACTCCGGCGGCATCCGAGATCCTCAATACAGATCCGAGATTATATGCATCCTTAAGGCCGTCGAGGATCACGATAAAAGGATCCCTTCCCTCATCATGGCACTTCGCGATTATGTCATCGAGGTCAGCATATTCATGACTTGCAACCTGGGCTATTACACCCTGATGGTTATGTGTCTGGCTCATCCTGTCGAGGACCTGTCTTCCGACCCTCAGAACTGGAGTATTGTTCTTGGAGACTTCGCTGATGATCTTTCCGAGGAGCGGATCAGTCTTTCTTCCGTCTGTGGATTCGAGCACCCAGAGCTTATTGATCTCCCTTCCGGCGCGGATCGCCTCCATGACACTGTTCCTGCCCTCGAGCCTGTCATCCGTGGGGGCATTCATATTAACGGATTCTCTCCTGTCGGGATTATCCTTCCTTCTTCCCGAAGGTCTTGTACCGTCTCTTTTCTGATCTCTCATACAGATTCTCCGTCTATGATCTCAAAAGCCCTGTTGATAATGTATTCAAGACGTTCCTCATCATCGCTCAGGAACAGATATCCTATGAGCGCTTCAAATCCCGTCGCATACATATAATCTGCCGGGCTTGCATTCTTCGCGAGCGTTGAAGGGTTCGAATTACGGGCTCTCCTGAAATATCCGTCTTCCTCCTCCGAAAGCTCCTCCTCGAGTTTCCTCATCGCAAGAGCCTGGGACACCGCGCTGACGTAGTGTACCGTCATCTTATGCATCTTTCCCGAGTCACCGGCCTTCCTCGACGCAACATGACACCTGGCATGAAGCTCATATACCGAATCACCGATATATGCGAGTGCGGACGGACTGACTTCGCGGAGATCCTGCGCGATGAAAGGTATTATCATAACTTCTCCACCTGAGGTCCGTTCGGAGTATCCTTGACGCTGAAGCCTTTCGAAGTGATAAGATCCCTTATCCTGTCAGCCTCAGCCCAGTTCTTCTCTTTCTTCGCGGCAGCTCTCTGCTCTACGAGCTCCGTTATCTCGGCAGGAATGCCTTCATCCTCATCGAAAAGCTTTATGCCGAGAACATCCGTAAGTTCGGTAAGGACAGCGAGCGCTTCACCGAGAGCCTCTTTCGATGTATTCTTTCCGGATATTGCAGTATTGGCAGCCTTAACGAGATTGAAGATATCGGTTATGGCATCTGCCGTATTAAGGTCATCATCCATATGGGCGATGAAGCTCTCTTTCGCCTCGGATACGGCCTTCCTGAGGATCTCATCATCACCGTTTCCGGAAACAGCACCGGAAGCGATCTCGAACTTAAGGTTCGCACCGCATGTCGTTATCCTCGACAGACCCGTCTGCGATGCACGCAGGAGTTCGTCCGAGAAATTGATAGGCATCCTGTAGTGGCCCGAGAGGATAAAGAACCTGATCACCTGATAAGGGAAATGAGCAACTATATCCCTGATCGTAAAGAAGTTGCCGAGGGACTTGCTCATCTTCTCGCCGTCGACATTAACAAAGGCATTATGTACCCAGTAGTTGGCGAGAGTGCATCCGTTCGCAGCTTCGCTCTGGGCGATCTCATTCTCGTGATGAGGGAAGATAAGATCCTGTCCGCCGCCGTGGATATCTATGGTATTGCCGAGATGCTTCTTGATCATCGCGGAGCATTCGATATGCCAGCCGGGTCTTCCCTCTCCCCAGGGCGAGGGCCATGAAGGCTCTCCTTCCTTCTTGAACTTCCACAGCGCAAAGTCTCCGGGATTCCTCTTGCCTTCGAAAGAAGCTTTCCTCTCGCCGCCGCCGGGATTCAGATCTTCGAGATTATAGTGAGAGAGCTTGCCGTAATCCTCCTTGACGGAGATATCATAATATACTCCGTCGCCCTCGATGACATATGCAGCACCCTTGTCGTAGAGAGAGCTTACGATATCGATGATCGCATCGATCGACTCCGTTGCCCTGGGCTGATATGTGGGACGCTTGCAGTTAAGTCCGTCAGCATCGACGTAGTATTCTTTGATATATCTTTCAGCGATGTCTTTTACAGTTACGCCTTCCTCATTTGCCCTGTTTATCATCTTGTCGTCGATATCGGTAAAGTTCTGGCAGAATTCGACATCATATCCCCTGTACTCGAGATAACGCCTGAGCGTATCAAAAGTCACGAAAGGTCTCGCATTGCCGAGGTGGAAATAGTTATAGACCGTAGGACCGCATGCATACATCTTTACATGTCCTTCCTCGATCGGCTTAAAATCCTCTTTGTACCTCGTAAGCGTGTTAAAAAGCTTCATTCATCATTCCTCTTTCTCTTTAAGTTTCTTTATCTCATCACGAAGAGCGGCCATCTGGCCCTGCATATCGTTAAGTACGTTACTAAGCTGCCTGACTTCGATCTCGAGAGGATCGTCATCAAGAGCATGATCGAGTTCAACAGCATGTGACGATACATGTGCCGGATCGATCTTAACTATCTTTCCGGGAACACCTACTACCGTCGCACCGTTAGGAACATCGTGGATTATAACTGCATTGGCTCCGATGCTGACATCGTCTCCTATCTCGACGGCACCGAGTATCTTGGCACCTGCTCCGATAAGGACATTATTGCCGATGGTCGGATGTCTCTTCTCGCCCTTGGCATGTCCGCGGCCTCCGAGGGTAACATTATGGTAGATCGTACAGTCATCTCCTATAACGGCCGTCTCGCCGATAACGATACCCATACCGTGGTCGATGAACAGGCCGTTGCCGATAGTCGCACCGGGATGTATCTCAACACCCGTCATGAACCTGCCGAACTGGGAATTCCATCTGGCAAGTGCTTTCAGCCTGTGGTTAAAAAGGAAATGGCTTACCTTGTGGTAAACCAATGCGTGAAATCCTGAATACATCAAAATGACGCCAAGTGTACTCCTGGCGGCAGGATCTCTCTTAGCTATCTGTCTCGCGTCGTTTAATAATCCCATCCCTGCTCCATATTTTTGCACATAGAAAGCCTGACATGAGCGAACCCTTCTTGACACCCCGCTCTCACCAGGGCGGTACCCTGCAACCGATTTGGGCCTTCCAATTAACAAGGCCTGACCTACGTCGACTGACCCGGGTTCCATTTAACGTCATGAAGGTTCAATTTAGAGCCCACCCATCTCAGGTTGCTTTTATTATAGCACATTATAATTTAACATGCGCGGAATGCAAATATTAAATATATGTGACGTCAGTAAGGCTCGTCATTCCTGATATTCCTGTTCCCGCAAAGAGCCACGGGGATCACCTCATCCGCCCCTGCACGTATAAGTGCGGCTGCGGCCTCATGCATCGTGTTTCCGGTCGTGGCAACATCATCGATCAGAAGGATCCTGTTATTCTCAAGATACATCGAAGGATCGGCCTCAAATGCATCCGCCACATTCGAACTTCGCTCCTCCGAACTTATTATCTCCGTCTGCCTGCCTGTCTCCCTCGTTCTCATGAGAACACTGTCTATCACCGGTATCCCGGTTATCTCCGAGACCTGATGTGCGATGACAGAAGCCTGGTTAAATCCCCTCTCCCTGAGCCTTTTCTCAGAGAGGGGAACGGGTACGATCAGATCTCCCGTCACATGGTCCGACTTCATGATGCTTCCGAGAAGGCATCCCGAAAAAACGGCAAGTTCTCTTTTTCCCGAGAACTTGATAAGAGGTATCGCCTTCCGGAAAAAACCGTCATACGGAAACGGCATATACAGAGGCATCGCCCGCAGTTCATCACCTTCATACGGCTGTGACAGAAGAGGCAGGAATCTCCTGTCTTTCGGATAAGGAACGACGGTCATCAGGCACCTTCCGCATAAAGGCACATCACAGGGCAGCCGGAATGATATCCTCTCTTCGTTCAATGCTCTTCCTCCGCACACGATGCACGAAGGCGGCAGGATCAGTCCGGCTGCCCCCTTACCTGTTTCCGCAAGAGCTTTTCGAAGTGTATAAAGACCCCGGCGGGCACCGCTCCCGCCTTTACAGTTTACATATCTTTCCATGAGATGATCCTTACCCGGTCCTGCCCGATACTATCTTCAGAAAATCTCCCAGAGACGTTCTCCTCCGGTCTTCATCCGCCGATGCCACCATCTTCTGAAGGCAGCCTTTGCAGTCTATTACTATGATCCTCTTCTTGCCTCTCGTGACGGCCGTATAAAGGAGCTTCCGGCTCATCAGCTTCCTGTTCATGGGACCTAATGCGATAATGACCGTATCGAACTCACAGCCCTGTGATTTATGGACCGTTACTGCATATGCCAGGTCGATATCGGCGAGCATCTTTTTGTCATATGACAGCGTCCTTCCGTCATCGAAAAAGATATCGAGCGTACCCGTCAGGAAATCCCTTTTCCCGACCTCTCCCGTCTCACCGTTGAAGATGCCCCTGCGTACTTCGCGGTCCTCTTTATCGTAATACTCGATCTTGTAATTATTCTTCATCTGCATAACGCGGTCGCCCTCGTAGAGCTTCAGGTCCTCCCTGACAGTCATGGCTTTGGCATCGCTTCCCTTCATCCTCTCCTGAAGAAGTATGTTCAGGGACGCCGTTCCGACAGCGCCTTTCTTGGTCGGGCATAAGATCGCCGTATCTCCCGGATATTTCTCAAACATCTCCGCTGTAAGCCTTGTGCCTTCCTCCTCGCTAATGCAGTTAATGATCTTAAAATCTTCGTCATTCCCGAGCGGCATCTTCCCTTCGAGGATCCTTATCGCATTGGATGCGATAGAGCTCTCATTCTCCTGACGGAAGACATATTTAAGGCTGACCCTGGGTATGGAAGGACATGAAAGAAGATCATGAAGGACATTGCCTGGACCTACTGACGGGAGCTGGTCCGGGTCTCCTATCAGGATAAGTGACGCATCGCTTCTTACCGCCTGAAGGAGCGAAGAGAAGAGCATCGTATCGATCATTGAAGCCTCGTCTACAACAACGACCCTCGCATCTATCGGATTCTCTCTTCCTCTCCTGTAAACTGACGATATCCCGTCGTCATCAGCACTCATCTCCAGGAGCCTGTGAATCGTCTGCGCCTTAACTCCCGACGCCTCCGACAGCCTCTTTGCCGCCCTTCCGGTCGGGGCACAGAACGAAGCTCTTATACCCTCTCTCCTGAAGTGCTCGCAAAGGATACCCGTGATCGTCGTCTTCCCTGTTCCCGGGCCTCCGGTAATAATCGACAGCGGTCTTTGAAGGCACATTACGAGCGCATCCTTCTGACCTTCCTCGAGTTCATAACCGAGCTCACGGGCGATCTCCGTTACCCTTCTGTCGGCATCAGAACTCATGACAGCTCTCTTATCTGCCTTAAGGAAACTCTCGACTTCCCTCTTTATCGACACCTCGAAAAGGAAATACTGCTTAAGCGCGACCCTCGAACCTTCATCGCCCGCCTTACATCCTTCGATCTTGTCATTTGCGACCCTGTAAACAACGGTCCTGCCGTTCTTTACGGAACATTCAAGCGCATTCTCATACACAGACGCGATCACGTCCTCATTTGTTTCTTCAGGCCTGATCAGGGACTTTACTGCTGAATAGACTTCCCCGGGCTCAAAATAAGTATCGCCGCTGTTCCTGTGCATCTCATCGAGACAGTATGATATCGCGCCTTCAAAACGCTCCCTGCACATACTGTCAAAGCCCTGCGAGGATGCGATAGCTTCACATGTCTCGAACCCGATGCCCGGGATGTTCATTATGATATACGGATTCTCATTTATCCTCGTTACGGATTCATCTCCGTATATCTCCGTTATCCTGTCGCATGAGGTCTGTCCTAAGCCCATGAGATAAAGTCCCAGGACCGTACGGAGTCTCTTCTCTTCAGCTTCGACCTTGAGGGAGCATTCGCGTGCTCTTTTAAGAGACATTCCCCTGACGCTCTTTGCGACAAGATCAGGATCGTTCAAAAGAGCATCGAGGACATCTCTTCCGAACTTGCCCGCGATCGCCGACGCACTTTTCTTTCCTATGCCCTCGAAGTGTTCTTCGAGGAAAAGAGCTACCCTTTCCTTCTCATCAGTAACAGTCTCTATCTTTGTCAATGATGTCGCCGAGACCTGAGGCTTTCCGTTATATGAAGTCACCGTTCCCGACAGGAGTATATTGTCTCCGGGTATTATCTCAAGAGGATATTTACCCTTGACGGAGAATCCTCCTTTGCATGCAAAAATCACAAAACCGTTATTGCCGAAGATCCTCCTTTCGGCAATAACGATCTTGTCATTAAGTTCTTTTCCAAGGTCATCGGAGCTTAAATGCTCCAACCTGTCGCTGTCCATATGAAACCTTCCCGTCTCTGGATACGATCAGATACCCGCCTTCTGTCTGAGCACGGATGCCTTATCGGTCTTCTCCCATGTGAAGCCGCAGTCCTCCCTGCCGAAATGGCCATAAGCCGCCGTCTTCGCATAGACAGGCTTACGGAGGTCAAGATCCCTTATAATCGCAACGGGCCTGAGATCGAAAGTATCCTTTACGATCTGGGATATCTTCTCGTCATCGATCTTACCTGTTCCGAAAGTATCGACCATTATCGATACGGGATGAGCAACTCCAATAGCATAGGCAAGCTGTATCTCGCATTCGGATGCGAGACCTGCTGCAACGATGTTCTTGGCGATATACCTTGCAGCATAAGCCGCCGATCTGTCGACCTTCGTAGGATCCTTACCGGAGAATGCTCCGCCGCCGTGACGGGCAAATCCGCCATATGTATCGACGATGATCTTCCTTCCCGTAAGTCCGGAGTCACCCTGGGGTCCGCCGAGAACAAAACGTCCTGTAGGATTGATGAATATCTTTGTATCAGAGTCGACCATATCCTGAGGGATAACCTCATCTATGACATTCTTCTTTATGAATGTAGCAAGTTCCTCCGAAGATACTGAATCCTTATGCTGTGTAGAGATGACAACAGTGTCGATCCTTACGGCCTTATCATCGATATACTCGACAGTGACCTGGCTCTTGCCGTCAGGACGAAGGAATGAATCAGGATCATTCTTACGCACTTCGGTAAGTTTCCTCGTGAGCTTATGTGCAAGAGATACGGGAAGAGGCATAAGTTCGGGCGTATCGTCATTCGCATAACCGAACATCATTCCCTGGTCTCCTGCACCTGTATCAGCCTGATCGGCAGATTCTTCCCTTGACTCCAGGGACCTGTTAACACCCATAGCTATATCGGGAGACTGTTCATCGATAGAAGTGAGGATCGCACATGTCTTGTAATCGAATCCGGAATCACTTCCGTCATAACCTATCTCCCTGATGCAGTCACGTGCGATCTGCGGGATATCGACATATGCCGAAGTGGTGATCTCACCCATTACGAGTACCATTCCCGTAGTAGCACATGTCTCGCATGCAACTCTCGCCGCAGGGTCCTGCTCGAGTATGGCATCGAGCACGCTGTCGGATATCTGATCACAGACTTTATCGGGATGTCCCTCAGTTACCGATTCGGAAGTAAAAAGCCACTTTCCTTTTCTGTTTCTCATACTGATTTCCCTTCCCCGGAACAATGTCCGGACTGAACAAAAAACTCTTTAAATACGCAAAATACCTTCCCCGAAGGAAGGCAAGATCGTTTATCGACAAAGAGTATAGCATTGCCTCAAAACGTAGTCAACGATTTGCCCCAAATTGTCGGAAATTGTCGGAAATTGTCGGAAATTCGGTCCACAATTTGACATTTTTTCGTGGTACCATCATTGCCACCAAACGAAAGGAGATCACACCAAAATGGCATTCACGATCGTTATCTGCGAGAGCGATAAACAGCTTTTCGATTCGCTCAAAAAAAGACTTGCATTAAGCTTCCCTGATGCATATATCCTGTCACCCGATATAAGCATTCCCGATCACGGACTTTCAGACCATACGACCGTCCTATATGACGATCGCAAGATGACTGCTGAAGAAACGGAATGTTTCGGCGGCAACGGCATCGCACTTTATTCATCCGGTAATGGAAGCTACATAGACTGCAGAGTCCTCTGTGAGCTCATAGAGCAGCAGCGTAAGTACCACGGGGATACACAACCTCCGGCCGTAAGCAGCGCTGATCCTGTCCGCGGAAAGATCATACTTCTTATCCCCTATGCATATATATCTGAACGTGAAACATTCATCAGGAATGAGTATTTCGATCTGGTCAGGAAATCGACACTGACCTTGAGGCTGGATCTCATGAGCGGGATCAGGATGCCGTCGACATTTACTTATGAAGGAACGGGGTCATCTCTGACGGATCTTCTTAATGCTGCAGCAAGAGGGTCTTTAGACGATAGTGAACTTCTCGAATATTTAAATCCCGACATGAACGGATTTCTCGTTCCCGGAAGACCCGATAATGCGGATGATGTTTTCGATGCCGGAACAGATACGGTCTGTTCGCTGATAAGGACCGTAAGGGATCTGACGCAAAGGAAGGATTCGGATATCAACGCACTGATAGTCGCTGAGGGATTTACGCTTTCAAATCTGAAGAAGATATCGTCCCTTTGCGATCTGATACATATCCTGCTTCCCTCAAGACTCTGTTCCGAGAACGAGACTCTCCCCGAGATAATAAACGGACTTAAGTCATCATCGGACTATTACAAAGAGATAAAGATCAGCTATACGGAGGATCATCCGGATGGAATTAAGAGACAGACTGACGTTGTATGTACTGAATAGCATAAAGACAGAGAGCGACCCGTCGGACGACAGGCTCAAGGAGATAATAGCAGACGTCATAAGTGACGACCCGTCATCTTCAGGTCTGCCCCTGCAGGAGAAAAGAGAACTTGCAAAGAGTATCTTCAACAGTCTCAGAAAGCTCGATGTGATCGAACCTCTTATGGAAGACCCGAAAGTTACCGAGATCATGGTAAACGGTCCGGACAAGATCTTTTATGAGAAGGAAGGAAAGCTGTACCGATCCAATATCAGGTTCAGGGATGCAGGTGTACTTACGACAGTCATATCATCATTCTTTGCTAACAGGAACAGGCCTCTCAACGAAGCAAATCCTATATCAGACCTGAGGCTCCCCGACGGTTCGAGGGCAAATGCGGTCCTGCCGCCTATAGCTCCTGACGGCCCTATCGTAACGATAAGGAAGTTCACGGGAATATCCCACGATATCCTGACACTCATAAGGCAGGGCTTTATCAGCGATGAGGCTGCGAGATTCCTGAGGGAATGCGTTCAGAACAGGAAGACGGTCTTTCTCTGCGGCGGTACAGGAAGCGGAAAGACGACATTTCTCAATACGCTTTCTTCATTTATCCCTCACGACGAAAGAGTCGTTACGATCGAGGATTCCGCAGAGCTCAACCTTCAGGGGATCGACAACCTCGTACGTATGGAAGGAAGGCTACCCGGGCCTGACGGGAGCGGAGAAGTCAATATCGGCACGATGATAAGGACGGCACTTCGAATGCGTCCCGACAGGATAATCGTCGGCGAGGTAAGGGGATCTGAGACATCCGACATGATGCATGCCCTTAACAGCGGACATCCGGGCTCGATGTGCACCGGGCATGCCAATTCATGCCGTGAAATGCTCGAGAGACTTACGGCTCTTTGCATGGCAGGGTCCGCACTGCCCTTCAATGCTATCGTCAGCCAGCTTTCGATGGGTATAGACCTGATCATACACATAACCAGGAACAAGGAAGGAAAGCGGTTCGTCGATGACATATCGGCAGTCCTTCCTTCGTCGGGAGATACATTCAACCTTAAGAGGTTATTCGTCAACAAAGGAGGTAAAGGACTTGAGATCACATCCACGGTCGAAGATCTTAAGAAGATCTCGGAATACAGACTTTGATATCTATCTGAAGAAGCATATCTGGCTCTATCCTGTATTGTCACTGTTTGTCTATGCCGCATCGTCGATGTTCCTGACAGGTATAACGATAAGGCTCGTATGCGCAGCCCTTCTTCCCTTTTTCCCGTGGAGGGAGATACTGAGGCATTTCTGGCTCATGCACAGAAAGAGCATAGGAACCCAGATCCTTGTTCTGCTCCAGATCCTCTGTACGGGAGTCAGCAGCGGATATTCTATCGAGCGTTCATTTATGTCTGCGGGAAAGACGATGGAGAATACATTCGGAAGGAAGTGTTCTCTCCTGAAGCCTCTTTCGGAACTCGAGAACAATCTTCAGATGCATCTCGATATATCGACATGCATGAATATATTTTCCGAAGAGATCAGCTATCCGGAGACGGCACCTGTCTTTCACGCACTTGCTATATCCGCGAAGATGGGAAACAACAGTCTGTCGATACTAAGGAGCAGCTGTCAGATGCTGTCGGACCTTAACTCTGTCCAAAGCGACATACAGGCTGAGAATGCAGGAAAGAATGCGGAGGCAGGCATCCTGTGTGCGATGCCTTTCGTCATTACTGCAGCGATGAACGGGATGAACGGTACATATCTCCTCAAGGCGAAGGAATCACCTCTCGGGACGATACTGTTTACTGCCGCATTTGCGATAGCGGTGACCTCATGTGCACTCCTTTTCAGGTTTATATCGCATTCAAACGATACCGGAAGGAAAAAGGCCATGCGGGAGAAGACATATCCTTCCCTCATCGGAAAAGCTGCCGTAAAGATAACCGACATGCTGCCCAGGGATTATCTTGCTTCAAGGATCGAACTGTTTTCGACACTGTCTCTTGATCCGGCCAGGATGTACAGGCTTCATCTTCAAAGACTTGCCGTACTTGTTCCCTCCTCGGTGATCATCGCAGCAGCCGTACTGAAGCTTGCAGGATTACCATTAGTGATCGCGCCTTTTTTCGGACTTCTTATGGTCATTCTCTCGGACTGGGACATCAGGCGATCTTCATCACTTAAGAAAGAACATCTTATGAAGGATATACCTCTTTTCTTCTGCCTGGTGACCACTCTGCTGGAATCAGGCATACAGCTTCCGAAGGCAATCGATATCTGCAGCCGCGCCTTCGATGAAGAAGGAGAACTGTCACTCGAAATAAAGGGAATCAAGGCAATGATGCTGAGCGGCATATCCGCATCGGATGCGATAGAGCGCTTTTCGCTTCGTATAGGCATTCCCGAAGCGCAGTCCGCACTCCTGCTGATGGCAAGATACGGAAGATCAGGCACGCGTGAAGTCCTTAATCTTCTGTCGCTTCAGTCATCTGCCTGCTGGACACTGTGCAGGAATGCGGCAAGGAAGAAACAGGAAAGAGAATCACTGGGGCTCCTATTCCCAATGGTACTCGATTTCATAAGCGTACTGATCGTTGCGACGACACCTGCAGTCATCTCTCTTGGCATATAAATAATCACGAAAGGAGGAGAAGCCGGTGAGAAAGATAAACACAAACAACAAAAAAGGCATGGGCACGGTAGAGATAGTGATAATAATAGCGGTACTTGTAGCTCTGGCCCTCATATTCAGGGAAGCGCTCATGAATTATGCAGGCAAGGTAATGGCTTTTGTCTTTAGCGAGTCAAGGGTCATAGGTGCATTCTGATGAACTGATAAAGGAATAAAACTATGGAAACAAGAAAAGGTCCTTACGGAGCTTTTGCCGTACAGATAATAGATGATGAGAATAGGATATATAACTATGCCGGAGAGGTGATAAAAGGCGGCATCTTTCCGTTTCTTCTTATAGCATATGAAGACAACAGATACGGGGCGAAAGAGATCTCCTATGACTGTTCGGGTCTTATCCCGCTGTCGGAGATTTCATCCGTCCCTGAAACAGATGAAGAAGAGAGGATAAGAAGAAGGCATCTTGCCGGGGATCTTTTCTGTTTTATTTCAGCTATGCCGGATCTTCTGCTCCCTTTAAGGAACATAAATACGGATCCGCATTATGTATATGAAGACAATTACAACCAATCGATACGGTTCTGCTATCTTCCCTGTTTTATTAACGGGGACGATGATGATGCATCGGGACTTATGAAGCTCATCGACTCCCCATGGTTTTCGGGAGTGATCGGAAATGACGAGAGACAGTCACTCATCTATGCTCTTTCGAAATTTGACATGGGACTTCTTGAGCGTATAGGAAAGTCCATGATGTCATCAGTCAATACCTCCGGCGGGAGAGATACCGGGCTGTCCGGAAATGCGGTCATGATATCGAGTATATTTGCCCTGTTATCCGTTTTCCTCCTTATAACGGGCAGCATGATCACGATGACGGCAGCCGTTATCTCCTCCGTTTTCTTTCTGATAAGGGCATTTGATCTGAAGACACTTTTCCCCGCCAGAGCAGTATCTGACGTAAGCGGCGAAGGAGATCTTGATCTCAGGGCAGAGCGAAGGGCGATACTTTTCGACGAAGAAGAAGATAATGTCATAAACGGCCTTTTCCTTGAATCCGTCCGCACTGTCGGAGACGACATCATGAGGCGGGCTGTCTATACTGTCGAAGCGACGGTCGGCTCGGACTGTTTTCTCTCCGACATACTGATCAACGACCCTTCTATAGAGCCTCTCCATGCGAGGATAATAAAGAACGACAGGACATACTTTATCGAGGATCTTTCAAAGAGCAGGAGTACATATATAAATAATATCCCGGTAAGCGGAAGGACGGAGATAAAGCAGGGACAGGAACTCCGTTTCGGAGATGTGGGATTTGTGATATCAATGATCTGAAGATAAAGGAACTGCCCCGTGAGCTTCCGGGATGAAAGGTATGGATCCTTTTCCCGGAATACTGTCGAGACAGTTCCCTGATCTTTGAACTCTTAGTATTCTGCAGGAGCCCGGTCACTCCGTGGCAATGGAATCGATGAAAGGTGATCCACAGTAATGTCCGATATTCCTGTCTTCTGATATTTCAGACATGACCGCCGCATCCAGTGAGATATGACCTTTCATGATGCGTATCAGATCATCCTTGCTAAGATCACTACGGCCTATGACACCGCCGATCACGTTTTCCATCAAAGTATACTCCATCCTGCAGTTGATCACTGTAGTACCCTCGAATTTCACATTACCTGCACGACTATCTCCGATCACCGCTCCGCTAATGGCAGAAAATTTGCTGTTATGAGGTACGATCATAGTTCCCGAGATCTTACAGTTATTAATATAAACATTAGCATCACTGTTTATACCTGCATAGTAGATCAGTCCGCCGAAATTTTCAAAAGCCACTATTGTAGTATCACTTCCTACCTCACAGTTGTCGCACTCTACTGTTCCGTAACTAATATAACCGAATATACCGCTAATCCACTTGCCGCCTACAAAACCGTTATAACTGCAATTCCGGATCCTTGCGGTAGCAGTGGTCCTATATTCATCATGGATCTGTGTGACAAATCCGGCTGCATACTGAGCAGAATAAATTGTCGCCTCGGAGCTGCACCCTTCAACAATCAATTCCCCTCTCACGTCACCCGCTATCGAAGCGGAAAGGTAGGTGGAAGCAAAAGAACAACTGTCATCCATGATCACGTTACTGACAGGGTGGGACGCGGGGACGTCCACAAAACCGAACAGAGCAGCTACCGAATGAGAATCGTCACCGTCCATATAGTTGATAACAAGATTGGATATAACATGGCCGTCTCCGTCATATGATCCGCTGAAACGGGAACTCTCATCACCGATAGGAACAAATCCGTATATATTGCCATATTCCGTCTCAGTATGGTAGAAACGAGGAACAGCCATACTGTCGTCAAATGACAGTATCTTTTCAACATGGAACGTAGTCTCTGTATCTTTCCTGTCATAAGTGATACTGTTCGTGAAGCCGTTTGACTTGCCGAAATCGATATCCTTGGTCTGTTTGAACGTTCCTCCGAGATGGTTCCTTATATTATCGAGATGTCTAGGGTTGGCAACTTCCATCACTGTCGTATCATCGACATATCTTCCGTTGGCAAACTCATTATCCTCGACATCGATGTTGATGACTCCTCCGGAAGGGCTCACGGGAGAAGAATAGTCTATCCATTCGAACGGGATTCCGTCAGAATACATGATAATGGAACTGACGGAAGGGTTAGACGTACACTTCAAGTCTACCGACAGGGAGCCGGTATCCTTATCAAAAGGAATATCTTTAAAGTATGACTTATATGATGAATTGCCATCGGAAAACATCACTTTTACATCGACTTTATCAGCATCTATACTGTATGCATTGGTGATATTTACAGGATATTCACTTCCAAAACTATTGACATCAATAGTGTATTCCCCTCCGGAAGAGAGCTTCGGGAGAGCACTTTTTTCAAGAACAGTCCCGCCGACGGGATAGCCATTACTGTCATTATAATTAACAAACAGACGGCTAAGATTTAGCGGAACATCATCAATCGCGACATCCGGAACAAATCCGTTGACCAGATCGACAGTTAGCGGATCGATTATCTCATTATTCTCATCATCAAACATTTGGACAGTGTATGAAACAGCATTAATACTTACAGGATACCCGTTTTCGAAAGCAAGGGTGATCTTTTTGCACGGTATCTCATCGATCCACGGGGAACCGACATAATTACCGATCTTGTGATCAGACCTGTTCTCTGTTATTCCGGGCAGAGCCGCAGGAGGAGTGATGCCGGAGTTCAGAAGGAACTCATAGAGCGTTTGTTTATCTGCTATTACTGTTTCCTGACCACCGGCCTGATAAGATGTTATTACTTTTCCGATGATACCGCCAAAGCAGAGTTCATATCTTCCCTGGGGCTCAACAAAAGATGTACTGCACTTATCGGTAACTTCTACATTGTCAAGTGTAAGATTGAATGTACCGTCGTCCTTAAGGAGTCTCAATCCTGTTTCTCCTATGATACAGCCGTTTCCATGTTTTTCCGTTAAAAGCGTATTGGAGACAAAGAGTGCTCCGCTCATCTGACAGTCAGTAAGAGCCAGGCTGTCATTCTCACAGTTAACATTACCGGCAGAGCATACGAGTCCTCCAAGAGAAGATGCAGCTGTCAGTTCGGAATCCTCCGTAACGTTGCATCCTGTGATAGAAGCATTTGCATTAGCGCAACGGCAAATGATGCCTCCGGCATATTCTCCGTATATCTTCCCCTCGATCTGACAGTCAGAGATATTGAGTGATATCGAAGTTACGGCATTCTGCTCATATGTCTCGGAAACGATACCGCCGCTCGAATATCCGTAAACAACTGCTGAAGAAGAGCAGTTCTCGATGCTCGTTACCAGAGAAGGATCATTGGCATCTCCGGTAATGATCGAAGCTATTCCGGCAGCAACCTTATCTGATGCAAATATACAGCTGTCATCGAGTGTGACATTCTTTACTGTTGCGCCCTTAAGTCCGGCAAACAGCGAGCTTCCCGCATCATTATTGATATTATCGCTTATAAGGCCTGAGATGACCTTTCCGTTACCGTCATAAGTTCCGGTAAATGCGTCGGAAGCATAGATATCACCACCCGCCGTAGATCCGATAGGCTGCCAGCCGCAGCTGTTACTGCTGCCGCCGTAGAAACGTGAGGTCTTATCGATATCCTTTCTTGTATGAGCGATACTGATGATATCTGTCGAAGTATCTGCATCGATCTCGACATCTATTCCGCAGGATGACTCAAAATCGATATCTTTAGTCTGTTTGAACGATCCTCCGAGGTGTTTCCTGATATTATCGAGATGCCTCGGGTTGGCAACTTCCATCACAGTGGAGTCATTGACATAACTTCCGTTAGCAAACTCATTATCGGCGACATCCAGATCGAGCTTTCCGCCACTTACGGCGACAGGCTTGGAATAGTCAAGCCACTCGAAAGGCACACCGCCCTTATAAAGAGTTATCGATCTTATGGATATATCTTCCTGATCCTGGATCTTTATCTCGCATGTACCGGAAGTCTTATCAAAACTGATACCCTTTACTGTGGTCGACTGTTCCTTTCCGTTCTTATCAACGAATACTACAGCCGCATCGACCGTTGAAGCGTCGATCTTATAAGCACCCTTAACGCCTATCACGGATGATACCTCCGGAGCGGGCGTTGTTGTAGGAGCTGTTGTAGGAGCAGCTGTAGGAGCCTTTGTCGGTTCTGTCGTCGGAGCTGCTGTAGGTGTCGTTGTCGGCACTGTTGTAGGTGCGGCAGTAGGAGTAGCAGTAGGAGTCTTTGTAGGTGCAGACGTCGGTTTATTTACCGGTGTCGGTACCGCCGTCGGAATCCTTCTCGGGATGGGTCTTCTCGTAGGAACCGCAGTCGGAGTCGGCGTAGGCGTTGCTGTAGGAGTTGCAGTCGGAGTAGGGGTCGGCTCCACAGAAGGCTCTGTCTCTTCTGTCTCGGAAACCTCCGTCTCGATCTCTGTCTCCTTCTGTTTTTTCTTCGGCTTATCATCATCCGACAATAGCGAAATCAGTGCGATCGCACCGCCTACGACGAATAATACGATAAGAAAGATGATTATGCCTGTCTTGACCTTTGAATTATTATTTTTATCACTCATAAGAATCCCCTTCTATATCCGTATGGTCCCATTAGTTCACACAAATACCTGAGTATAGTATATATTAAAAAGGTATCGTTTGAAACATATTTGTAACAAAGGCTAGCAGCATTTTGCCAATGAACGTCCGAGAACTAAAACAATATCAAAATCTGATATATTACACACAGGGTCCTTGTTTGCCAATGAACGTCCAAGAACTAAAACAGCACGCCGTTTGTCGTTTCTAGGTGGTTTGTACTTGTCTGCCAATGAACGTCCGAGAACTAAAACCCTGCTCGCCGAGAATAGGCTCGCTATTAGGTCCTTGTCTGCCAATGAACGTCCGAGAACTAAAACGTGAAATGTGGCTTTTAATGGATGATCTGAGTCCTTGTCTGCCAATGAACGTCCGAGAACTAAAACCTGCCTGAGCTCTCATATCGTCAGGATCGAGTCCTTGTCTGCCAATGAACGTCCGAGAACTAAAACTTCAGTGTAACACGCGAGTTATTA
>JAFXMZ010000012.1 GCA_017529925.1 Clostridiales bacterium
AGTTTTATTGTACAGCATACGTCCTCCTTGTAGATAGATTTTATATCTATGTCCACACATCAGCCGTACTGCCGGCAGTACGGCTGATGTGTTTCCTTTTTTGAGAACGTGTCTACTTTTACGTTACCACTTCAGAAAACAGGAATTCTGGCAATTCAGGCCTAAATTGCCAGAAAGGCCGTTTTCACAGGCCGATCTGTCGACGCCTTGTACAACAAATGAAAATAAAATGAAAAAACACAGGATAGATCCACTCTTTATACTTGAGTCGGATCCTTGGTAAGTCCCACATATCCCACAGGTCCCGGAAGTTCCTAAAGTCCCATATTCACCTGTTTTGTCCCATTTCACCCTCTAACGTACCATTTTTCCGCACTTCAAGCATTATTACTCTTTAACTTGTGGTCCGTCATGCTAACATAACATATGGATTACTCAAGAAAACACATGGCATTACGAATATCATATCTGAATGATGTTATCAGCAAGATCCCACATGGGAAATTCCTGTTCAGTAGTGGAAAAAAGATCATCATTATTAACTATGATCCTGAAGACCCACACATCACAGCCACAAACAGAAAACGCTATCTGGCCGACAGCTTCCGCGGCCGGAAATACATTGACCCCGTAAGTTTATATCTACAATACAAATCTGAGTTGGACTATCTGATGGCAAAATGGGATTCACTTTACTGGGCACCTCCCGTCACTATCCCATTCCCGCTTGTCAAAACGAGGAGCAGTATGCTGACATCAGATTTCTTCGCAAGTGCGGGTATCAATCAAAATACATTCAGGGTAGAAAATCCGATCATCCACAAGGGCATGATCCTCCGTTCCAAAAACGAACTGATCGCATGTCAGGTTCTTGACCGGATGGGGATTGAATATAAGATAGAACCTGAGATAATCATCGACGGATTCACAGTATTTACTCCGGATATACTGTTCAACCTGCCGGAACTTGATAAATGCACGGCGATCGAACTCGACGGAGCAATGAACAAGGAAGCTTACAGAAACAAGTCAGAGAGCCGTATGATGAATTACTTCAGAAACGGATTCAAAGAATATAAGGATATCATCTTTATGAGAATGTATGATCCGTCTGAATTCGAAATATCCACATTCGAGAGTATGATCAGAACATCTGTCGAGTCAAACATATGTGATATAGTCTTCCCTGATGACTGATCTCATCGAAAAGATGCCTCTGTTAGTCATTGATCAGAGCCTTAACGCCACCGCGGACAGGAGGATGTCTAAGATCAGAGCTTTATGCTCTCCAGTACCTTTGAGATGCTCTCATGGAAGACGAGCGTTGCCATACGGTCTGCGGGAGTCACGTCGCGGTTTATGACGATAAGGTTCTTTCCTCTGAATCGCATCGCAAGGGATGCCGCGGGATTGACGACGAGTGACGTACCTCCGATGATGAGGCAGTCGGCATTCGCGATGAGCTTCACGGAATTCATCCATGCATCCTCCGGGAGGGACTCACCGTACAATGTAACGTCCGGACGGATCATGCCTCCGCATATCTTACACTTGGGGATCTTGTCTTCCGACGTGAAGATATAGTCGCCCGGGTATTTCTTGTGACATCTCTTGCAGTAATTGCGAAGTGTCGAGCCGTGGACTTCCTGTACGTTCACGGAACCGGCTTTCTGGTGAAGACCGTCGATATTCTGAGTGATGATGCCGTCGAGCTTGCCTTTTTTCTCCATCTCGGCAAGCTTCTTATGAGCGCCGTTAGGCTCGATGCCCTCGACATTCAGTTTCTGACGGTAGAATTCATAGAAGACGTTCGGCTCATCCTCAAGGCAGTTGATGCTCAGAAGATATTCAGGAGAATAGCGTTCGAACTGAACATCATGCTGATTATAAAGACCGTCCTTGGATCTGAAGTCCGGGATACCGCTCTCGGTCGACACGCCCGCGCCTCCGAAGAAGACGATATGTTCTGATTCATCGATTATGGCCTGTAGCTTCCCGTAGTCTGACATAATATCACCTCGAAAGAATCTTTATCCTGTATCCTGCCAAAAACCGCGCTGCCTTCATATGACCTGTTACCGGCAAGGTCCGGATGAACCGTGACCCGTACCGTCACTCATGTCACATCAAAGGCTGTTGAACTTCTCCTGCTGGCTCTTTATGAGCTCGCTGTCTTCAAAATAGTTTATCCTCATCGCTGCCCTGACCTCATCCAGTGTCTGTCCGGCCTTGGCTCTCGCTGCCTCAGTACCTTTCTTCAGGATCTCATAGACCGCAGGTATATCCTTCTGGAACTGCGCCCTTCTTTCCCTGATGGGAGCAAGCTCCTCCTCGAGGACATTGATAAGGAGCCTCTTGACCTTGACGTCGCCGAGACCGCCTCTCTGATAATGCTCTTTCATCTCGTCGAGATTCTTATAATCGGGAGCATACTTCTCAAAATGCTCATCCCTTGCAAATGCATCGAGATATGTGAAGACCGTATTTCCCTCGAGCGATCCGGGATCGGATACCTTGAGATGGTTCGGATCCGTGAACATGCTCATGACCTTCTTCGAGACATCCTCTGATGTATCGGACAGATAGATGCAATTGCCAAGCGACTTGCTCATCTTGGCCTTACCGTCTGTGCCGGGAAGCCTTGAGCAGATCTTATTGTCAGGCAGCAGCGCCTGGGGCTCAACGAGGGTCTCGCCGTATGTCGCATTGAACTTACGGACTATCTCCCTTGCCTGCTCGAGCATGGGAAGCTGATCCTCACCAACAGGAACCGTCGTTGCCTTGAATGCCGTGATATCGGATGTCTGGCTGATAGGATAAGTCAGGAATCCGACAGGGATGCTCGTCTCAAAATTACGGAGCTGTATCTCAGTCTTAACGGTAGGATTCCTCTCGAGCCTCGACAGTGTTACGAGGTTTGAATAGTAGAATGTGAGCTCCGTAAGCTCAGGTACCGCAGACTGGATGAATATATTAGTCTTCGCGGGATCGAGACCGGCGGAAAGATAATCGAGAGCGACCTCGATTATGTTGTCCCTGATCTTGTCCGGATTATCGAAATTATCGGTAAGAGCCTGGGCATCTGCGATCATGATATAGATCTCATCATACTCTCCGGAATTCTGAAGCTCGACCCTTCTCCGGAGCGACCCTACGTAATGTCCAAGGTGAAGCCTTCCTGTAGGACGGTCTCCGGTAAGTATGATCTTTCCCATATTTTCTCAATGCCTCCGCTGGTGTTTTTACTTTCTTCTGCTAAAAGCGGTCTGCCGTTGTCCTGTGAACTCCGGTAAGACCGCGTTTTTAACAGAGCTGAACTCTATTTTATCTTTTTATGCTCTTTATTACAATATTACAGCTTCTCGAGCTTCAGATCGCCTTCCTTGATCCACTTCATCTTGCGCATGAACTCAGAGATGGCAAGGCAGATCGCAGCAGGAAGTATGAAATACATCAGGGCGATCTCGCCGAGTACGAGCCACTTGGAAGCCGTCTCGGACATTACGGTAAATGTCGAGATAGGGCCTACGAGACCGGATGTTCCCATTCCGGATCCGACAGCATTTGATGTCATCTTGAGGACCATCGTGGATATCGGTCCGAGGATCGCGGAAGAAACGATAGCGGGGATCCACACGCGGGGATTCCTGATGATGTTGGGCATCTGGAGCATGGATGTTCCGAGGCCCTGCGAAAGGAGTCCGTCGACCTTATTCTCACGGTACGAGATAACGGCAAATCCGATCATGTTGCAGCAGCATCCGACAGTAGCAGCTCCGGCAGCGATACCGGAAAGTCCCAGTGCAACACCGATCGCCGCAGAAGAGATGGGAAGCGTAAGGAAGATACCCATCAGGACGCTGACGATGATGCCCATGAGAAGGGGCTGCTGCTCCGTACCCCAGTTGACCGCATTTCCGAGCCATGTCATGAAAGCGGAGATATAAGGGCCTACGAAGATACCTACGACCGCACCGGGAAGTATGGTGCAGAGAGGAGTTACGATGATGTCGACCTTTGTCTTGCCGGAAACGAGGTGTCCGATGGCGATACCGATCATAGCAGCGACGAATGCGCCGAGAGGTTCACCGGGGGACGTGAGTCCGACCTTGTTCTCGATCAGGAGAGCACCTTCGAGAGTGAAGAGCTTCGCATATGCTCCGATCATACCGCAGACTGCGGAAGAGATCGTTACGAGTGCCGTCTCCTTATACTTGATGGCTACGCCGAGTCCGATGCCGGCACCCATAAGGCACTGTGCCATCTTTCCGATAAGCTTAAGATATGTTCCGACAGCGCCGGGCACATAGCCTCCGAGCGTTGCCACTATAGTTCCGATAATGAGCGTGCAGAACAGTCCCGTCGCCATTCCCGACAGACCGTCGATAAAGATCTTGCCGAGGATGCTCTTAGCTTTTCCTTTACCCATCTTCATTTTCCCCCTGTAAGTTGGTCGGCGTTTCTTCCGCCGTCAATAAATCATAACATACGCAAAACGCGTTCGCGTATCAATCAATACGACAAAAAAACGCGCCCTCAGACGCGTCTTATTGTAAAAGATATACCCTTCGAAAAGCGTCCTGTCCGCCTTACTTATCCACGACGGCTCCGAACGGGGCAAGCCCGAGCTTGGCGATCTTGAACAGTTGCAGTCCGAACGGCATGCCGACAACCGTGATACAGAACAGCAGTCCGAGGCACATATTTTCGATAAAGAGGAGGAATCCTCCGAATAAGAACCAGCAGATGTTGCCGATAAATCTCATATAAACAGGCCTCTCAGGTCATGACTTTGCGACGACCGCAAAGAAGATAAGGTCCTCGCTTCCCGTATTGACGAGCGAGTGGGAGTGTCCGTCGGCACAAAGATATGCCTGGCCGGGGATGACCTTATCGGAAGGCGTGCCCTCGTCATTGATCATTGTTCCCTCGCCGGAGATAACATAGATTATCTCGAAGTTGCCCTCATGCTTGTGATAACCGATCGATGCGCCCGGAACGAGCCTCCCCTTCATATATTTATTTTCACCGTCATTGAACATCCTGACGTTGTATTCCTTTTCTCCGCCCTTGAAGTTCGGATTTGCCTTTTCTTCCATTCCCAGATAATCGATGAGCATGATATACCTCCGTTATTTCTTCTTTTTTGTTCTCAGCTCAAATGCGTGTGTATATGCCTTGCCGCCGTTCCCGTCCACTATCGAAAAGTAAACATACGGCGCATCTGAAGGCAGATCGAACACTGCACTGTCTATCGTCTTTCCCTCTCTGTCATATACAGTCTTCGAATATTTGGGCGTCATGTGCATGGTGATCCTCTTCGCATCCGTGCATTCCACATATGCTTTCCCGTCCTCGAATTCCAGCCTGTTGATGACAGGTCCGGTGCTCGCGTAGAAGTTCCCCTTTTCGAGCGCTTCGATAACTGATCCGTATGAGAGTTCCTCACAGATGACCATCGTCCACGCGCCGAAAGAATCACTCATGGGATCGTCGAGCGGACCTGTATTGTGATTATCGTCGCTTCCGTGGCAGTAGAGCTTCGTCTTCCCGTACCTCAGGAGCGAGTCGTAGACAGGCATATTCTCCGCATATCCCGACAGCTTCATCGAGGCGGTGTTGAAGATCTCCAGGGACCACAGGCCTTCGAGCCTCTTCAGATCCTCCGTGTCCTGCATCGACCAGCACGGGTGGTTGAGGCTTACCAGATATCCGTGTTCATTCGCCGCTCTGATGAAACGGTTTATATACGGGACAGTAAACTTCCTCCTGCCGATCCTTCCGTAGTGGGGAGCCTTTACCTGCTTCGCGAGCGGCATATACTTGAAACAGACCGGATCATAGCATACGATGCCCGTGTTGTGCGGATCCCTCGCTATGAGGTTCAGATGTATCTCCGGCGCAAACCTGTTGAAACGGCAGATCTTCGACGGCCTTATATACGCCTCGTAGCCTGTTATCATCAGCATATCGTCCGTTGTCAGGTCAGTATGGTCCGCGGGATACTCATGGTCCGTCACGGCAAGGATCGAATAACCCTTCTCCCTGTACATCTCAACGAGTTCCTCCGGAGTCTTCTTGCCGTCGGATAATACCGAATGCGAATGAAGGTTCGCCTTGAACTGCTTTTGTCCTTTAGTTACAAATCTCATCGAAAAGAGCCTTTATCTCCTGAACGAGGAGTGGACCGTTCCTGCCGCAGCCCCGCCCCTGTATTCCGCGAGTTCGGAAACGGTCACGAGCTGATATCCTCTCCTCTGCAGTTCGGGAATAAGATAGAGTGCCGCATCTACAGTCGAAGGATGTATGTCGTGCATCAGGATGATGTCGCCGTCCCTTACGCTTCCGAGAACATTATCGATAGTCTTCTGTGTGCTCCTGTGCTCCCAGTCTCTCGTGTCGATCGACCAGAGGATGACGGGCGTTCCGACATTGGCATCGGATACGTCGCTGTGAGCTCCGTAAGGAGGTCTCATCACTGTGCAGTCATGACCCGTTGCCTCTCTTACGACTGCATTCGTGCTGGATATCTGCTCGATGACACCTTCAGCTCCGAGCCTCGATAGGTAGGGATGGTTCCATGTATGGTTGCCGATCTCTATTCCGAGCGAATCCTCTCTCTTGAGGAGTTCCTTATAGTACTGTGCATTGCTTCCGAGAACGAAGAATGTCGCAACGGCATGGTTGGCCTCCAGACAGTCTACGATCTCATGAGTCCTCGTCGAAGGACCGTCATCAAAAGTAAGAGCGATCATCGGCTTATTGGGATCTATCGTCCTGCCGAAGTGATAATCACCTCTCTCGATACCGAACTTTGCGCAGATAGCCGTGAACTCGGCCGAATTGACAAAACCTTCAAATACCTTTTCTCTCTTCATACCGCCCTTTATAGCATTGAGCCAGTTGTTAAGTCCGCCCTGATCTGCTTCTCTTCCCATAAGCGCTCTGTAAAGTGTCTTTACAAAAGCTGTATCATCTGTCGTCTTGGCCATGCACTCGGGGCTGAAGATAAAACCGTAGGCAACAGTTGCACCGGTCATCGACTTATCATAAAGTCCGTTCTTCCATGAATCCCTTCCGGCGGGATCGGGATCGCGTCCCAATGCCTCTTTGTAGAGCCTGTCCGCAAAGATCTTCGCATTGTAGATAGTCTCATCGGCACCCGCCTTATCGACGGTACCCTTATTTACTTTATAGCTGTCACACAGTGCCTTGAACTCATCAGAATCCGTAAAGCCCTTGAGCACATTCCTTCTGGACATACCTGCATCGAGCCTTACGCTCCAGTATGAATAACCCGACTCGTCAGGTGTCCTGTTGAAAAAAGTCTTATAAAGATCCTTCAGGTAAGCGTCATTATCCTTCTGCTTGGAAAGATACTCGGGGCTCTCGAAGAATCCGAGCGCAACATTCGACGCATCCCTCTTTCCGGACTTGAGGTCCTCAGTCCAGCCCTTAAGTCCCGTGCCGTCCGGTTCACGCCCGAGCACAACGCTGTAGAGCCTTACTACATAGTCCTCGACATCCTTATCGTCATCAGCTATGACATTCCCCGCGAAAGGGATGATCCCGCACATTATGATGAAAGTCATCATGAGTGCCACTATCTTACAAAATCTCTTCATAGATTATCTTCCGTCCTTATTTAAGATCTATCTTAACCATGATATCTTACGCCGATAACATGTCTGTTTCAAGCAAACACCTTATCCCCTGATAATGCCGAAGTCCGAACACAGTTCGCGGAATTCGTTCGAGTAGATGAATCCGTCGAGGATCTCCTTCCTGCTCTTCCCCGCCGAAAGGCGTCCCATCCAGTCATTGAATCCCGCATCGTCGGGCTCTCTGTCGAAAAACGTCCTGTAAAGCCTTCTTACATATTCATCATTAGGGAGGTTGAAACCCGTAAACTCGGAACTCAGGAAGAAACCATAGGCGACCTGCGCTCCCGTCCTCTGTCCCGTCGCGAGCTTGTAGACCCAGTCGCGAAGACCGTTCGGATCGTATTTACGGCCGAGGCATGTCGTGTACATCCTCCTGACGAATCCGACTGTTCCTGCACTGGGGTTACCGCCCGATATTATCCCGAAATCATCGCAGAGGCACGCCCACTCGAAAGAGTTGACGAATCCCATTACGACGTCCTGCTTTGATGATCCCGACGCGAGCTTACCGATCCAGTACTTTCTCCCTGCTGCATCTGCCTGTCTGTCAAAGAAAGTCCTGTAGAGCATGTCGACGAACTGCTCATCCGTGAGGTTCCTTTTCGCGAGCTCCGTCGAATAGATAAATCCGGCTGCAGTAGTCATTCCGTCCGTCTCGCCCTTCATGAGCTTTGCCGTCCAGTCGTTCTTTCCCGCGGGCTCTGAAGCTCTTCCGAGGACCTGAGTATAGAGCCTTTCTACAAAAGCTTCTACCTTCTTCCTGTCGGTATTCCTCGGTTTCTCCTTCGGCTTCTCGGGAGTGATGTTGTCCTTGCCGTCCCTTATCTTTCCGCGGAGGAACCTTCCTGCTTCGGAAAGCTCGCTGTCGGTCCAGTCAGGGATGCCGTCGCCGTTATGGTCGGTCGGGGTTGCGGAGGCATTGACCGTGAATGCCGCGGATGATTCATTCTTTCTTGCAAGAGACCATGCACACCAGCTTATATTATGTTCGGAGAAGAACCGGAGCCACCTCGAAGCATTCTCCGTAAAGACTCCTCCGTTGCCGTCGGCCTGCGACACGCCCCACTCGGTGCAGAATACCGCAAGTCCGGCATTCAGGGTCGTCTGTATATTATTCTCGATCCATCTGTCGCCTCCGACGTCGTGCGTTCCGGCATAGAAATGGATCGTATACATTACCTGGCCTTTTCCGGACGGATCGTTTACCGGATTTGTTGCCGGCTGGTCGACATACTGGTCCCAGTTTCCGGTACCGCAGATGACGATATTGGGATTTGAATCCCTGTCATATGCCCTGATCGCCGATACCACACTGTCATGGTAGGGCTTGAGGACATTATTCCACTCATCCTGTATCCCTCCCGCATTAAGGCAGTTGGGCTCATTCGCGGTCTCGAAGAGCAGGTTGCCCTTATCTCCGTATTTCTGCGACAGATACGCAAAGAACAGCTGCGGTCCCGTATACTCCGGGTGAGCCGCCCTGATGGATGCATACTGAGGAAGATCCTTTCCGGCATTAAGATACTGACCGTCCATGGGATTGCCCGGATTCAGGATATGCCAGTCGACGATAACGTAAAGGCCCCTGTCGGATGCATACTTTATTCCGTCCTCGACCTTCTTCAGGCACCCTGCCGGGTCGGACGCATAACCGCCCTCCGCAACATACATCGCGAGCCTTATGACGTCGCACTTCCAGTCATATGTCAGCGCATCGAAAACAGTATCATTGAATATCCACTCACCTACATCCCAATGGATGCCATGGGTGCTCATTCCCCTGAGCTGGACGGGATTTCCGCTCTCATCGCAGAGCGTTCCTCCTGAAACCTTTATCCTTCCGTATCTCTCATACGGTGTCGCCATGGCCGCCGACACATTTACCTTAATTCCGAACGCGAATACCGCGGCAAACGTCGCTGCCGCGAGAAGAAGGGACAGAGCTCCCCTTAGGATCCTTTTCGAAGTTGACATATCAATTTCCTCCGTATCGTAGAGCCATATTATACAACATTGAAAATGCTCAGTCTTTTATCTATATTATTTACATGAGCGCAGGCACTGTCTTATATAACCTTTTCATTTTTCCTCTCGAGATGATCTATCAGACGGTCTTCTGCATCTCGGAGCGTCTCTTTTCGGCACCTGTATTTTCCATACTGATCCTGTCTGTCGTCGTCAATCTCCTTTCGGCTCCTTTATATTCGAGAGCTGATGCGCTTTCGCTCAGACAGGCCAAAGCCGAAGAGAATATAAAGAGTGTCCGTGACAGGATCAAAGGGACATTTAAGGGAGACGAACGGCAGATGATGCTCATGGCCTACTACCGTGAAGCGGGATATAAGCCTTATGCCGCGCTGGCAGGTTCCGTTCCGCTCCTTCTCCAGATCCCTTTCTTCATGGCAGCTTACAGCTTTTTAAACTCGCTTTCATATCTGAAGGGAGTATCGTTCGGTCCCGTGTCCGACCTTGCGTCGCCCGACGGACTCTTGTGGGGAGTAAATCTCCTTCCCGTACTGATGACTCTTATCAACCTCCTGTCTTTGTTCTTCTACAGAAAGACTCACAGGAGCGCATCGGTGATACAGCCCGTGCTACTCGCTGCCCTGTTTCTTGTCCTTCTGTATTCATCCCCTGCGGGACTTGTCATATATTGGACGCTCAATAATCTGTTTTCGCTGCTGAGGAATATCTTTTACTTCATGAAGAGCAGGCACGGATCCGCCCCGTCTGCCGGTCACGCCGGAAATGAGCCTTCGGGGAGTTCCGGAAACATGAAAGCATATCATCTTATCTTCCTTTTCTCGTCTTTGTTCCTTGCTTTCTACATCGGACTCTTTCATACTTCATTCCTGCTGTCTGATGCCTACCTGGATTTCATAAATCTCGTTTACTATACCGATCCGTGCGTCTTTCTGTGGAACGGATTTGTGATCGCCTCCGGATTCTTCCTGATATGGATCCCCATCTTCTACTGTCTGTCGCTGAACACCGGACGCAGGAGGATGTCGGTCCTGCTTTTCGCTGTTGCACTGTCAGCTCTTCTTAACGGAATGCTCCCGTCCTCTTTCTCGGGCGAGATGACTGCTGTCCTCTCGGTAAAGATCCTGATCGATCTGTCGCTTACTGATAAGCTGCTGGGACTGTTCATTACGCTCATGGTCATGGCTGCCGCAGGAGCCGTCGCAGTAAAGTTCAGGAAAGCCGCCGTCTATATATCATTCACCCTCGCCGTCGCTGTTGCCGGAGTCTCTTTATACAATATGATCTCCATCTCGCTGAGATTCTCTGACAAGTACTACCTCGACAAAGAAAGATATGCCGTCCCCGCCGAGCTTACGCTCTCGAAGGAGGGAAAGAATGTCATCGTCATCATGATGGACAAGGCATCGGGAGGAATGGTGCCCTATATTATGGAGGAGAATCCCGATATCCGCGAGAGCTTCGAGGGTTTCACTTTTTACGGGAATACTCATTCATTCGGTCCCGTCACGGTCATCGGCGCGCCGGCACTCTACGGCGGCTACGAATATACACCATATGCCATGAATACCGGGACAGACAGGCTCATAAGCGAGAAGATAAATGAGGCGGTAAGGCTGATGCCCGCCATATTCTATGAAAACGGGTACGAGACCGTTGTCTGCGATCCGTCATATGCGGGATTTAAGGGCATACCCGACCTTTCGATCTATGATGAGTATCCCGGCATGAAGACTTATGTGACCGAAGGTGCATACTGTGATCAGAGTGAAGGCTATACCACCGATTACAATGAGGTCAGGGCAAGATGGGAACGTAACTTTTTCTCATACGGCCTTCTCAAATCCTCACCCGACTTCATCCGTGACATCCTCTACGATAACGGGGATTACAACTCCATCGAATATGCAGGCGGTTCCGTGATATCCGCAGACGCAGTGAAATTCAGGAACTGGTACCTGCCGCTTCTGCATCTTACGGACATGACGCAGTTAAAGGAAGACGGCGACAGCTTTATCATGCTCGTAAACTGCACCACTCACGATCCCGTACACCTCGGCCTGAAAGAACAGGGCGACACCGTCAGGGATCAGGACGGCAACACGCTCGAGCTTTATGACGAAAATACTCTCATCTTCTACGAGACTGATGAGGCCGCGCTGCGTGCCCTCGGCGACTGGTTTGACTCACTTCGCGATGCAGGAGTATATGACAACACCAGGATAATAATCGTTTCCGACCATTCCGCGGAACTCTTCGGCGAAGTATGGAACAACGGAACTAATCCCGAACACCTCCATCCCGTTCTCTTCGTAAAGGATTTCGGTGACAGTGAGCCTCTGCGGACGGATGATTCTGTAATGACAAATGCTGATGTACCGTATCTGGCATTCGACGGTCTGATCAACGATCCCGTCAATCCTTTTACGGGCAACCCTGTCACATCATATGATAAGGATAAGCAGTCCTCGATAATCCTTTCATACGGAGCTCCGATCAACACATATGACTACCCGGGATATAACTATCCGTACGGAACGTGGTTCAGGGTCACGGGTGATTTTTGGAATGAGAAGAACTGGGAGAAGATAGATATCCCCTGATCAGTTCCCTGATCCGGAAAATGTTCCTCAGGACTTCTTCTCTTCAAGTTCCTTGAGCTTCGCGATCAGGTAATCCGCAACACGGACTGCGCCCTCGCCCCGGTGCTCCCAGGTCTGCTTCCTGGCTTCCTCTCTGCCCTGTGCATAAGCGTCGCTCTCCGTGAGCTCGTCTATCATTCCCTTGAGGCTGTCCATGTTATCTGCAGTAAGCTTCTTTCCGAGTTTCGGAAGCACCTCGAAAGTCCACAGTTCCTCATCGAGCCAGCTCGCATCATAAGGAGCCTTATCAAATTCCGTATCAGTGTAGATGACCGGCTTATCATAAATGAGCGTATAGTCGAATATGACTCCCGAAAAATCAGATATCAGGATGTCCGATCTCATGAGGACATCGAAATTATCATTATCACTGTTCCATTCAAGGTCCGAAAACTCCTCCATGAGCGGCTCGAGCATCTCTTTCTCGGTGATAAAAGACTGCGGATGCGGTCTTACTATTATCTTATATCCCGTATCCCTGAGCTTCCTTATGAAATCGGCACCGAACCTGTTCAGGATACTGCTCGTGCCCCACGACGGCGCAAGAAGTACTGTCTTCTTTTCTGTCTTTTCGACGTTTTTCAGCGCTTCGTCCCTTCTCTTCTTCATCTCGTCCATATACGGGATACCGACGAGTTTCAGTTCCTTCTCAGGGATCCCCCTGACCTTCTCAAGGGCTCTTATCTGATCGGCCTGATACTGTCCTGACAGGAGTATCGCATCATAGAAATCTATACCGAACATCCTGTAGATCGTCAGATCGCTCGCAGCATGCGGAAGATGTACATAGTACTTCGCACTCTTCGACCTCTTCCACTGGTAGACATCAAGACCCGGCGTCGTTGACAGCACTATGTCGGCCTTTATAAAGTTCAGTCTCGCAAATGCCCTGTTGCCCTCTCCGATAAATGTGCACTTAATGTGCTCATACTCTTTGGACAGTCCGGGATCATCAGGCGAAGCCGTGAGGTACAGTGCGCTCTGTCCCCTCTTTTCGAGCTCGTCGAAAACAGGCTCGAATATCTTCCAGTAACGCTTATTATCGGAAAAAACAGCGATCTCGGTCTGCGACGGATCCTTTCCCGTCTTCCTTCCGCCTGTGAATATGAACTTGAGCTTCATAGCGAGCGATCTTAAGAAGAAAACGCCTACTCCCACTAGACCTATGATGATCGTGAAGAGCATGCTTCCCGTTCCGGGATCGATGTATAATAGCAAATGTTCCATGTTTTTTATAAAGACCCTCTCATTTGTTTTTCCTAAACAATCATAACACACGTTATTCCTTGAATATACCATTTGTTTAAGATAAACTGACAACTATGGACTGGGCATCATTTCTCTACAATCTGTTTATCTTCCCGATCGAGATAATCTATCAGGTCATCTTCAGACTGTCCGAGAAATACATCTCGAATCCCGTCATTTCTATCCTCGCTCTGTCGGTCATAGTCAATATACTTGTCCTGCCGCTCTACAACAGGGCCGACATCCTTGCCAAAAAGCAGAGCGATGCAGAGAAGCTTATCTCCGACAGAAATAAACTCATATCAAAGACATTCAAAGGCGATGAGCGTCTGATGATGCTGAAGGCCTACTACCGCGAGATGCATTACAATCCGTATGCATCACTCCTCGGTTCCGTGCCGCTCCTTCTTCAGATCCCGTTCTTTATCGCGGCATATCATTTCCTTTCGAACCTGCAGTATCTGCGCGGTGTTTCGTTCGGTCCCATATCAGATCTTGCATCGCCTGACGGGCTGCTCTGGGGAGTAAACCTCCTTCCGATACTGATGACTCTCATCAATATCATTTCGCTCCTCTTCTACCGAAGGTCACACCCCGAAGGAAAGCTACTTCAGCCACTTGTACTGGCAGGCTTATTCCTTGTTCTGCTCTACACTTCGCCCTCGGGGCTCGTCTACTACTGGACTCTGAACAATCTGTTCTCGCTTCTAAAGAACATCGTATATCTTCTCCTGCCCCGCCTGAAGAGCTCATCAAAAAAGCATTCCGGCCCTGCGGAAAAGCCCGTTAATATGAAGGGCGTCCATGCCGTATTTATTTTCTCTGCACTCTTCTTCGCACTCAATACGGGAATGAGATACACGTCGAATCTTCTCAAGGGATGCTATCAGGATTTCGTAAATCTCGTTTATTACACAGACCCCGTCATTCTCATATGGAACGGATTTGTTATCGCATGCGGTTTCTTTATCGTCTGGTGCTCTGTCTATTACCTTCTGTTCTCCGACAGGAACAGGAGAAGGATGGCATGCATCATGTTCGCACTCGCGGCCGCCTCACTTTCGAGCGGGATCATGCCGTCTCAGTTTCTCGGGCAGATGAGCTCGGTATTTAATATAAAATCTCTCCTTTATACATCTGCTGCCGATTACATCGTCAGTACCCTCATTGCGCTTATCTTTGCCGGCATCGCCGTCTTCCTGTTCATCAGGTTCCGGACAGTTGCAAAATACTCCGCTCTGATAATCACTTCTGCCATTGCGATCTTCTGTTTTATCAATATGTATTCGATCTACAGCAACAACTCCGACAAGTATTACCTTGACGACCCGAGATATTGCGCTCCGGCTGAGCTGCCTTTTTCCAGGAACGGCAAAAATGTCGTTGTGATCATGATGGACCGCTCTGTCGGTTCCATGATCCCTTATGTAATGAATGACGACCCTTCCATAGCCAAACAGTTTGACGGTTTTACCTTCTACACCGATGCGAATTCATACGGATGCCTTACGGTCGTCGGTTCTCCTTCACTTTACGGCGGCTATGAATATACCCCGTATGAGATGAACAAAAGATCGGATCTTCCTATATCCGATAAGCTAAATGAGGCATTAAGGGTAATGCCGTATCTTTTCGATGAGAACGGTTATGAAGTTACCGTATGTGATCCATCATATGCAGGATACAGACAGATCCCTGTCCTTGATGTATTCAGCGATCATCCGGATATCGATCTTTATGTTACTAACGGGGCATTCTGCAGGGATTCCGAGACATACAAACGCGATTACGATGAGGTTTACAAGAGGTGGGACCGCAACTTCTTCTGCTATGGAGTGATGTGTTCCGCACCTGATATCCTTAAGGACTTCCTTTATGATAATGCTGACTACAACTCGATCGAATATGCAGGCGGGAGTATCGTTTCGGCTGACGCCATTGATTTCCGCGCAGCATATTACACTCTCACGCATATGAAAGACATGACAGTAATAAACGAGTCGGGAAACAACTTCAATCTTTTTGTAAACTATACTACTCACGAACATGTAAATCTCGGAACACATGAGATAGGCGATGTTATCAGTGACGGCAACGGAAACATCATGACCCTCGACAACTATGCACTGATCGCACATTATGACGTCAACAAAGTCACTTATGAGGAGCTCGGAAAATGGTTCGACTATTTAAGGGAGCAGGGCGTCTATGACAATACGAGGATCATCATCGTATCAGATCACGGTGCAGACCTCGGCCGTGTCATCTCGAAGGATACGGTCGATATGGATCACCTTCACCCCGTCCTGTTCGTAAAGGACTTCGATTCGACAGGTCCTCTCGTCTATGACAGTTCTTCCATATCAAATGCCATGACACCTTATATCGCATTCGAAGGCCTTATAGACGATCCTGTTAATCCTTTTACAGGCAACCGTATGGATCCTTCGCTCTATGACAGAAATACGAATATCGTAATAGGCTACGGCAGCGACTGGAATACTTATGACTATGACGGAACAAGATACGATAACGGCACCTGGTTCAAGGTCACGGGCGATTTCTTCGATGAAGACAACTGGGAGCAGATAGATATACCGTGACGGTCGCGTATCCTATTCCATAGCATTGGCTGATGTCGAGCCCGGTATACTACTTCCATGATTTGAGCCGTTTAGTATACCATTTTCCTACTCTCGGTATACTATTTTCGACTATCGTATGTTTTAGTATACCGATTTATCAATAATGGTATACTATTCTCTCTTTTTCAGTTTCCTAGTATACCAACTTGCTTCTTTTGGTATACTTATTTTCAAATTGCTGGCATTTAGTATACTGACCTTCTCTTTTTGGTATACTATTCCATCAAAATACTATTTTTAGTATACCCTCGTCATATTGTTTGTCTCACGATACGTCACTGATTATGACATGATTCTGACTCATTTGCCCTTTTTATCCCCACTGCAAACAACTGTCTGTTTGACCTTTACTACTCATCATTCCCAACCGTCCCAACTGTCCCAAAACGTTTCTGATATCGCTGTCTGTCCCAACATATCCCTCGTAGTCCCATTTTTCTGCCAAACCCGAGTTTTTTATCTACCATCGGGATTTCAATTCACTTACAATCGAAAACAGGAGGCGGATATGAATATTGATAAACTGAAGAATGAGATTACATCGAGATATGAACAGATTTCTTCATTGTCGCGATTGATTAATGATCAATTAACCAAATGTCCTGAGGGCAGGATCCGAATTCTGGCCAAAAACAATATGTCCTTCTACTATCATGTCAAGGACAGACACGATATCAACGGAAAGCTCATCAGTAATAGTGACATTACTCTTATATCGCTTCTGATACAGAAATCTTACCTGGAGAAACTGCAAAAAACCTCTGATAATGAACTGAAAAACCTGTCAGCAGCTCTAAAGCACTTGTCTTATAATCCGGTCGAATCCGTCTATGATTCCTTTAGCCCATCTCGAAAAGCATACATCGATCCGCTGATCCGTACAGACGATCAATTCAGGGATGCATGGTTAAACAGATCATTTCTACCGAAAGGTTTTGAGGAAGGAACACCTTACTATCTGACTGACAAAGGGGAACGTGTAAGATCAAAATCAGAACAGATCATAGCAAACAGATTATATGCAGCAGATATACCATATATCTATGAGTACCCGTTAATGATCGACAACATGACGATCCATCCTGACTTTACTATTCTGAGGATGAGTGACAGAAAGACCTTATATTACGAACATCTTGGAAAGATGGATGATCCGATCTATTCACGTAAAGCAGTAGTCAGAATAAACCGATATATCCTGAATGGCGTTCAGCCCGGAAATAATCTATTCCTTTCCTTTGAGACTTCAAATCAGCCTCTTGATGTCAGAGTACTGGATAAAATGATCGAACAGTCCTTTAAGTAAGACAGCATACAAACGGTAAAGGACAATAAAAAAGGAGCTCTCATGAAGAGAACTCCTTTGCCTTAGTGGCTCCTCGAACAGGACTCGAACCTGTGACATTTCGGTTAACAGCCGAACGCTCTACCGACTGAGCTATCGAGGAATATAAACCGGCAGCAACCTATCTTTCCGGGCCGTCTCCAGCCAAGTATTTTCGGCACGAGCGAGCTTAACTTCTGTGTTCGGGATGGGAACAGGTGTGGCCTCGCCGTAATAACCGCCGGTATGGATGAGAGTTTGTACC
>JAFXMZ010000013.1 GCA_017529925.1 Clostridiales bacterium
GACTGTAATGTTAGGATGTTTTTCACACAATTATTCTAACAATAAATGGGCCCTTCGGGACCCATTTTCTTTTGCAAAATTAAAGGGCTATCTCAATTTAGTTTTGAGACAGCCCCTTTGATTTACCTTTAATGGTGACCCGTACGGGAGTTGAACCCGTCACTCCGCCGTGAAAGGGCGACGTCTTAGCCGATTGACCAACGGGCCTTAAAAAAATGGTAGCGGCAGCGGGATTCGAACCTGCGACCTGCCGGGTATGAACCGGACGCTCTGGCCAACTGAGCTATGCCGCCATATACACGTCTTACGAGCGTGCTTATCAATTCTATCAGCGAAGATACGCATTGTCAAGAAAAAGAAGAGGCAGGAGGACCGCTAATCAGAAACATCACAAAAAAACGGCTGCGCATATGCACAACCGTTTTTTTAGTTACCTGCCCACAAACTCCGTCCGCAAGGGACCGGCAGGATAAAACTCTTAATAAGATTACTTGAGCTCGAGCTCAGCACCGGACTCGGAGAGCTTCTTAACGAGCTCCTCAGCCTCGTCCTTAGCAACGTTCTCCTTGAGGGCAACAGGTGCCTTCTCAACGAGCTCCTTAGCGTCCTTAAGACCAAGTCCGAGAACGTCCTTAACAGCCTTGATAACAGCCATCTTGTTGTCACCGAAGCTCTTGAGCATTACGTTGAACTCGCTCTTCTCCTCAGCAGCTGCGCCAGCACCTGCACCACCTGCAGGAGCAGAAGCTACCATAGCAGCAGCAGTTACGCCGAACTCTTCTTCAATTGCCTTCTCAAGATCGAAAAGCTCTGTTACGGAAAGAGCCTTGATCTCATCAATGATCTGTGTGATCTTTTCACTAGCCATTTTAATTTTCCTCCATTTTAGTTTTTAAAAATAGTATTGTTTTTGTTTTGATCGTGTTCCGAAAGCTGATCAGGCTTCTGCGGGTGCAGCCTCTGCCGGAACTTCAGCGGGTGCCTCTTCGGCAGCAGGTGCTTCTGCAGTCTCGGCCTCAGCAGCAGGAGCCTCGGCTTCTGCAGCAGGTGCCTCCTCAGCAGCGGGAGCAGCAGCTACGCCGCCCTCCTCCTGTGCCTTCTCGGCAACAGCCTTGACGAGCATGGCAAGCTTTGTAAACGGGAAAAGCAAACCAAAGACGACCTGGCTGTAGAGAGTCTCCTTGTCGGGTACCTTGGAAAGAGCAACGATCTCTTCAACGGAAGCGACCTTACCTTCTACGATACCGCCCTTGATCTCAAGAGGCTCATAGGATTCTGCGAATTTAGCGATTACCTTTGCGGGTGCAACGACTTCGTTCGAGTAAGCAACAGCTGTAGGACCCTTGAAGATATCGTCGAGTCCCTCGATGCCGAGCTCCTTGAATACCAGGCGGAGAGTCGTGTTCTTTACGACACTGAACTTAACGCCTGCCTTACGAAGTTCGTTACGCATGTTGGTGTCCTGCTCGACTGTGAGTCCTCTGGATGATGCGAATACGAATGTTGCAGCATCCTTATACTCAGCAACGAGATCAGCAACTACCTGCTTCTTCGCAGCAAGAATTTTCTCACTGGGCATATAGGTTTTTCCTCCTTATTAGATTTTAAAAACCCTCATGCCGTAAGACGTGAGGGTTTTTGAGTCATGTTCATGATCTCTCATTCCTCGGCGGGATCACTTCGAAAAGCGAACCGGCTGTCTTCGGTATGAACGGATTATTTAACTGTAGTTTTCGGTATCTTAAGCGATGAACTTCTGAGCGTTGATCTTGATACCGGGGCCCATCGTTGAAGAAATGGATACATTCTTCAGGTACTGACCCTTGGCAGCCGAAGGCTTAGCCTTGATGATGGCTTCCATGATGGTCTTGAGGTTCTCCTCAAGCTTCTCCTGTCCGAAAGAAACCTTTCCGATAGGGCAGTGGATGATGTTTGTCTTATCGAGACGATACTCGATCTTACCAGCCTTGATGTCGGCGATAGCCTTTGCAACATCCATGGAAACTGTTCCGGACTTGGGGTTAGGCATGAGTCCCTTAGGACCTAAGACCTTACCTAAGCGTCCTACGACACCCATCATGTCGGGAGTAGCTACTACGATATCGAAATCGAACCAGTTCTCCTTCGTGATCTTCTCTACCATATCCTCAGCACCGACGAAATCGGCACCTGCCTCCTTAGCCTCATCAGCCTTGGGGCCCTTAGCAAATACGAGGACCTTCTTCGTACGGCCTGTTCCGTGAGGAAGTACGACTGCACCTCTTACCTGCTGATCTGCATGACGAGAGTCAACACCAAGACGAACGTGGAGCTCGACTGTCTCGTCGAATTTAGCCTTACCTGTCTCCTGTACAAGACGAACCGCCTCGGAAGGATCATAGGCTATGGACCTGTCTACGAGCTTTGCGAGCTCAGTATATCTTTTACCGGCTTTCATAGTTTATCTCCTTTCCTCGTGATTATCTTGTAACCGTGATACCCATGCTTCTTGCAGTACCTGCTACCATCTCGGCACAAGCCTCGATAGATGCTGCATTCGTGTCGGGCATCTTGATCTCAGCGATCTTCTTGCACTCTTCGAAAGAGATCGTTGCTACCTTCTGTGTGTTAGGTCTTCCGGAACCGCTCTCGATCTTGCAAGCCTTCTTGAGCAATACGGGTACCGGAGGAGTCTTTGTAATGAAAGAGAACGTACGGTCAGCGTAAACTGTGATAACTACAGGGATTACGAGTCCTGCGTCCTTTGCTGTTCTCTCATTGAACTCTTTGACGAACTGCGCGATGTTGATACCGTGCTGTCCAAGAGCTGGTCCTACCGGCGGCGCGGGTGTTGCTTTGCCTGCAGGTATCTGAAGCTTAATGTAACCTGCTACTTTTTTAGCCATCTTTGGCCACCTCCCAAATAAGATTTATATCGTGTGCCCGAAGGCTTACGATCATCAGATCCTCTCGACCTGTGTAAAGTCGAGATATACAGGTGTCTCTCGGCCGAACATAGAAATCCTGACCTTGACCTGCTGCTTCTCGTTGTTCATTTCCTCGACAACGCAGATGCTGTCGGCGAAAGGACCGCTTATTACGCGGATCGTATCTCCGACGCTGTAGTTTACCTCAGGTACCCAGTCTGTTGCAATACCCATTGCAGCCAGATCGCTGTCCGTGATAGGAAGAGGTCTGTTGGGGTTCGTGCAGACGAAACCTGTTACGCCTCTTGTGTTGCGGATGAGATACCAGAGTTCCTTGTCGGCCGCGGAAGGCTCTTCATTGTCCTTCAGATTCTCAAAGTTGCTGACGAACTTGATGAAAACGTACCCGGGGTACTTCTTCCTCTTAACGACCTTCTTCTTACCGTCCTTGATCTCGACGACATCTTCCGTGGGAACAGAGATCTCCTGGATGATATCCTGCATGCCCCTCTTCTCGATCGTCTTGTCGAGGATAGTCTTTACTTTATTCTCATAGCCTGAATATGTATGAACGACATACCATTTAGCTTCTGTATCTTCAGACATCTTATGCTCCTTATATTAAGCAATTAACCTTCTGCTGCCTCTGTAGCCGCAGTCGTTGCAGCAGTCGTTGCAGCGGTATCATCGGCAATGCTCTCGACCGTTGTCTGCTCAGGCTCTTCCTGCTTATAGAAACCGATCTTCTCGAGCACCCACTGGCCGCCCTTACCGATAACGGAAAGATATACGGCAAAAAACAATATGATTACGAGCACAACAGCGGCCGTTGCCTTGAGCTTCTCCTTTGAAGGCCATACGACCTTACGGAGCTCCTGGCGAACGTCCTTGAAGAGCTGTGCTATGCGACTGAAGATATTCTTCTTTTTCTTCTTGTCAGCCATGTTATTACCCCGATCCGGCTACAGGAGCCTTGAGATTACTTTGTTTCCTTATGGACCGTGTGCTTACGGCAGAAAGGACAATACTTCTTGAGCTCGAGTCTCTCGGAATCGTTCTTCTTATTCTTATATGTCTGATAGTTTCTCTGCTTGCACTCTTCGCATGCGAGAGTAAGCTTGTCACGTGCGCTCTGCTTAGCCATTTTTGACTCCTCCGTTACCTCTTGTCTTCCTTGTCTGCAAACGGTTTTTCGTGCAATAAAAAAAGACCTCTAGGGTTTTAGCTGAAGTATTTTATCACGGGTCATGTATCGTGTCAACGCGAAAAACCGATTAATATATCAGTATTCTGACATATACGGAGATTTCCCGGACAGTCCCGTCGATCGTACCTCTCATTATGTCATTCCTGAGACTGAGCTTCGCATCCCACCTTTGTTATTTCTCACATTCCCTGAAAGCAGAATCAAAACAGGCTGTCTCACTACCGTGAAACAGCCTGTCATCAGTCTCTTTTTCCGGGAAAGGGATCAGCCTCTTCTTCCGCGGAGCTCCTTTTCGATGTCGTCAAGGGAGATATCCATATCAGCCATCAGTACGAGTGCGTGATAGATAAGATCCGCGATCTCTCCAACGGTCTCAGCCTTGTCACGCTTTGCGGAAGCGATAGCGGTCTCGACTGCCTCCTCGCCTACTTTCTTGGCTATCTTCTCTGTGCCCTTGTCAAGAAGGTAGTTCGTGTACGAACCTTCCTCGGGGTGTGCCTTGCGGTCGAGTATTACCGCATAGAGTTCCTTGATGATGTCCATTTTTATTCCTCCCTTGTATCTGTATCCCACTCGTTAAGAGCAGTGTAAAAGCATGTGTGGTTTCCGGTATGGCATGCGGCTCCTGTCTGCTCGACGGTATAAAGGAGCGTATCCCTGTCACAGTCTATCTTCGCATCGACCACCTTCTGGAGATGTCCCGAGGTCTCGCCTTTCTTCCAGAGCGTATCCCTCGATCTCGAATAGTAATGCATATATCCGGTGCTGCATGTCAGCGCAAATGCCTCATAGTTCATATATGCCATCATGAGGACCTCGCCTGTTGCCGAATCGACCGTTATGGCGGGGACCATCCCGTCAGAATTCTTCTTCATGTGAGCCCACATGTTGAGTTCCTTTCCGATCTTACGGACGGGGATCCCCTTTTCCTCAAGATAATCCTTAAGATCGGATATCTTTATCTCACCGAAATGGAAGAGGCTCGCAGCGAGGACTGCGTCCGCCTTTCCGTCGACTATGCCGTCGTAGAAGTCCTCCATCTTTCCGGCACCGCCCGATGCGATGACCGGGACGGGTACATTGTCCGCGATCAGCGATGTTATGCCGTTATCAAATCCGCTCTTGGTCCCGTCCTTATCCATTGATGTAAGGAGTATCTCGCCGCATCCGAGTGACACTGCCTTCTTTGCCCATTCAAGGGCATCGAGTCCCGTAGGCTTAGTTCCTCCCGCGATCACGACCTCATATCCGGACGGGAACTTATCCTCCTGTCCTTCTCTTCTCTTGACGTCGATCGCGACGACTATGCACTGTGCGCCGAACCTGTCGGAAGCCTCTTTTATGAATGAAGGATCCTTTACTGCAGCGGAGTTGAGCGAGACCTTGTCCGCACCTGCATTGAGGATTGCCCTTATGTCATCGACGGTCCTGATCCCGCCTCCTACCGTAAAAGGGATAAAGATCTCATCGGCAACTCTCGATACCATATCGATAACCGTATCTCTTGCTTCGAGTGTAGCAGTGATATCGAGGAATACGAGCTCGTCTGCCCCGGAAAGGTTATACTCTTTGGCACACTCGACAGGATCGCCCGCATCCCTTAAGGATACGAAGTTTACTCCCTTAACGACTCTTCCGTCCTTGACATCAAGACACGGGATTATACGTTTTGTAAGCATCTTTCAAGATCTACCTTTCCCTCATATATAGCTTTGCCGACTATAACTCCGGCGCAGCCGCTGCCCTTTATATACATTATGTCCTCATCGGAGCCTATGCCGCCCGATGCGATTATGTCTATGCCTGTCTTTTCGACGAGATCCTTTGTCGAATCGAAAGCGGGGCCCGTCAGCATGCCGTCTCTGGAGATATCCGTAAAGACGACCGTCTGCGCCCCGAGCTCTTTCATGGTAAGTGCAAAGTCGGCTGCCTTTACTCCGGAACCCTTTGTCCATCCGTCTACGGCAACTTCGCCGTCCTTTGCATCAATGCCTATGGCGATCTTATCAGGATAGAGCTTCAGTGCCTCTTCTGTGAACTGCCGGTCCCTGATGGCCGATGTTCCGATGACGCATCTTGCTACTCCGTAATCCTCGATCCACTTTTTCAGCGTATCCATATTGCGGATGCCGCCTCCCGTGTCGACCTTGAGACCCGTCTTCAGACTGATCTGTCTGATGACCTCATGATTGGTCGGGACTCCGGATCTTGCGGCATCGAGATCGACGATGTGGATCCACTCGGCGCCTGCCTTCTTAAACTCCATTGCCTGGGACAGCGGGTCGTCGTTATAGACGGTGACCCTGTCATAGTCTCCGCGCTGAAGCCTTACGCATTTCCCTCCGAGGAGGTCTATTGCCGGAAGTATTATCATCTCCTTGTCCTCCCCGCGAACCTGATGAGCATCTGAAGACCCGCCTCGCCGCTCTTTTCGGGGTGGAACTGCGTTGCAAAGATATTTCCCTGCTGCAGTGCCGCCGTATACTTTATGCCGTAGTCCGTCTTTGCCGCGCTCGCCGAATCATCGTCAGGCAGGCAATAGAATGAGTGTACAAAATAGACATGGTCTCCCTCGCGCATGAGGTCGCCCGTGACATCTGTCAGCCTGTTCCAACCTATCTGGGGAACCTTGAGTCCCTTATCCGTGGTCTCGGAGGAAGGGAACTTCAGGACCTTGCCCGGGATAAGTCCCAGACCGTCGATATACTCTCCTTCGGGAGCACCCTCCGCCGAACAGCTCATCATGAGCTGCATGCCAAGACATATTCCGAGCAGAGGCCTTCCCGATGCGGCATAATCCTTTACAGCCGTATCGAGTCCTGCCTTCCTTAAAGCTTCCATGGCGGGACCGAAAGCGCCGACACCAGGAAGTATCACTCCCGAAGCACGGGATATGACATCCGGGTCAGACGTGATCTCTGATTCGCACTTTATGTATGTGAGGGCCTTGCTCACTGAAGCAAGATTGCCCATTCCGTAGTCGATTATAGCTATCAATTATCAGATTTCCTTACCCGTAAGTCTGAAATAGCACTCCTTATACTTCTCGGATGTCTTGTTGATGACTTCCTCGGGAAGTGTGGGAGCGGGATATGTCTTATCCCAGTCCAGAGTCTCGAGCCACTCTCTCAGATACTGCTTGTCAAAGCTCTTCTGAGCTCTGCCTGGCTCATAGTCGGCAAGATCCCAGAATCTCGAGGAGTCAGGCGTGAACATCTCGTCTGCTACAACGAGCTTGCCGTCGATCTTTCCGAACTCGAACTTCGTATCTGCAAGGATGAGGCCCTTCGTCAGCGCATACTCGGATACCTTGTTGTAAAGAGCGATCGCTGCATCGTGAAGTGCAGTCGCATCCTCCTCACCGAGGAGTTCCTTGAGCCGGTCATATGTGATATTGATATCGTGGCCTGTCTCTTCCTTCGTGGAGGGAGTGAACAGAGGCTCAGGGAGCTTGTCGCCCTGACGCAGTCCCTCGGGCATCTTTATGCCGCCGACCGTTCCGCTCTTCTTATACTCCTTGAGTGCCGATCCCTCGAGATATCCTCTTACGATGCACTCTGCGGGAAGCATCTGAACCTTCTTTACGAGCATCGAACGTCCCTTGAGCTCCTCCTCATACTTATCCAGACCCATGGGATATTCCTTAGGATCTGTCGTGATGACATGGTTGGGGATGATGTCCTTCGTGAAATCGAACCAGAAAGCCGAGATCGAGGAAAGCACCTTGCCCTTGTCGGGGATCAGCTCATTGAAAACGACGTCAAAAGCCGATATCCTGTCCGTTACGATCATGAGGAGGGAATCCCCGAGATCGTATACATTCCTGACCTTACCCTTGATAAACACGGGAAGATCGATAAAATCAGTATCCTTGATAAGCATATTCTTTACCTCCATATATCAAAGGACGCCCTTGGTCGATATGACCTCGTCCTTAAATCTCTCATCTATAGATATTGCTGTGCGAAGAGCTCTCGCGAGCGACTTGAACATCGCCTCAGCCTTGTGGTGATCATTTACTCCGTAAGGGCACGAGATGTGCAGGGTGATCCCGGCATTCACTGCGAAAGCCCTGAAGAACTCCTCGAAGAGCTGTGTATCCATCTCGCCGCACTTATCGGCAGCAAACTCACAGTCAAATACGAGGTAGGGTCTTCCCGAGATATCCACTACGGCATCGCCGAGCGCTTCATCCAGAGGACATCTTGCCGAAGCAAACCTGACTATCCCGACCTTGTCGCCGAGAGCCCCGGCCAATGCCTGGCCCAGAGAGATACCTACATCCTCTACGGAGTGATGTGCATCGACATTAAGATCACCTTTGCACTTCAGCGCAATGTCAATTCCCGAATGCTTCGAAAGGGCACTCAGCATGTGATCGAAGAATCCGATACCCGTATCGATATCGGCGATCCCCTTTCCGTCGAGATCTATCCTGACCTCGATATCGGTCTCCTTTGTCTTTCTCTTAACCTCAGCAGTCCTTGCCATTTCCGGTCTCCTCTCTCACGGCCTCGAGGAATTCATCCGTCTCACCGTCCGTGCCTATGGATATCCTCAGATACTCGTTTATCACGGGTTTATTAAAATACCTTACAAGTATACCTTTTGCTTTAAGATTTTTGTAGAGCGTTTCCGCACTAATGCCCTCCGGCGGCTTCGCAAAAACAAAATTGGCCGACGAATCGGGAAGAGTGAATCCCATTCCGCGCAGTTCGTCTGTAAGACGGTTTCTCGTGGCGATGAGCGCCTTCCTGTTCCTCTCGAAAGTGTCCCTGTCGAGAATAGCAGCCGCAGCGATCTTCTGGGCCAGCCTGTCAACAGGATAGGAATTGAAGGAATCCCTTGCCCTCTTAAGCCCTTCTATGAGTTCTTCATCCGCGATCGCATATCCTACGCGCAGGCCGGCAAGTCCGTATGACTTCGACAGCGTCCTGACGACAACAAGGTTCTTATACTCGCCTATGAGTGTTGCCGCAGATTCATATCCTTCCGCAAATGCCGCATAAGCTTCATCTATGAGGACTACAGAATCGGGATTTGCTTCAAGGATACGCCTTATGTCATCTTTCCCTATGGCAATGCTCGTGGGAGCATTGGGATTGGCAATGGCGATGCCGCAGTTCTCCCTTCCGCAGTAATCTTCAGGATCGACCGCAAAGCCTTCCTTCAGCGGGACCTTTTCGATCCGCACATCATAGAAAGAAGAATAAACGGGATAGAAACTGTAGGATATCGCGGGCGCGAGCACTGCCTTATCCGTTTCTGTCTTCTTCTCGAAAAAAGTCTGCCAGCAGAGAGCGAGCACTTCGTCGGATCCGTTACCCACAAAGACGTTGGAAGGCTTTATCCCTTCCACCGCGGCAACAGCCTCGCATACCATGGCTGCGTCCGTGTTGGGGTAGAGCCTCAGCTCCGAGATATCGAAATCCCTGAGAACAGCGGCACATGAAGGCGACGGCGGATAAGGGTTCTCATTCGTGTTGAGCTTTATGACCCTCTGACCGTCCTTCGGCTGTTCACCCGCCTGATACGGCTCTGCGGAATTTATCTTTTTATTCCAGTACTTACTCATTTATGTCCTTAAACCTCGATTCGATCGATCTCGCGTGACACTCGAGCCCTTCGCTCCTTGCAAACCTCGCGACATCTGCGACTACTTCCCTTAATGACTCCTCATTATAGTCGATCACGCTCATCTTCTTATAGAAATCTCCCGTGTTGAGCGGCGAAAAGAATCTCGCCGTTCCCGATGTGGGGAGCGTGTGGTTCGGGCCTGCAAAATAGTCTCCCAGGGGCTCGGGCGAATACTTTCCGAGGAATACCGCACCTGCATTATTTATCTTCGGGAGCAGGCCGTGAGGATCCTCAACGTAGAGCTCCAGGTGCTCGGGAGCGATCTCCTCAGAGAAGGCGATCGCGATATCGATATCCCCGCACACTATTATCGAGCAGTAATCGCGAAGGGACGCTTCGAGTATCTCTTTGCGGGTCGCTTCCTCAGACCTTCTGTCGACACATTCCGCGACTTTTGAGGCCAGCTCCTCCGACGTCGTAAGGACTATCGCCGATGCGATCCTGTCGTGCTCTGCCTGTGAGAGCATATCGGCCGCAACGATATCGGGATCAGCCTTATCGTCAGCTATGATGAGTATCTCGGAAGGACCGGCGAACATATCGATGTCGACCTGTCCGAATACGAGCCTTTTCGCGGTGTTTACATAGATGTTGCCGGGGCCGCATATCTTGTCGACCCTGGGGATCGTCTCAGTCCCGTATGCCATGGCTGCTATCGCCTGGGCGCCTCCGGCCTTGTAGATCTCCGTCGCGCCTGCTATGTGAGCTGCGGCAAGTATTACCGGTGCGATCGTTCCGTCTGCTCTCGGAGGAGTGCAGAAGACGATCCTCGGAACTCCCGCGACTGAAGCCGGGATAACATCCATCAATACTGTTGAAGGAAGAGGTGCCGTGCCGCCAGGAACATATACTCCGGCTACCGATATCGGCCTTACGCGGACGCCTATCTTCGCGCCCTTTGCCGTATCGACCATGAAGCCTTCCTCTTTCTGGTATTCATGGAATCTCCTTATGTTCTCCGCCGACTTCTTCATCGTCTCCAGGAGAACGGGATCTATCTGACCGAAAGCCTCCTCGATCTCCTTATCCGTGACGCGCATCGTCTCCGGCGTGAGCTCGGCCTTATCGAATTTCTTCGTATATGAAAGGAGAGCCTTATCCCCATTCGCCTTTATGTCTTCGATGACTCCGGTTACGGTCTCTATGATCGGTCCGAGATCCATCTTGCCCCTGGCGCCGAGCGTGTCGCACAGTTCCCTGAGGTTTTCCTTATATCCTTTTACTACCTTACATTTCATTGTTCAGTTCCACCTGCTTCTTGAGCTTCTCGATCATGGGCTTTATCTCATCAGCCTTCATCTGCATAGATACGCGGTTAACGACGACTCTTGCCGAGATGTCAGCGACTGTCTCGATAACGTCGAGACCGTTCTCGTAGAGAGTCCTTCCCGACTCGACTATATCGACGATGACTTCGGAAAGACCTATAAGGGGCGCGAGCTCCACGGAACCGTTGAGCTTTATAATCTCCACGCTCTCCTTCTTGACTCCTTCAAAATAAGCCCTCGTTATGTTCGGATACTTAGTTCCTACCCTCTTGTTGGGGATCCTGTCGAGCTTATCGGATGTCAGGTCCTTCGGGCCTGCAACACACATCCTGCACTTGCCGAATCCCAGGTCTATCACCTCATAGAGCTGCCTGCCCTCTTCGAGGAGAGTATCCTTTCCTACGACTCCGAGGTCTGCTGCTCCATATTCAACATATGTGGGGACATCGGCGGGCTTCGCGAGGATGAACCTCAGTCCCGTCTTCTCGTCCTCGAGTATGAGCTTCCTTGATTTCTCCTTGGCTGCAGTGCAGTCATATCCTGCCTTTTCGAGAAGATCGATGGCCTGCTCGGCAAGTCTTCCCTTTGATAGAGCTATCGTCAGCATTATTCCTTACCCCCGTCGAAAAACATGACCGTTTCTATACCGTTCTCATCGGCGAACCGGCTCAGGGCCTCCTCGTCCGAACATGAGGTATCGAGTATGACAACAGTTCCTTCACTTCTCATCTGCTCTGCCATCGTGATGGCCGTGCACCTTGCATCCCTGTTTCCCTTCTCATATCCGATCACGACTTCGGCTTTAGGCATCTCGGGCTTTAAGCCCTGCCTGAGGAGCGCCGTTACCGCGAGAGAGAGACCGAGCGAGAATCCTACGCACTCCATCTCCCTGCCGAAGACACCGACGGTCTTGTCATATCTTCCGCCTCCGAAGATCGGGAAGCCGACCTCGTATGTGTGACCCTTGAAGATCATTCCCGTATAATATCCCTGGCTTCCGATAAGACCCGGATCGACCGAGATATACTTTCCGTAACCGTAATCTTCGAGCGCTTCTGTTATCTCCTCGAGATTCTTTATGGCCTCAAGAGCTCCCTTATCGGTAAACCTCGACTTAAGGTCATCATTTATCTCAAAGCTTCCCGTCGACTCGGCGAACATCAGGAGTGTCTCCTTATCGCGGTCCGACAGCCCGAGTTCCTTCGCTGTTCTCTCGATCGTGACGGAATCCTTTGAGACTATCGCCTGTCTTATGAGTGACTTCGTGTCCTCGTCAAATCCCATCTGTGCGGCAGCCCCTTCGAAAAGCCCCGTCTGTCCAATGGTTACCTGTATATCCGTAACGCCCGTCTCCAGTGCAGAGCTTATAGCGAGTGCTATGATCCCCGCATCGGAATCGGAACCCGAGATGCCCATCAGCTCGACGCCTGCCTGTGTAAACTCACACTGCTTTCCGCCGCCTGCCTGGTTATATCTGTACATATTCTCGATATAGAAGAGCCTCAAAGGCAGGGTGTCTTTCGCGATGGTCGCCGCATATCTCGCCGCGGGGACCGTGCCGTCGAACCTTGCACAAAGGAGCCTTCCCTTCGTATCAGTAAGCTTGAAAAGATCCTCTTCAGCCACAAATCCGGGCTTGGTATAGATATCACAGTATTCGTAACCGGGTGTCTCTATCTCCGTGAAGCCGTGTCGGGCATACAGATTCCTTAATTTATTCTCTGCATCTTTCTTGAATGCGCAGACTTCGGGTATCGTGTCGTTGAACCCGTCCGGTGTGTAGAATTTGCCTGACATATGCTTCCTCCGTTTCTGATTTTACTTTAGTGTACTAAAGAGCACACAGAGATTATAAATGCTGCCATATATAATGTCAAACACGTTATTTATGGTATTTCTCACCATTTGCTATCTTATATCCCCTGTAAATCTGTTCAAGGAGTATAAGTCTCGTCATCTGATGCGTAAGCGTTATCTTTCCGAGGCATATCCGCCTGTCCGCCCTTTTGACGACAGGCTCCCAGAGGCCGTTGCTTCCGCCTATGACGACAGTTACCGATGAGCCGCCCTTCCGCATATCTTCGATGAGCGCCTCTGATATCTTCTCTGAAGTCAGAAGATCGCCGTGCAGGTCCATGACCCAGACGACATCCTCTTTCCTGATCTTTGACAGGATAAGCTCTCCTTCCTTCTGAAGAGCGACATCGACCGGAAGCGTGTCCGGGCTGTCGGCAACTTCGGTTATCTCGACCGAGCAGTACTTCGAAAGGCGCTTGATATACTCATTGATACCCTCGGTAAGCCATTTTTCCCTGATCTTTCCGGGAGCGATCACCCTGATCTTCAAGAGACCACCGTCCCTTCGGTAGGATCGTATCTGTTTGCGACCTTGATAAAATAGTCCCTGCCTTCGACAAGTCCCTCATCCTTCATGAATCCCGTTACCGTCTCGAAAGCAGCTTCCCTTGTATTATTATTCGCACTTAAGTGTCCGAGTATAAACTTCCTCGTGCCGTGTTCATAAAGATCAAATACCGCCCTCGCACATGCATCATTGCTCAGATGGCCCCACCTGCCTGCGATCCTCGACTTGAGCTCTTCGGGATATCCTCCGTATACGAGCATCATCTGATCGTAGTTGGCTTCGATGAGGATAACATCACATCCGTAGGCATCTGCGATTATCTCGTCGGTAACATATCCCAGATCCGTCATGATCATCACGGACCTGTCGCCCGATACGATCTTGTAGCAGACAGAACCGGGGGCATCATGAGGAGTAGATATAGCCTTCACGGCAAGATCGTCTGCCAGCAGGACTGTCTCTCCCTCTTCTATCTCTATATCATCAGAATCAGGATGCGGCTTGGTCGACTTCCTGGATATGTAATACAGGGTATTGGCCGTACCATATACCGGCACCTTATACTTTCGCCTGAATACGTCGATCGCATCAGTGTGGTCATGATGTGAATGGGTGACAAAGACATAATCTATATCCTCGGGCTTTATATCCGTCCCCGAAAGAGCGGTGCAGATCTGCTTGCAGTTTCTTCCCGCATCAATAAGGATATTCTTTCCGCCCGCGACAACGAGCGTGGAATTACCCGACGATCCGCTGAAAAGTGGGATTATCTCAAAACGGGACATCATGCTTCCCCGTCTATGTCATAAACGTTAACGCTGGACTCCTCGATGTCTGCTCCGAGACTGCGGAGCTTCTCGACGATATTCTCGTATCCTCTGTCGATCCTTCCTGCGTTGGTAACATATGAAGTTCCCTCGGCAGCAAGAGCCGCACAGACAAGGGCAGCACCGGCACGCAGATCCGTGGCTTCTACGGTGGCAGCCTTAAACTTCTCTATTCCGCTGACAAGGGCAACCCTCTCATAGACATTGATATTGGCGCCCATCTTGGTAAGCTCGGGGATATACTGGAAACGGTTCTGCCAGACATTCTCATGCATCTTGCTGATACCTTTCGAAAGGCACAGGAGCACGACAGCCTGGGGCTGAAGATCCGTAGGGAATCCGGGATAGGGAGAGGTCTTGATATTAGTTCCGGTTATGACCTCATCGTCTTCCCTGTAGACCCTTATGCTGTCATTATCCTCATTCTCCTCGATCGTGTAGCCCATCTCACGCATCTTCGATGAAAGAGGCTCCATATGTGTCGGGATGATATTGTGGATAGTAACGTCTCCGTTCGTAACGGCAGCCGCCACCATATATGTTCCTGTCTCGATCTGATCGGGGATTATCGAATATGAGAAATTACCGGGAAGGACCGGAACACCCACGATCCTGATGGTATCGGTACCTGCGCCCTTTATCCTCGCGCCCATGGCATTGAGGAAGTTCGCGACATCGACTATATGCGGTTCCTTCGCGGCATTTATGATCGTTGTCTTGCCCTGTGCCTTTGCAGCTGCGAGCATGACATTGATCGTCGCTCCTACACTGACTATATCGAAGAATACGTTAGTACCCTTCAGCGGATCTGCCTTCAATGTGATAATACCGCCCGAAAGATCCTCGGGATTGGCACCCTTGGCACCCATTGCCTTAAAAGCCTTGAGGTGAAGGTCGATAGGTCTCTGACCGAAATTACATCCGCCGGGCATACGCAGCGACGCCTTGCCGCTTCTTGCAAGAAGAGCACCGAGAAGATAATAGGAAGCCCTTATCTTCGATACTTCGGGACCCGTCGCCTTATATGTATTGATAGTTCTCGGATCTATAGAAAGCTTGAGCGATCCTTCGGGAGTCTTCTCACTCTCTATGACCGCACCTAATGATCTGCAAAGGTCGACCATTACATGCACATCGGAAATGTCGGGAACATTCTCGAGGACACAGGCTCCGTCGATCATCATGCTGGCCGCGAGTACTCCGAGGACCGCATTCTTGCTCCCGCTTATATTTATATGTCCGCGGAGGGGCCTGCCCCCCGTTATCTTATAGGCATTTTTATTCACTCTGTTCCTCTTCCTTCTGATCCGCAGGTACGATCGGACTTGTCTCGTCGAGTACCTTTCTTACCGCCGAACGGATCTCGGGTTCTTCGGGTGCGGCCGGAGTCTCCTTTATCTCCTCGAAAAGGGTGGACTTCTTTTGCCGCTTTTTCTGCTTATACCATTATACAGTTTCTTCTCCTTATTTGGGTGGATTCTTACTGTTTCTTTTACGTTACTGTCTTTTTTTGCTGTCTCGGGCGTTTCCGGCGATATCTTTCTGTCGGGAACTGCTCTTGGCAGTATGGGTGTGGTAAGGAGTTTTCTTGCCTCCTCCTTCTGCTTCCTGATCTCTTCCTCCTCGGGCGACTCAGGTTCGCTCTCAAGGCTCGTCATGAGCTCGGAAGAGATCTCAGGTACTGCCCTTACCGAAGGCTGCAAAGGCTGGAACTGTGCCTCGCCGCTCTTTTCTTCACTGTCTGTTTCAGGCTCTCCTGCGGCTGTTTCAGCAGATATCTCTACGATCTCCCCGTCCTCGGCAGCTGCACCGATATCATCGATATCCTCATCGAAAGATACGTCATCCGTATCCTGTTCATCATCGAACTCATCGTCAAATCCGTCATCCTCAACAAATGTCAGTTCCTCAACGAGCTCGTCATAACGTTCTTTTCCGAGCTTTGTAAGCAGAGTAGCAAGCCTTCTGTCGTGTGCCGTCTTCTCTCCCGGAGACGTCTTTTCCATCTCATCGGCAGCTTCGAGCACATCAGAATAACCCATAGACCTTACGGCCTCCGTGACCTGGACAGCCATAAAATCCGCCGCCGTCCTGTAGTACTGATTCTCACTCACGATGCCTGTCGAAGCATCCTCGAAGACATTGGTGAATACAGTCTGTGCCTTAGGAAGAGAAAGAGTAAATGTCGATCCGCTCCCGAGCTCCGAAACAACGGTTATCGTTCCGTCGTGCATATTAGCGACATCTTTTGCGATCGACAGTCCTATGCCCGAACCGCCGACATCCCTGGAGCCTGAATTATCCACTCTGTAGAATCTTTCGAAGAGGTGATCGATATCCTTTCCGGGGATACCCCTTCCGTTATCGCTCACCGAAACCGCGACGCGGTCGTCTATCTCGACTATCTCGATATTGATCTCATGAGGAGCTGTCTTCCCTTCATAGTCGATATATTTGACCGCATTCGTCAGCATGTTGATTATCACTCTCATCACGAGGTTCGCATTGCCGAATACCAGCGGATAGCATCCCTCATCCGGAATATTTATGCTGACCTTATCCCTGTTCGGATAGTCGCTTATGCTTCCGACTGCCTTAACTGCTGCTTCGCGTATATCTATTATGTTCATCGGAACATTTGATGATGTCATCGAAAGGATAAGGAAATCCTGTACTATATCCTGCATCCTGACCGCATTGGCTACGATCCTGTTTCCCCACTTGATGATCTCGTCATATTCAGGCATCTTATCAGGCCTTATGCTGTTGACGAAGAGTTCCGATGCCCTGATGACCGTAAGCGGAGTCTTGAGCTCATGCGAAACATTGGCAGCAAGGTCCTTCTGCCTTCTCTCGTCATCCTTTATCTGAGTGATGTCATCAACAATGACTATATCAAGCCTGTCACCGTCGACTACCCTGTGGAGTATCCTTATCTCATAGATCTTCCTTCCGACGGTATAATTCGCCCTTATGACCGTATCGTCATTTTCGCTGTTGAGGATGTAATTGGATTTGAGGTGATTATCCTGCTCATAACGCGTCAGGAATGAATTGATGTCCCTCGGGATCTTCTTATCCTCTCCGAGGAAGCCCGGGAGCTCGCGGATCGTATTGTTGCAGTAGACTGCACTGTCGGCATTATAGGCAATGACGCCCAGGTTGAGATAATCTATTATCAGATTCTCGATCTTGCCTACATAAGCGCTCCTGTCATCCTTGCCGCACCTGCCGCGCATAAGCCTGTTGATACCTACGGCATAACCGATGGCCAGAGCCGCAAATATCAATATCAAGACAAAGACGAGGCAGAGCACGGGTCTTTGCGAAAAGAGCTTTATCAGTGAGTCGAGCATTTATCCCAGATCCTTGGGAAAATAATAGCCTGATCCTCTTCTCGTGAGGATATATTTATAGTTGATCTGACTGGGTTCGATCTTCTTCCTGGTCCTTCTGATCGTAACATCGACAGTCCTTACGTCACCTGCGAAAGCATAATTCCAGACGTTGGAAAGAAGCTCATCTCTTGAGCAGACCCTGCCGGCATTATTCTCGAGATACTGTACGAGCTTGAACTCATTCGTTGTCAGATCGCAGCTCTCACCATTGATGAAGACCTGCATCGCATCATTATCTATAACGAGCTCGCCGCCGCAGTAAACATGCTTGCTGCCGTCATTTCCTTCGGCTGAGGACGAATCCTTTCCGCTGCTCCTCTTAAGGAGATTCTTTACACGCTCGACGAGAAGAGTCGGATCGAAAGGCTTGCTCATGTAGTCATCAGCGCCTCTCCTCAGTACCTCGATCTCATATACGGGAAGGTCTCCCCTTGCTGTAAGGAAAAGGATGGGGGTGGAAAAACCATTTTCCCTGAAGTCTTTTGTGAAATCAAGTCCGTTATAATCCTTCATCATCCAGTCAAGGATTATAAGGTCGGGAGACTGTTCTTCTGCCATTCGAAGACCTGTCCTGCCGTCTGTGGCACAGATAGTCGTAAAATCAAAACTCTCAAGAACGTCGGATACAGATGCAACTATCTCAGGTTCATCGTCTACGATCAGTACTTTTGCCATATATTTAACCCCCATTTAATTCACATATATTTCAATGGTAACAAAACAAGGAATTTTAAGCAATGAAATGTTACAAATTAATAATATAAAAGACTCCCTGACCGTTTGCTCGATCAGGGAGTCATATAAACCGGCAGCAACCTATCTTTCCGGGCCGTCTCCAGCCAAGTATTTTCGGCACGAGCGAGCTTAACTTCTGTGTTCGGGATGGGAACAGGTGTGGCCTCGCCGTAATAACCGCCGGTATGGATGAGAGTTTGTACC
>JAFXMZ010000014.1 GCA_017529925.1 Clostridiales bacterium
GCCCTCGAAATAGAATACGCCGTTGTCATCCCAGACGTGCTCGTCATCACCGATGAGGAGTCTCTTAGGATCTGTGGAAAGTGTTGTCTTACCTGTACCGGAAAGACCAAAGAAGATAGCTGTGTGCTTACCCTCCATATCTGTGTTTGCAGAGCAGTGCATGGAAGCGATGCCCTTGAGAGGCAGATAGTAGTTCATCATGGAGAACATACCCTTCTTCATCTCTCCGCCGTACCATGTGTTGATGATGACCTGCTCACGGGATGTGATGTTAAAAGCAGCACATGTCTCAGAGTTGAGTCCGAGCTCAGCGTAGTTCTCGATCTTAGCCTTGGAAGCGTTGTAGATAACGAAATCAGGCTCGAAGGAAGCAAGCTCCTCTTCCGTAGGAACGATGAACATATTCTTAACGAAGTGAGCCTGCCATGCAACCTCAACGATGAAACGGATAGCCATTCTCGTATCTTTGTTAGCACCGCAGAAAGCATCAACTACGAAAAGTCTCTTGTTGGAGAGCTCCTTCTGAGCGATGTTCTTAACAACAGCCCATGTGGACTCTGTCATGGGGTGGTTGTCGTTCTTGTACTCGTCAGATGTCCACCAAACAGTGTCCTTGGAGTTCTCATCCATAACGATGTACTTATCTTTGGGGGAACGTCCTGTGAAGATACCGGTCATAACGTTTACTGTGTCAAGCTCTGTAACCTGACCAACCTCATAACCTGTAAGACCATCCTTTGTCTCTTCTTCGAAGAGCTTCTCATAAGAAGGATTGTAGACGATCTCGGTCGTACCGGTAATACCGTACTTGGATAAATCGATGTTTGCCATTGGTTTTTACCTCGTCTCTTATAGATTTTTGCACTTGGCAGGACGCCTCATGCTTTTTAACTGTGTACTATTGTATAACATAAATAGTGATTTGGTTATACATTTTTTCGCCAATTATATAATTGTTGAAAAAAATATTTTCATTTAATATAATGCATATTGTCGCCTCGAAAAGCGCTTATTTTGCGGGCGTGGCGGAATGGCAGACGCAGCAGACTCAAAATCTGCCGACCTTAAATCGTGCGGGTTCAAGTCCCGCCGCCCGCACCAAATGATTTTCAGACCGTTTCATGTCAGGAACGGTCTTATTTATTAATATGTTGATAAATGATAAAATATAAAAACTTCTTGTAAATGAGGATAGATCCAATGAAATACAGAAAGATTTTATCAATTTTCTTTACGGTCGCGATTTTCATTTCTTCGCTCGGTATGGTCAATGCCGATAATATCGATGAGGAATCCCCTTCCGGCACCGAACAGGGGGCAGAACAGGCTTCTGAAGTTCAGGAGGAAGAGACAAAGAAAGCTCCCGTATTCATTGATCCTGATGCTGAACATGATGATGTTGAGAGATTCGTTATCAGGTTATATCAGAATACATTGGGCAGACTCCCCGAGGAGGAAGGTTTCAATGACTGGTGCGCCAAGCTGAAGTCAAAAGAGACTGACGGTGCCAGATGTGCTTACGGCTTCGTCTTTTCGAAGGAATATCTTAAGAAAAAGACTGATGACGAGACATATCTTTCCATGCTCTATACCGTATTTCTTGACCGCAAGCCTGATAACACAGGAATGGAATACTGGCTCGATATTCTCGATTCAGGAATGAGCAGAGAGTTTGTATTCAGAGGTTTCGTCATGTCTGTCGAATTTGACGGGATCTGCAAGGAATACGGCATCGACCATGGTAATTATGAATCAACTTATCCGAGAGACAAGGATATCAATAATACCAGATTCGTTCAGAGGCTCTATAAGACAGCTCTGGACAGAAGATCCGATGATCAGGGACTCGATTACTGGTGTAAAAAGCTAAATGATAAGACGATCACCTATGAGAAATGTGCCGAATCGTTTGTAAATTCCAAGGAATTCATTAATAAGAACCTGTCAGACGAAGAGTATATCAAGACCCTTTACAGGATGTTCCTGGACCGCGAGGCTGATGAGACCGGTATGAAGGAGTGGCTTGGAAAGCTTGATAAGGGTCTTACGAGAAATGACCTTCTCCTGTATTTTTCATATTCTCCGGAATTTACCGAGATGATCTCGAAGCTCTCCCCTGCCCGTAAGCTCGACATAACGACAGGCGGCGGTGTCATCTGGACCATTAGCATGCAGCAGAAGGGGCTTCTTCCCGATATCAGCAAGTTTAAGAAGGATCTTCTCGAGCGAGGCGAAAAGATGCTCGAAGCCAAGACAGAATACGGTTTCGGCAAGATGGTTCCCGAGAACGGCTATATAGACTGTTCCGCATTTGTAACTAACCTCTTCAGAAGGACTTTAGGAACAATGGATGTCATCGATCACTGGGTCGACGGCGGTGTATGTGAGACAGATGGAATGGGTAAATACTTCCTGTTCTACGGAAACGGTATGCAGGATCTTACCAACAGAGGAACCTGGTCACAGAACAACTTTACTCCCGGCAGATATACTTCACCCGGATGCGGATATCTCTATATCGACAAATACGGGATCTCCTCTACGGATCTTATGGACTGTGCACAGTGGTACAGGTATCTGAACCATTGCAACGTATCGTACACTCTCGTAAACTTCGAGAAAAATCCTAACATGAAGCCCATCGTCTATAATTCCAAGGACGAGGTCGTAAGCTTGGGCGAATGGGGATTTTTGACCGAATTCAAAGCAGGAGATATCGTTATCTGGACCGATGCTGAACATAAAATGGTAACAGGATCCGGCGGAAATCATATCGGAGTCTATCTCGGGAACGGCAAGGTCCTTCATTCGACAAGTGCCGATTACGACCAGCCTGATCTTCCCACTACCAACAGAGGAGTTCAGATAACCTCTATTTCAAAGATCAAGAGCTACAACCAGAAAGACGGAAAAGGATCTGTATATATCTATCATATCTTCTGATCTGATGTGTTAAGATATTAAAGTAAGAATCAAATAACGGAGGTCTATTATTATGGAATATCGTATCGAACATGACTCACTGGGCGAAGTAAAGGTCCCTGCAGACAAGTACTGGGCAGCTCAGACCGAGAGGAGCCATGAGAACTTTCAGATAGGTATCGGTATCGAGACGATGCCCCGCGAGATCACTCACGCTTTCGGTATCCTTAAGAAAGCCGCTGCTCTTGCAAATAATGAGCTTAAGCCCGAGAAGATGACATCCGAGAAGCTTGAAGTCATCTCCAAGGCATGCGATGAAGTCATCAGCGGATCTTTGAATGACCACTTCCCTCTTGTCGTATGGCAGACAGGATCAGGAACACAGTCGAATATGAATGCCAATGAGGTTATCGCCAACAGGGCTAATGAACTTGCAGGAAAGAAGCTCTGCCACCCGAATGACGATATCAATATGAGCCAGTCTTCCAATGATACGTTCCCTACTGCAATGCATATATCCGCAGTAACAACTCTTGAAGATAAGCTCATCCCTGCAGTTACAGGACTGATCGAAGTATTTAAGAAGCTCGAAGCAGAGAATGAAGGTATCGTTAAGAGCGGAAGGACTCACCTCCAGGACGCTGTTCCGATCAGCTTTTCGCAGGAGATCTCTGGCTGGAGATCTTCCCTCGAGCGTGATGTAGAACTTATAAAGCTTTCCGTTGCCCCCCTGAAGGAGCTTGCTCTCGGCGGAACCGCCGTCGGAACAGGTCTCAATGCACCCAAGGGCTTTGACACGAAGGTTGCCGAGAAAGTATCGGAACTCACAGGCAAGGATTTCAAGACAGCAGGAAATAAGTTCCATGCACTTACGAGCAAGGATGAGATCGTTTTCGCCCATGGTGCGATCAAGGCTCTTGCATGCGATATGATGAAGATCGCGAATGACGTAAGGTGGCTCGCTTCCGGCCCCAGAGTCGGACTCGGTGAGATCACTATCCCTGCAAACGAGCCCGGTTCCTCGATCATGCCCGGCAAGGTCAATCCCACACAGTGCGAAGCTGTTACAATGGTCGCCGTACAGGTCATGGGTAATGATGTAGCAGTCGGAATGGCCGCTTCCCAGGGTAATTTCGAGCTCAATGTATTTATGCCTGTTGCAGCATATAATTTCCTTCAGTCATCAAGACTTCTTGCCGAGGCGATCGTCTCCTTTACCGAGAGATGCGCAGTCGGTATCAAGGCTGATAAGGAAAAGATGCATAATAACCTCCATAACTCCCTCATGCTCGTTACGGCACTTAATCCCTATATCGGTTATGAGAATGCAGCCAAGACATCACATCTGGCATTTGAAGAGAACATCTCCCTTAAGGAAGCATGCGTTAAGCTCGGATTCATGACACCCGAGGAATTCGATAACGTTTTCCATCCCGAACAGATGATCTGATTTTCATTGGATATCATTCACAAATAATTATGGCGGCAGCACTCAACTGTCGCCATTTTTATATATAAAAATAAGGATATATAACATTGAAGATTGATCATATTGTTTGTATAATTGAATTCGGTCTTCGGACCTTATTGTTTTATATATTTTCGGAGGATTAGTCAGATGGCTAGAGTTTACAATTTTTCGGCAGGACCTTCCATTCTTCCTGAGGAAGTCCTGAAGCAGGCAGCAGATGAGATGCTCGATTATCAGGGCAGCGGTCAGAGCGTAATGGAGATGAGCCACAGGTCAAAGGTCTATGACAAGATCATCAAGGATGCCGAGAAAGACTTAAGAGATCTCATGCAGATCCCCGATAACTATAAGGTACTCTTCCTTCAGGGCGGTGCTTCCCAGCAGTTTGCCGCAGTTCCCATGAACCTCATGGTAAACGGCGTTGCTGATTATATCATCACCGGTCAGTGGGCCAAGAAGGCATACCAGGAAGCAAAGAAGTACGGAAAGGCTGTCGCAGTCGCTTCTTCCGAGGATAAGACATTCTCTTATATCCCCGACTGTTCCGATCTTCCTATTGATGAAGATGCAGATTATGTCTACATCTGCCATAACAATACTATCTACGGAACGACATTCCACGAGCTTCCCAACACTAAGGGCAAGATCCTTGTTGCTGACATGTCTTCCGATATCCTCTCCCAGCCCGTAAACGTAACAGATTACGGAATGATCTATTTCGGTGTTCAGAAGAATGTCGGACCTGCAGGTGTCGTTATCGCTATCATCAGAGAAGATCTTATCAGAGACGATCTCCCTGAATATGTTCCTACGATGCTCAAGTACAAGACTCAGGCTGATGCTGATTCTCTTTACAATACTCCCCCCTGCTACGGCATCTATATCTGCGGCCTTGTATTCAAGTGGCTCAAGAAGCTCGGCGGACTTGAGGAGATGAAGAAGATCAATGAGAAGAAGGCTTCTATCCTCTATGACTTCCTCGATTCTTCAAAGATGTTCAGGGGAACAGTCGAAAAGAAGGACAGATCCCTTATGAATGTTCCTTTTGTTACCGACAGCGATGACCTTAATGCAAAGTTCATCAAGGAAGCTACCGATGCCGGTTTCGTAAACCTCAAGGGTCACAGATCCGTAGGCGGAATGAGAGCTTCTATCTACAATGCAATGCCTGTTGAAGGTGTTGAGAAGCTCGTTGCTTTCATGAAGAAATTTGAAGAGGAGAATTCATAATGTATAAAGTAAACTGCCTTAACCCCATCGCCAAGTGCGGCACCGACCTTTTCGATGAGAAGTATTCAATGACGGAAGACGTCAATGAAGCTGATGCGATACTTGTAAGATCCGCTCAGATGCATGAGCTCGAGCTTTCAGCTGATACTCTCTGTGTAGCAAGAGCAGGTGCCGGCGTAAACAACATCCCTCTCGATAAGTATGCTTCTGAGGGCGTAGTCGTTTTCAATACGCCCGGAGCTAATGCGAACGGAGTTAAGGAGCTTGTTATCGCTGCTCTTCTTATGGGATCGAGAGACATCATCGGCGGTGTTAAGTGGGTAACCGACAATAAGGATGATGAGAATATCGGAAAGTCCGCAGAGAAGGCTAAGAAGGCTTTTGCAGGTACTGAGATCAAGGGCAAGAAGCTCGGAGTTATCGGTCTCGGAGCTATCGGAGCACAGGTTGCAAATGCTGCAGTCGGTCTCGGAATGGAAGTTTACGGATTTGATCCCTATGTTTCCGTAGATGCAGCATGGAATATCAGCAGAGCTGTCAAGCATATCACGAATGTTAATGATATCTATACAGACTGCGATTATATTACGATACATGTACCTCTTCTCGATTCCACAAATGGAATGGTCAATGAGGAAGCTATCTCCAAGATGAAGGACGGCGTCATCTTCCTTAACTTTGCAAGAGACATCCTTGTTGATGAGGAAGCTATGGTAAAGGCTGTTGAGAACGGCCATGTCGGCAAATATATAACAGATTTTGCAAATCCTACTGTTGCCGGCAAGGATAATATCATCGTTACTCCCCACCTTGGTGCTTCTACAGCTGAATCTGAAGATAACTGTGCTGTAATGGCAGTTAAGCAGATCCGCAACTTCATCGAGAACGGTAACGTCATCAATTCCGTCAACTATCCCAGATGCGATGCGGGCGAGTGCCAGTATGAGTCCAGGATAACCGTATGCCATAAGAACATCCCTAATATGCTTACTCAGTTCACGGGAGCTTTCTCCAAGCTTTCCATCAATGTTCCCGAGATGCTCAGCAAGTCAAAGGGTGATTATGCATATACTATCCTCGATATCGAGGGCAAGGCAGATGAATCTGTTATCAATGCCATCAAGGCTATCGACGGAGTACTTCGCGTAAGGATCGTTAAATAAGAAACACACGCTTGGAACATAAAGGACGTCTCATCTTCATGATGGGGCGTTTTTTATTTTACTCCTTTATTGTTAATACACTATTTACTTTTTTCGGGCAGTTAAACAGATAGAATATAATCAGTAATTAGTAAAGGAGATTTAACTTATGTCTGATATGCCCAAGAAGAGACTTGTTACAAGAAGCGATTTTGACGGTCTTGTATGTGCTATGATCCTTAAGGAAAAAGGCCTTATCGATGAGATAAAGTTCGTTCATCCCAAGGATGTACAGGACGGCAAGATCGAACTGACTGAGAATGACATTACGACCAATCTCCCTTTCGATCCGAGATCAGGGCTCGTATTCGACCATCATGAATCTGAAGTTACGAGAAATGCCCAGAGGATGAATAAAGACAGGTATATTATCGATCCTAAAGCCAAGAGTGCTGCCAGAGTCGTTTATGATTACTATGGAGGAAAAGAAGGCCTGCCCCGTATATCAGAAGAGATAATGCTGGCTGTCGATAAGGGCGATTCCGCTGACTTTACACTCGAAGAAGTATTAAACCCCACCGGATGGGTATTAATGAATTTCCTCATGGATGCCAGGACGGGACTCGGAAGATTCCATGACTTCAGGATCTCAAACTATGCACTTATGATGGAACTCATCGATTATTGTGTTAATCATTCAATAGATGAAGTGCTTGCTATTCCCGATGTAAAGGAACGAGTAGATCTTTACTTTGAACAGCAGGAACTCTTCAAGGCACAGCTCTCAAGGATCACAAAGGTCTATGATAAGGTAGCCGTTATCGATCTGCGGAATGAAGAGACTATCTATGCCGGAAACCGCTTTATGGTATATGCCATGTATCCGGAGACACAGATCTCGATACATGTTGCATGGGGATTTAAAAAACAGAACACAGCCGTAATGATCGGTAAATCTATTATCAATAAAGCTTCAAATGCAAATATCGGCGAGCTCTGTCTCAAGCATGGCGGAGGCGGTCACAAGAATGCAGGCACCTGCCAGCTTGATAATGATAAAGTCGATGAACTGCTTCCGGGCATCATCAAGGCTTTGAACGAAGCATAAGACGATTATATTTACGATAATGAAAAAGATCCGGCGCTTATCGGGGTAACGCCGGATCTTTTATAATATCGGAGGCCTCGTATCATTCCAGTCTGTTAAAGATATGATACGATATCATCAATTATATCTGCAGTACTCTCCCCTGCTATTCCGAAATCCATCTCCTTATAGTTCCAGTAGGCTCTTCCTATATTAAAACGCCTGAATGCTGTATTAATATCGCGAAGCCACCTGACGGTATCCTTCCTGTCTGCAAGCTCTATTACTCCATATTCGCCGCAGTAGAGCGGTATGTCGCGCTCTTCGCAGACTTTAACAGCTTCCTCGAAAATAAGAGCAAAATAATCAGGATCGAATCCGTTCTTAAGCCTTTTGTCGTAGATAACACCTGCAAGTTCCTGTGAAAGCTCTTTGCTGGCTTTCCTGTAATCATCAAGGTCAGCAGGATAAGTGATCCTGAAGTCTTCAGGCATATTTTCGACCCAGTAGGCGCCCTGATGAGTAAAGATCATCGGTTCATAACAGTGGAAAGTATAAACTACATTCCTGTCGTTAACATCACAGAGCCAGGGTACTGCCGAAACGCTGTTATAAAGTACACCACCGAAAACGATCCATGAATCGGGAGCATTCTTTCTGATCACTTCTATCGTCTTTGATGCGATATCATTCCATTCATCCTTTACATCAGCGTAAACGATCTCGTTAAGGAGCTCAAATGCGACTATATCGCTGTCCTTAGCATATCTGGATGAGATCTCATCCCAGATAGAATAGAACTTCTCCTGCATTTCCTTATCGTGGAAGAATATCCTTTTGTCGTCCTTATCAAGCGGACAGAAAGAATAACCGTCAGCCTTATGAAGATCGAGGATCATCTTGAGTCCCTCTTCCCTGCACCATCCAATACAGTCATCTATATGGGAGTAGCCGTCTTCTGTCCTCAGGATATCATGATCTACGGGAAGCCTTACGTGGTCGAGTCCCCATTTCTTCAATGTCCTGATATCATCTATAGTAATAAAAGAATCACGGAATTCCTTTGTGCTGTTATCCCTCTGGGAAAGCCATCCGCCTATGTTGATGCCTTTCATATAACCCGAGAACTCACGCATTACAGTTTCCCCCTGTCTGTTTGTGTATCGAGAATACAGATAAAGCCCGTTATGGAATATCAAAAAACAGACTATTATTTATTATTCTGTATCTATTTGAATGAACTTACTGTCTTCCCTGTCGAAAAGAGAGTCATACATGAGGTAATCATACAGTTCTAAATATCTCTTTTCTTTATCAGAAGGCTTGTCATCCCTGTCGATATAACGTCCTTCCGAAAGAGAATAATACCCTGCAGCATTTATGGAAGGTATCTCATGCCTGAAACTGTCTATCAATTCAAAATAGTCAGACAGTCCGATATCAGCATCTATAAGAAGTTCAAGACCGATGTAATTGATGCTCGTTAAACCGTTTCCGTCAGTAACGGCTGATCTTGATATAAGTTCATTATCATAATTACTCCAGATCATATAAGGGATCACCCATGCCTCCCCTCCCGAAGACATATCTTCGGACAGTTCGCTTATCCTCGGATGATGATCGCCGAATATGAGAACGATATACTTCTCATCCCTTCCCTTAAGATCTTCGATCAGATATTCAAGTGCATCATCAGAATCTTTAAGAAGAGTCAGATAGAGGTTCAGATCATCATGACCTTTCAGGTATTCCGTGACCGTCATATTATCTCCGGGATCAGAATAATCTCCGTGGTTCTGGACAGTGACCATAAATGCAAACAGCGGGCTGTCTTTAGCCTCATTCTCATCTATGATCCGGATAAGATTTCTGTATGCACACATATCAGATGCAAACCATCTTATATAATCATCATCATTGATCTCCATATCATATAAGAATACAGATCTGTCAAATCCGAGGAGTGGATAGACCTTATCACGGTTCCAGCCTTCACCGGGATACGGATGCATAGCTACCGTTTCATAACCCTTATCCTTGAGCATATATGCAAGTGAATATGTCTTCTCATTTAGATAAAGATTGTATGGTATCGAACCTTTAGGCAGAAATGCAGTTGGAAGGCCGGTCAGCATCTCAAATTCAGAATTGGCAGTATTTCCGCCATATACGGAAGACAATGCATATCCCTGGATAGTATTGGGCTGCCCATTCATCGATCTGTAATAAGGCATGGGATCATCATAGTCCTCACCTGTCGTATCCGATCTTTCAGGATCTGTCATAGCTTCATTCATGATAATGATGATATTAGGTCTGTCTGATGAACCTTCATAACCGGAAATATCGATACTGTTCAACTCAATGATAGAATAACCGTCCGGTGCGCTTGTATCGAGCGTGGTAAATGACATGATAAAGTTAGCGATAACACCGTTTCGAAGTGCACCTTCATTCTTCCAGAGTCTCAAAGTATGATCCTTATCCATCAGCTTATATGAGAATACTGATATAAGAAGAAAAGCCAAAACACACGATAAGCCGGCAGCTATCCTTTTCGATGTTTTGTGAAGATCATTGGATATGTCTGAAGTCATTATCGAAAGGATATAGTATCCGTAGGGCGCTACAAGGAATAACAGAGGCATTGGATCGGCAAAGCTATATGATCCTGATACACTCAATGCAGTCTTTAGGCTTAGAAAATCAAATGCAATCAGCTCATTTCCCCTGAATGACCATATATAATAATCGGCAACAGCAAGGATAAAAAACGGCAGAGGCGCCAGACACAGAGACAGTTTTCTGTTCTTGAGAAATACTCTCAAAAGAAAATAGAATATCATGACTACGGCAGTCTCAAACAGGATCCTGTCGGCTCCGTTCCTTATTATGATCGCATAAAAAGACCATGATGAAGAAACATCAGGATGAACGGCTAATAGAAGCAAAGATGCGAAATATGGCGTAAACAGACCTGAATAAAGAGAAAGCATCAGATCAGTACCGATACTGTCCTTAAAGCTAAACCTTTTTTTCAGGAACAACGGAAGGATAAATACAACAAACCATAAAGCTGAGAGCTTTACTGACAAAAAACAGATAACGGCAAATATAAAAGCTCCAGCGCATGCGAGGATCTTAAGGATCTTGTTCCTGTCCTTCAGTATACTATCCATATATACCTCTTTCGTAACCCGGGCATCCGAATTCGGCCCAGGGAGCCTTTATACGCAGAAGATTAAGGAATTGTCCCATATCCTGACGCTTTACGGAGATCAGTGTCTTTTTGATATCCCCTTCCTTATAAGTTATGATAACGGAATAGAGATTTCTCATATATTCCCGTCCGATCTCATCAGTATTGAGTTTCTCTATCTGTTCATCAGTATATCTCTTCTCATACATCATCATCGATTTGATGCTGGAGAACGGTATGATAAATGTCCTGGCACTTATAAGGAAGTTTGGAGTTATTACCGTAACGGCATCAACATCATCTTCGACTACATAAAAAGCGTGAGTCTCGACAGATGAAAGCTCAGAAATGAGCCTGGATCTTCCAAAACGTTCTACAGTGGCATTGTATTCCCTTCTTGCCGAAATTGAAGACTTATAGAATTTATAGAAACTGAAAAGATCGAGCCCTAAAGCCAATATGAAGATAAATAGACCTGAAACTATTGAGCGGTCTACGATAAAAGCAACAAGACCTGCTATACCTAAAACAGTAAACACGGACAGCCCTATCAGATTATTCTTCCAGAGCTTTTTCAGGTCATCCTTGTCCTGTTCGGTCATATCTGCTTTTAATATCCTCTCAAACTTGTCAGGATATACGGAAGATATCATCCTATTTACCTTCTTTATTTGAATTCATCATCATTACTGCATATTTATATTCAGTAATCAGCTTATAATCTGTCCTGTCATCAGCTATACATTTGGCGAGAATGAGCTTATCGCCCTCACGGACCGGAACTATCTTACCGGTTACTCTTAATCCTTCAGTATATTTCTGCTGTTCAGGAGACCACACCCTACAGTCGACAATAGTATTGTTATTATAGATGCATTTAACAACTTCAACACTGTCAACTATCTCAAAATCATTATAATAAGTGGTCTTCTTGCTGATGGATGTATACACAAGAATACCGGTAAGTATAAGAACTATAAATACAATAATTGCAGGGATCACGATCCCGTTGAAAAGGAGTACGGCAGGTATAAAGATACCAAGGACAAAGAACATAACAGATGCTATAAGAGGTGCATGTCTGTTATCTTTATTGATCTGCTCCATTCCGGCTTTCTCTTCATCAGAAAGCTTACGGTATTCAAATTCCGAAACATCGCAAAGATATGATCTGTAATCCATTTAAAGATGAGTCTTCCCTTCAGTTATATACTAAATAGATTATAACAAAAAGTAATTGTCATATATACAAAAGAAGATCCCGGAGGACTTGAAGTCGACCGGGATCTTCTGATGAGATCAATGAAAGATCAGTTATTTGAACAGTGTAAAGTTCTTGATGATGGGAGCGAGTGTATTAGCAACCGTAGACATCATCTTGATAAAGATATCAAGTGCAACACCAACGACATCCTTACGTGTATCACCGATCGTATCACCGGTAACGGAAGCTTTATGTGCAGGAGATCCCTTGGAGTGTCCTTCGAGCTGCTCGCTCTCGATATACTTCTTCGCATTATCAAAAGCTCCGCCGGAGTTACCCATGAAGATAGCTCTCGGGATAGCAACAACAGTAGCACCGACAAGAAGACCGCCGACAAACTGTACGCCGAAGATAAGACCGCCGACAATCGGGATTACGATAGCGAGGAGCGAAGGGATAACCATCCTTCTGATCGCCTCACGGGTAGCCATCTCAATCATCATGTTGTAATCAGGCTTTTCTTTACCTGCAAGGACTTCTTCAGTCATCTGCTTATCACCGACATCAGCCATGATCTTGGCTGCATCGATAGTATTATCAGTAAGCATAGCACAGAAATACTCAACAAGAGCACCACCGATAAGACCACCGGCAACGACTACGAAAGAAGCGAAGTTGAGCATAAGCTCCTCTCCGACCTTTGAATAGTTTCCGACATAAGCAACGATAAGAGAAACTGTAGCGAATGCAGCAGAACCGATAGCAAATCCCTTACCGATAGCAGCTGTTGTATTACCGACAGCGTCGAGCTTATCTGTGATCTTTCTGACGTCATGAGGAAGATGGCATGCTTCTGCAAGTCCGCCTGCATTATCTGCGATAGGACCGAATGCATCTATCGAAACAGTTGCTCCAACAAATGCGAGCATTCCGAGAGCAGAGACTGCTATACCGTAGATTCCGCAGATAAAACCGGAAGTTATAAGTGCAACACCGATGATAAGAACGGGGAAAAGACATGACCTTGAACCGATAGCATCACCCTTTGTTACAACGAAGGCTTCACCTTCAGGGCAGATCTCGGCAAGTTCTCTTGTGGGCTTATGATCAGTGGATGTGTAATACTCGGTGATCATTCCGATGGCAACACCGCTTATGATACCGCATACAGATGAGATCCACGGAGAGATCCAGCCGAACTTGAATTCATCATAAAGATCGAGCTTACCGAAGAGCAGATATGAAGCAAGACCGCCAAGTACAATCGTAATACCGGCAGATGTCCATGTAGCAAGATCAAGCTCTCTGGAAGGATTGTCGCTCATCTTCTTGATATTTGCGATACCGAGACCAATAAGGCAACCGATAAGTCCTACGCATGCGAGGATGATCGGGAATATCCATGTGGCATTGAATGTAGTTTCAGAGATCGTCTCGTTTCCTGCAAGTGTAGCAGCCTGGAAGAGCGTAACAGCGATCATGATCGTAGCTGACATAGTTGCAACAAAGCTCTCGAGAAGGTCGGAACAGTTACCGGCTATATCATTTACGTTATCACCGATAAAGTCAGCAATTGTATTAGGGATACGGCTGTCATCCTCAGGGAGGTCGTGACGGAGCTTTCCGAGGATATCTGAAGAGATATCCGCAGCCTTTGTGTAGTTACCGCCGGCAACACGGTTGAACATTGCAACGATGGAACATCCGAGCGAATAGGTGGAGATCCTCATGATCGTAGGATTGCACTGAAGGTTTAAAAGGAAACCCGATCCTTCAGCTGTATGGCTGACGCCGCTGAAATAAAGGATACCTACGATACCAAGCATACCGAAAGCCTGAACTGCAAGACCGCTTACAGAACCGCCGCAGAGAGCAACCTTGACCGTCTCTCCGATGGAGAGTGACTCACGTGCCTTGTTGGATGTACGTACATTTGCATATGTCGCACTTCTCATACCGAGGATACAAACGATAGAACTCATCGAAGCGCCGATGAGGAATGTGATACCGGATGTCTTCTCGATAAACAATGTGAATACAGCCGCCAGGATAAGAACAACCGTTACGATACCCTTAAACTCTGTCTTAAGGAACGTAACGGAACCTGAACGGATGATACCGGAAAGTTCGATCATATCAGGTGTGCCTTCAGGCATCTTCTTGATACGGAAGAAGTTCGCGAAGATATATGCCATGGCAACAGCACAGATTCCCAATACGACCAGTAATACGAGATTGTTATTACTGAACATTCAAGCCTCCTTGTAAAATATGAAATTACATTAAGTCAGGTTAAACCAAACCTCGAAAATTATAACATTAATAATAAGTATAATCTATGTAATATCTTATTCTTGGGCTCTGATTTTTTATCACAGATCAGGAACAGTGATCCATGACCGGTCTTTCTACATCCTCTTCGGGCAAAGGGCGTCCATTAGCAAAGGATAAGAATCAAGTGTTATATACATGCATGATAAAATGATTTTCGAAGGGGTAACCCTCCTTTAGACAAGAAAATCAACAGCATAATGAGATAAGGAGAATGACTTGAAACGTATTTATTCATGGGAACCGTGGTTTTTTATTCTTTTTGGATTGTTCCATATGCATAGGATTTGGGCCCTGATAGATAGAAAAGCCTATGCTTCTTTTTGGATGGGAATTATGGAAAACAAGGGTTTTCTATATTTTTTGATAATGGGAATACTTGCAGTACTCTGCGTTGTGGGTATTATTACTTTTATCCGTGAACGAAAAGCAAATTATCATTGGCGATGGATATATCTTTTCGGCGGTGTATATGTTTTATTTGATTTATTTGCTATAGCTGTTGGCATTGAAGGATGGGAGAAGCTACTGGCGATCATGTTTGATACCCATTCACCGTATTGGAACTATATATGGGGGTTCTTCATATTGCTTGGTATGGCAGTATTTATACTTGGAATTGTTTTGATGGTTAGGAAGAAAAAAGCATGGTAATTTAATCCCGAATATAATCTACTAACGACCCGAGAGTAATCTCGGGTTTTAGGGTTTCAGGGGCTCCCTGACAAGTTGTTTAAGTATTTGTGCGCACAAATACGTTGCTTGTTAATCCGTTCCGAATTAAAAACAAAAGCGACTGGATTCACATGGAAGCAGTCGCTTGTTGTGGGCACATCTTTTCTCGATTAATTGCAAATAGTAGTAAGTTAGTAGTAAGTTCTGTTTTTGAGATCTACCAAAAATCCCGCAAACCCTTATACTTATTCACTTTTTGCAACGCCCAATCCTTTTTTGGCGAAGCCGGTGGGATTCGAACCCACGTGCCCTTGCGGACAAACGGGTTTCAAGCTTATTACATACATCAGTTATTCCCTGATTATAACGTTTTGTGTTCATTGACAACTCATCTCAATCCACTCTCAATACGGGATTCGGAATTAAAACTTATCAGCGTTCGATATTTACGATACGCATGTAGCGGCTTAACGCATACTCACCGTCGTGACATTCACCCGGGAAATATGCGCTCATGTCTTCAGGCTTTGTTACCCTGATAAGACCGCACTTAGTGAACAGTTCTTCAATACCATTCCTGTCTTCAGAAGGACAGATAAGTCCTGCCGTCTGGAGATGGTATCTGCTCGCATAAAGAGTCTTTCCTATGTCTGCTTTAGCAAGCGGCTTTACGAGGACGTTGCACATCATGGGAGACAATTCGAGACGGCTGTCTTCTGCGATTATCACGCTGCAGCCTTTGCCTCTTAATACGTTGTCATGCCTTTCTTCCTCGCCGAGATAACTCTTTAATCTCTGAGTATATGAGACCAGTGTATCCCTTGCGCGGATGCCTATCTCCTGCGTTGCGTTGCGGTTTACGGCAGCCTCAAGAACAGGCAGGAATACAGAAGCAAAACTCTTCACTTCATTCATGTCACCCGTGTCGATATAGATGACCTGGCAGCTACTGCAAAGAAGCTGTTTTGTCGTTGCGATGTGCTTGGCAAGACCTTCAAGTTCTTTATCAGCGCTGCACACTTCGTTGAGCTTTGAGATGTAGCAGAAGCCGAGCTTTTGTCCCCACTCGATGATCTTCGCACCTGTAGGTGCAAGACCTCTCACCGCCTCGATCGCCATGTCGCTTCCCCAGACGCTTATCGCGTTGCTGAGTTCTGCCATCTTGCGCATGCCCTGTATGTCTGTCGATGCGGTATCGAAAACATAGATATAATCCTTCAGTTCAGGCCTGTATTCGATGAGCTGCATTATGAGTTTCATGGATAACCCGTTGTCTGCCGACGGAAGCTTTAGGATATTGATGTTGCCTGTCATGAGACCTTCTGCAAGAGAATATGCAGGAAGGAAATCCATGTTGCCGGCAGAGATGTGGAACAGCACTCCCAAAGGCATTTTCTTTACCTTGATCTGCGAAAATCCGTCTATCTTATCAGTGATGTATTCTTCAGTATTTCCAAGTTCGGTTTCAAGTTTTTTATGCAGGTGTTCTTTGGATAAAAGTGCTTCTGCCTGGATCTTATACGTGTCGACCGTATCCTTAGGGAAAACCTCCAGAAAATCGTCAAACTTTCCTTTCAAAAGATCTTTACGGAGCTGCTCTACCGCATCGATTACTACCTCAGGAGACAACTGCTGTTTGGACACTATCTCAGGGATCTTATTTTCGAGTTCGGTAAGGAGGCGGTCCTGCTCGGAACTCTCATAAGTTTTACCGTCGAAAAGGATCATACCTTCACCCCCTTAAGAATATCCGCAGCGCCTGCCGCACATGTCTTGATGTCATCGGGAGCAACGCGTCCAACGATCTCCAGATAAGGCGACTTAACGCCGCACGGACAGTTCGACCCGTCGTGGAGGATGCCCAGATCATCGGTCATTACGGACAATATCGGAGTGGCTTTGCAAAGCGGCGATATAAGGTTTACAAGTCCCGTTTTCTCCATGCCGATTGGCTCCAATGTATCCGGATCTCTAATGACGATCTTGCTGTAAACGGGCACGTGGAAATGATGGTGCGAACAGTCCGTGTAAAGTATCGGATGCTCTACAGCGCCGAAAAATTCCACGATGTTTTCCTCATCGATATCGAGGGTTTTCTTTGCAAGTTTATAAAACGTTTCCTTGTCTGCAGCCTCCTGGTAGAACTGCTTCCATCCGCCTCCGAGCATAACCTTTGAGCCCTTGGGAAGCTTAAATGAAAGACCTCTTTCTTCGAGGAGTCTGAACAGGAAAAACGTGTATGAAGGAAAGCCCATGAAGCGCACGGGAGCCTTGCCCTTCTCATATTTTTTTAGCGCTTCAACGATGCTCTCAAAATCAGGTTTATAACCGTCCGGCGTATGCTTCAGGATAAATTTGCGGCTTAATGCGGGAGCCAGGAAAGTAGTAAGATATGCCGTCTTTGCGACCGCTGTTTTATTCGACCTGTGTGGCTTATATCCCATGACGATGTAGCGGCAGGGCTTTGCGGTCATGATGCCGTGATATCTCGTGACTTTTATGGACATCTTCAAAGCCGACCACAGATCACCAAAAGCAAATCTGATGTGACTCATCTTGCCGCTCGTGCCGGACGAAGTCGCCATTATCATATAACTTCCCGACCTGAAATCATGCTGCTTCATCAGCATGGTCGGAATGAACGGGATGTCTTCTGCGCTCTTAATGTCTTCTGAAGAATGGATGTTAAGACCTTCGCAGATCTTTTTGTAGTCATCGCAGTACGTGATCAGATAGTCGAAGTTTTCTTTGCACGCGTCAATAAACAACTGCTGTTTAGTGCAGTCATACGGATTCTTGCTCGAAAACAGTTTTCTACGAAGCCGCATATATTTCTCCCCCATATCATTGAGCCACCGCCGACATGTTAATTATAACAAATGTGGTGTGATAAAGCGCCGCGTGAAAAATGCGGGTTGCGGCGGTAAGAATCAGGCAAGAGTATGGGGACTGCCGTACTGGCAGCCGTATTTTCAGTCAGAAAACAAATAAATGTGTCCCCAAAATTTCAGAGCTTATAGGATGACGCCTTTTATCTGCAAAATGAAAGCCCGCAAACGCAGTGTTTACGGGCCTTTTGGCGGAGCCGGTGGGATTCGAACTTGATAGTTTTTGTCTCATCCGCTCCAAATAGCCCGTTTTAGGCCGTTTCAGAGCACAAAATCGAGGGTTTTATCCCGGTCAGTCCACTATTTCGGTTTTAGTTTCATCTCATAATGGGTCAGATAATGGGTCAATTATTCCTGCCCGTTTCCGTCTGAATCACCATTATCATCCGTAGGCTTATTCTTCTCCTGAAGCTTCAGCTGTTCTTCAAGTTCAAGCATATATCTGTCGTAGTCTGACATGAAAAGCTTATCCTGGATTACCCTGTATTTCTCAAACTCAGATTCGGCATGCAGTTTTGCAATCTCCGCAGTAACTTTACCGGCATCGTTAAGAAGACCATACTCGAACATCTCAATAAAACGGTTGAGCCTTGTCTCCCAGTCAGCCATTGTAAGAGGTATATGACGAGCCGCCATATTCTCAGCATAATCAAGATATGCAGATACCATTCGGTTAAGCTGCCCCATCTCTTCTTGCGAAAGATAATTCTTTGCTATAACGACATCGCTTTTCTTGATCTTCCCGTCGGGAGCATCAGACCATGTTGTAAGTCCCATGTGTTCCTTTGTATGATCTGCCCTCTCGACGATCAGTTCTGCGGCCGTATGACCATGCACGGCATAATGCATCTTATTCTGTACCGTCGCATAGAAGCGCTTTGTAGCGGCAGCAGTCTTATCATAATCAACAGCGGTGGCATAGATATCCGTTATCTTCTGATAGAAAAGTCTCTCGCTGGCACGGATTTCTCTAATACGCTCAAGCTGCTCATCGAAATACTTATCCGTCAGGAAAGTTCCACGCTTGATCCTCTCAGAGTCCATCACCCAGCCTTTGATCGTATAGTCTTTGGCAATCTGATTGATCCACTTACGGAACTGCACGGCACGCTCGGAATTGACCTTGAATCCGACAGCGATGATCATCTCCAGAGAATAGTGATTTGCATTATATGATTTGCCATCTTGGGCAGTTATCCGAAATTTTCGGATAACTGAATCTTCCTGCAATTCACTGTCTGCAAAGATCTTCTTCACATGATAATTGATCGTACGAACATCAACATCATAAAGCTGCGCCATAAGCTTCTGCGTGAGCCAGATATTCTCATCCTCATAACGCATCTCAATCCCGGTATCTTCTCCATCGGTCCCGGTTGATGCAATATAAGTAAGATACTCAGCTGCACTTGATCTTATTGATAATTCGTCTTTTTTCTTGTTATTATCATTCTCGTTGTTAGACATTAATAAATCCTTTACTGCTCTATCAATATAGTTTTCATGCGCATTCTAAGTTTTTCCTTAAGGGTACACTTTTAATTATAATATAGGTACCCATTTTTGTAATTAACGGTTTCCTATAACCCACGGATGTTCAGATCTGTATACTCCCACAGACTTCAGCTCAAGCTGGGTGTGTTCGAACTTGCAAGATTTTGAGGGTAAATGTGCCCCCAAAAATGAGAAATGTGCCCCCCAAAAATTACGGAGCTTATAGGATGAATTACAAGAAAGCAGAAAATTCGGGAAAAATGAAAGCCCGCAAACGCAGTGTTTACGGGCCTTTCTGGCGGAGCCGGTGGGATTCGAACCCACGTGCCCTTGCGGACAAACGGTTTTCAAGACCGCCTCGTTATGACCACTTCGATACAGCTCCATGTCGCGTTCTTAATGACCGCGCTTGACTATTTTACTTCAATCAACGACGATAAATCAAGTATTAATCTGAAACAGATCATACAGGAACATCGGGGCCGAATCCCACTTGTATTACATCAAAAAGTAAGAAGCACCAACAATGTGGTGCTTCTTCCGTTTCTGGCGGAGACGGTGGGATTCGAACCCACGAGCCCCGGAGGGCTAACGCATTTCGAGTGCGCCCCGTTATGACCACTTCGATACGTCTCCTTATAAAGACTGTCTCACCATCTGATGATGAGACAGTTCCTGATGGTGCGGATGAAGGGACTTGAACCCATACGACATTGCTGCCACCAGCACCTGAAGCTGGCGCGTCTGCCAATTCCGCCACATCCGCAAATCAGCCTACATATATTAACCTAAAGGAGCGAATAAATCAATAATCGCTTTGATCTGTTATTTGCTATAATCCTTACATGAGAGATATATCGATTTCGGCCACATCACTTGCCAGATTCGTTTCCAGGACAGGAGACCTTTCATCAGGCTCCTATGAAGGTGTGTCCGGAATCGAAGGAACAAGACTTCATAAGAAGATATTCTCCGATCTGAAGAAACAGTATGGTGACGATATCGAAAATGAATACTATCTTCAGGGATCCTCTTCATTACATGAAACAAGACTGAATGTAACAGGAAGGGCCGATGCCGTTATCCTTGATAAGGCAACATCTCTTCCCTGTCATATCATCGAGATCAAGTCCTTTAATTCATCAAAGGATTCCTTCGCAAAGCTTGTCAGGCCCGAACATGAATCCCAGCTCATGATCTATGCGGCCATGTTCTTCCAGAGCGAAGAAGGAAAGAACGTTGATTCGATCAGGATTACATTAAGATATGTTTCTATTACTACTCTCGAAGCATATGAGGACACTTCAGTAATCACCAGAGATGATGCAATCTCGAAGTTTGACGAACTGTGTGAGAGCTATATCTCTTTCGCACTGAAGCTTCTTTCATATGAAGAGAGCATGTTCCTATCGATAAAGGAGATGAAGTTTCCGTACAACGACATAAGGCCCGGACAGGCGGAGCTCATGAAAAAAGCGCTGGTGTCATTAACTTCAAAGGAAGCTCTTTTCGCACTGGCACCGACAGGTACAGGCAAAACTATATCGATGCTCTATCCTGCAGTCAAAGGACTTCTAAGAGGAAGGTACGACAAGATCTTTTATCTCACAGCGAAGGCGGCCACACGGTCCGTTGCGTCAAAAGCCATCAATGATATGCGCAAAAAGGGACTTTTGATCAGGTCCATACTGCTGTCGCCCAAAGAAAAGATGTGCCCTTTTAAGAAAAAATGTGACGCAAAGGGCTGCCCTTACTCCGAAGGTTACTATTCAAGACTGAGGCCGGCACTCGAAGAGATACTTAAGTTTGACGAGATAACACCCGAACTCTGTGAGAATATCGCAATGAGGCACAGGATCTGTCCTCATGAATTCTCGCTTGATACGTTAAACTACTGCAGCATCATCATCGGCGACTATAATCATGCCTTTGATCCGAGAGTGTCTCTGGTCAGGTGTTTCGGGGAATACGAATCCGGCCGTAACGTCGTACTCGTCGATGAGGCCCATAATCTTGTCGACAGAGCAAGAGAAATGTACAGCGCAGTATTCACACGCAGTCTTCTCGAAGAGACAATGAAGGAATTCAAGGGCACCGATCCGAAGATAGAAGGATATCTGCAAAGGCTCCATTCATACTTCAAAGTAACGGAGCAATGTCTTTCTTCCGGCAATTCATGCTTTCACATTACCGAGAATGTCGATGAGAACAGAACTTTGCGCACAGAAAACTGGGAAGGCACCAGAGAGATGCCTAAGAATTTCTACACTACCTTATGGCATATCGTAAGGCTCATGTCCCCTCTCCTTGATTCGATGCCGCGCGGAAGAAAGCGTGAACTGACGCTTCAGTTCTTTTTTGAAGCAAGGTTTTTCCTTACGTGCATGGAACAGTTCTACAACGATTCCTATATCACATGCGCAGGTATTGACAACGGAGACCTGTTCATAAAGCTCTCATGTCTTGACAGTTCGGACAAGCTCGATGGTCTGATCAGGGATAAGATGGCAGTCGCATTCTTTTCGGCAACACTTTCGCCTTTTGAGTATTACAGAAATGTTCTTATCGGAAAGGATGCGGATTACTGCAGGAATATAGAGCTGGCTTCTCCTTTCCCGCCCGAGAATCTCGATCTTATCATCTGCAGCGATATAAGCACCGCCTACAAAGACAGAGTGATGACGTCAGGAAAACTCACATCAAGGATCATCGACGCCCTCAAAGGAATGAAGGGGAACTATATGCTCTTCTTCCCTTCTTTCGACTATATGAACATGATCGTAAAGCTGATCGAAGAAGAGATCCCCGATCTCGAAAATGAGGACGGCATAATCAGGACAGTCGTCAGACAGAAACCTGAGATGACACCGGAAGAGAAATCTCATTTCCTCTCATGCTTTGATACTCCGAATGAAGGGTGTCTGATCGGCTGCGCAGTTCTCGGAGGCCACTTTTCCGAAGGTATCGACCTCGTCGGTGAAAGACTGTCCGGAGTAATAATCGTAGGTGTCGGATTGCCGGGAATATCGCCCGAAAGACAGGTCCTCAGCAATTACTATTCTGAGAAATTCGGTGACGGCTTTGCATTTGCTTACAGATATCCCGGCTGGGAGAAAGTCCTTCAGGCCGTCGGAAGGGTCATAAGGACTGAAAATGATACAGGATTTGCAATGCTCATAGATGAAAGGCTCGATAAACCTGAATATCTGTCACTTTATCCCGAGAACTGGAGGATATGATAAGGAAGAAAAAGGATCTTTATAATCCTTTTCGAACATGACTGACAGGAATTCTCTGGTATAGTCACAAAGATCAGCCTGAAGCTTACTGTCACACCTTACAGAAAATATCTGATTCAAAGGCATGGAAGCAAAATAGTTAAGGCTGATCATGACCCTGGCAGGAAGGAATCTGTAACCGTCCGTCTTATATCCTGATGATATACACTTACTGCAGATCACATATCCCCCGCCGAGCTTGATCTTGTATTTATTCTCGCTCTTTTCATCGATCTTCTCCCCGCAGGATGTACATCTGTCATATTCGGATGCAAAACCTAAGAGCACAAGAAGTCTCCAGTTAAATGCGCTGTATATGAGGCGGGCCTTTTCGATGTTGACGGAAAGAGAGTAGAAAGCATAAACGGCAAGTTCATACAGTTCCCTTGATACATCCGCAGTTGCACAGTCGATAAGACAGGAAGCCATATGCGAAGCGGTCATCATAGCATCAAGGTCTTTCATTATCTCCGCGTTTGACTCGATTATCGATGCATCCTTCAGGTAATAGAAACCGTGGGACTCTGTAATCACTATATCGCAGAGCATATAAGGCATCGAAATAAAGGAGAACCTGCTTCCCTGTTTTCCTGTCCCCTTTGCGCAGAATTCAACGACTCCGCGGTCGGGGGTTATCACCTTGACGAGTCTGTCCTTATCCTTGAATTCGGAGGAGCGGAGTATTACACCCTTAAAAGACATAGGATCAGAGGCCATATCATTCGGCCTCTTCCGATCTGTATCCCAGGCCTTTCAGCATTCCTTCATTATTCTTCCAGTCTCCCCTGACCTTAACGAAAAGATCGAGATATACCTTGCATCCGAGCAACCTCTCGATATTCTTGCGGGACGCCGTTCCTATACGCTTGATCATCTGTCCGTCCTTACCGATTATTATCGGTTTATGAGACTCTCTCTCGCAGATTATGTCAGCACTTATCTTTACGATCTCCCTGTCGTATTCATCTGAGGAGGAATCCTTATACTTCTCCTCAAACTTTGTAATATCTACGGCAGTACCATGAGGGATCTCCTGATTCGTATAATGAAGTATCTGCTCTCTTATAAGCTCTGAAGAGATCATCCTCTCTGTCTGGTCGGTCATATATTCCGAATCGAAAAGCCTGTTGCCTTCGGGAAGTATGTCTGACAGAGTCTTCAGCAGAAGATCGATATTATCACCTGTCCTGGCACTGATCGGGATTATATCCGTAAAATCAAACAGACCGGAATAATTGCTGATCAACGGCAGAAGCGTTTCCTTCTCTACTTCATCCGACTTATTAACTGCAAGGACCACTTTCCTTCCGTACTTTCTGCAGAGATCAAGAAGATCCTTCTCCACTTTACCGGGCTTATCAAATCTCGCGTCAGCCAGGAGAAGGACCGCATCACTACCCTTTATGGTCGAAAGAGAATTATCGACCATGATCCTGGCAAGCCTGGAACCCGGATTATGTATACCGGGAGTATCGATAAAGATCATCTGCGTATCATCAGTGTTGTATATGGATCTTATATTGGTCCTGGTCGTCTGAGGCCTGTGGGATACGATCGCTATCTTCATTCCGGTAATGGAATTGATAAGTGTCGATTTACCGACATTCGGGCGTCCCAATATTGCCACATAACCGCAATGGGCACATAAGGATCCTGCAGGATAAGCGATATTCCTGTTGAGGACGGAACTGATATCGTCTTTATGGTTGTCAAGCTCGATCTTCTCATCATCAAAAGCAAGACCTATATCATTCATAAGCCTCTTCTGCTTAAGGATCATATGCTTCTCATCATCGGCATTAAGATGATCATAACCGATGAGATGAAGAAAAGAATGGGCCGTAAGGAAAAGAAGCTCCCTCTCCTTTGAATGACCGTATTCTTCGGCGTTTGCAAATGCTTTCGAAGGGCATATGATGACATCGCCCAGACAGAGGATATCATTTCCCTCCTCGTCTTTTTCGAAATCCAACGGCTCTGAAGTTATGGAAGGGATTCCGTCAGTCGCTTCTATCATAGGAAATGAGAGAACATCAGTTACCTTATCCGTATCCCTGTTTTCCCTGTTGAGTTCCCTTATGGTATCCTCATCAACAAAGGTGATATTGACATAGGATCTTTCGCGGAGCACATTCGACAAAACGGGAGCAGCATAATCACCCTGAGAGAAACACTCACTGAGTTTTTGCGCATAACTCTCATAAACATCGAAAAGATCCTTTTCGAGAAGCCCTGCTTCATCATTGATATATAGCTTCATCAGTACTTGATCCTTTCATGAAAAACGCCGGCATATATCAGCCTGAAAGCATTTATGATCTTCTCGATATCCTCAAAGGACAGACCTGAGTTGATAAGCTGATCCTGGTCGATCTTATCCTTGATAAGAGTCCTTATAAGCGATTCGATCTCATCAAGGTCCTGAATGCCCTTGGACCTGACAGCTGCCTCGCATGTATCGGCGATCATGATGACAGCAGATTCCTGCGACGAAGGGATATGTCCCCTGTATCTGAAGAGCGATACGTCAGGATTCTCATATCCGTTCTCCTGGGCGATCCTGCAGGCCTTGTTATAGAAGAATCCGGGATATGTCGTACCGTGATGCTCGTCGATGATCTTTATTACGGGTTCGGGAAGCTTATACTTCTTGGCAAGCTTGACTCCATCCTCGGGATGAGCTGTAAGGATATTGACGCTCTCTTCAACAGAGAGATCATCATGAGGATTGTATCCCTCAGACTGATTCTCTGTAAAATACATGGGATTCTCGAGTTTACCGATGTCATGGTAATATGATGCAACCTTGCAGAGGAGTGCATCTGCGCCTATAGCCTCTGCAGCCGCATCGGCAAGATTGGAGACCATGATCGAATGATGATATGTTCCCGACGCCTCGATAAAGAGCCTCTTAAGAAGAGGATGACCCGGCTGAGACAGTTCGATGAGCGTAACAGGCGAAACAACATTGGACAGAAGCTCATATATCGGGATAAGACCGATAGCCATTACGATCGAGAATACGGAAGTAATGAGTGTCCAGATAATGGGATCCAGAAAACTCATATTGTTTCCGCCGAGTATAAATGTATATGCGGCAGATGCACCGACGCAGAACAGTGAAGGTAAGATGATAACAGAAGCACTGTTATACTTCCTGTTCCTGTTTCCTGCGATAACGGCACAGACCACGACGCCCACAGTCGAAACGATCATGAATCCTATATCGAAGTTCATTACAGGCCACATTATGAACAGTTCCGCTATAGAAAGGATAATGCCTGTAGAGATGCCGATATATGTTGCTACTATCGTGGTAAAGAACAGGATGACAACGATAAATGAAGAATATGACCTCAGGAATATTGAAAGTGCGAGAGGAATAAAGAATGCAATGACGACGGTATAGATGCCCCTCATATTATTGAGGAGCGCATGTCTCGAGGAAACGATATACCAGCTCGCAATAAAGATGACCATGACAACATAGATCATTACCCTGACGAAAATAAGGATATCGAACGAGTCATCACGGATAAGCTCAAGATCCTGCAGATTGCTGTATGTATGCTCCGTTACGATCTCACCTGCACCGATGATCTTTGTTCCCTTTTCGATAATGACAGGGTCGTTCATGGCAGCAGTATATGCATTATCTCCAGCATCCTTGGTAGCATTCTCGTCGAGGATCGTATTGGGTGTCATCGTAGCGCGGAGGATAGCCCTGAGCGAATCCGAGTACTCTACACCGAGGGAAGGATTACTCTGACCGAATACATTGACCTGATCATTTATGGAATTCAGGAGCGACGACTGGTCGAGATTGTCCTTCATTATGATATCAGCCGTTGAAACTGCTTTCTCCTTGAAATAGACATAATTCTTTCCGGGCATGGAGATAAGCGTATCTATGGTCTGATCATCGAGTACAAGGCCCATCTCTTCGTTTAGCATATCTTTATATGCAGCAGCTTCCTCTGTCAGATCGGGCTTTATCGAACCGAGCTCGGTAAGGATATTCCTTCTTGCCTCATCCGTGACCTTGAAGAACTTCTCGACATTATCGATATTCTGCTCCGAAAGGTCTTCAGAGCGGATAAAGACTGATCCTGCATTATTTTTGGCCGTAACAGCCTGATACTCAGTCTGAAAGGAATCAACGAAAGTCCTCTGAGCATAGATATCACGGTCACAGACAGATCCTACATTAAGGTCATAGCTCGGCGGTCTGTAACCGTAATAGACGATCGCGACAGCTATCGCGGTCATCAGAAAAACAACAATTATCTGCTGAAATCTCAGCCAAAAACCGTTATTCATCACACTTCTCCTTATCCTTACGATCGTAAGCTTCAACTATCCTCTGAACCAGGGGGTTACGAACGATATCAGCATTTTTGAGCGAGACAATGCTCACACCTTCAACTCCTTCAAGAACATTCATACAGTCATAAAGACCGCTCATGGTTCCCCTCGGAAGATCGATCTGTGTAAAATCTCCGCATACACATGCCCTGCAGTTAAGACCGAGTCTTGTCAGGAACATCTTCATCTGCTCTGCAGTAGTATTCTGTGCCTCATCAAGAAGGACAAATGCATCATCAAGATTCCTTCCTCTCATAAATGCAAGAGGCGATACCTCGATAAGTCCCTTCTCGTAATACCTCTCGAAAAGCTCATTGCCGAGAAGTACGGACAGAGCATCATATATAGGCCTCATATAAGGATTGACCTTCTCTTCTATATCTCCGGGAAGGAAGCCGAGCCTCTCTCCTGCTTCAACTGCAGGTCTGGTAAGGATTATCCTTGAGACTTCCCTGTTTCTGAATGCCTTGACTGCCATCGCTACGCCGAGAAATGTCTTTCCGGAACCTGCCGGACCGCTGCAGACTACGAGCTCGTTTCTCTCGAGCGAATCGACATAGACTCTCTGGCCGAGAGTCTTAGCCTTGACCGGTCTTCCGGAAGGAGTCGTATATACGATCCTGTCTTCATCCTGAAGGAATTCCTCTATCTTTCCGTTACGGGCCAGAAAAATAAGATAATCAACGAGCCTGGTATCTATGGCGCCTGATGATGAAAGTGTATCCATAGCGGAAATTACAGAGCTTGCACGTGAAAGATTGAGATTATTGTCAGAAGATAAAACGACACAATCCCCGTCGACTTCGATCGTTATATCGAATGAAGAAGAAATACGGGCAAGATGATCGCCTGTTGAAAGATCGCCTATATTACTGCAACTTATCCGCTGTGTCATCAACTGTCCTTCCCGTGTGAAGATCACTTATCATTATACAATAAAGAAAGTTGCGAGAGCACGTTTTTATAATAATCGGGCAGTTCGGAATCAAATGATATGAGTCTTCCGGTCCTCGGATGAACAAATTCGATCGATTTACTGTGGAGGCACTGTCCCGTAAGTCCGAAATCTTTTCGACGAGGAGCATATAAGGGATCACCCAGGACAGGATGGCCGATAAAGGTCATATGAGCCCTTATCTGGTGAGTCCTTCCCGTCTCGAGGAGCAAAGATAGATCCGTAGCTTCGGTATACCTGTTTACGACAGTAAAGTGGGTAACCGAAGGCTTTCCGCCCTCGGTAACGCTCATCTTCCTCCTGTCACCTCCGCTGCGGCCGACGGGAGCATCTATCGTACCCTCTTCATTTGAGATAACGCCATATACAAGTGCCCTGTACTGACGCTTTATATCATGAGCTGCTATCATCTCAGCCATCTTCACATGAGTCTCGTTGTTCTTTACGGCGACCATAAGGCCTGACGTATCCTTGTCAATCCTGTGAACGATACCGGGCCTTAAGACACCGTTGATATCAGACAGATTGTCCTTGCAGTGGAACAGGAGCGCATTTACGAGAGTATCATCATAATGTCCGCAGGCGGGATGGACTACCATACCCTGTGGCTTATTGATGATTATCAGATCATCATCCTCATATACGATATCAAGCGGGATATCGACCGGCTTTATATCAGTGGAAACAGGTTCCGGGATCTCATATCCGACTTCATCTCCTTTTGAGAGCTTATATCCGGATTTTGTGACGACCTTACCGTTAACGGTAACCTTACCGTCTGAGATAATCCCCGAAAGAAAAGACCTGGTATATGAATCCTCTTCACGGCTCAGGAATACGTCAAGTCTCAGGTTATCTTCGTCACAGATCAGGAATTCATCCATTCGAAGCCTCCTTCTTTTTCATGAACGAATCGAGAAAGCTGTCGAACTTTTTCGACTTGAAGATTAGGGCAAATATGATAAGCCCCGTTCCGACAACGGCACATATATCTGCCACATTAAATATCGGGAACGTATAGGAACCGAAATCAAATCTCAGGAAATCAACTACATACTTAAGCCTGAACCTGTCAACAAGATTGCCCGCGGCACCGGCGAAAAGGAGCAGAAAGGCAACCGACAGAAGATCGAATTCTTTTCGAAATGAGGACTTGATAAGACATATCAGGATGACTACAGCCATTACAACGGAAACAGCAGTAAGGAAAGCCAGGCCCCACTTCTTGTCAGCAAACAGTGAAAATGCACTTCCGGTATTTCTTACATGATCCAGATAGAAAAACTTATCGATTACCTTTACGGTATCGCCGTATCCGATATTCCTTACCACTGCGATCTTGGTTATCTGATCAACTGCAATAAAGAAAACAGATATAAGCAGAAAAACGACTGTACGCCTTTTATCCTTGATATCACTCATATTCATTAAAACGCCTTATCTCAAGGCATCTCCCTTCATCATCTAAGGAAGCAATGACACCGCACATTACTCCTTCACCCTCCTGCGGATCATATCTCTCAGGAAGCTTATCCTTTAATCTGCCTAAAGATCTTGAGATCTCCATTCCGATGACCGAATCGACACAACCGGACATCCCTATATCAGTTATATAACCTGTTCCGCCCTTCAGAACTCTGTTATCGGCTGTCTGTACATGGGTATGCGTTCCGAAGACAACACTTACACGTCCGTCAAGAAGATAGCCCATTGCGGTCTTTTCTGCCGTAGCCTCGGCATGAAAATCTACAACGATCCCGTTAACATGCTCATCCTTAAGGCGTGATATAAGTTCTTCTGCTTTGTTAAAAGGATTATCCGGGATCGGATTCATGGCAAACTGTCCAAGAAGATTGATCACACCAAGCTTAAATCCGTTCTTCTCAACGATGCAGTATTCATTCCCGGGCCACTTGCCGCCGACATTTGACGGAACGACGATATTATCGTATTTCCCGACCTGTGACAGAAACTCATAACTTCCGAAAGTATGATTACCGAGAGTTATCACATCAGCTCCGAGGCGGAAGAACTCATCGGCGATCTTAGGAGTTATCCCGACGCCGTGAGCAGCATTCTCTCCGTTGACTATGCAAAAATCGATATTCTCGCGTCTGATAAGATCCGGAAGAGTTTTGTTGAGTACTCTTCTTCCGGGGGCAGCGCAGACATCACCGACTATAAGGATCTTCAATATCTTTCCCTTTCCGCCTCTATTTTGCGACTGTAATTATATCATGTTCTTATCCTTTACTCAAAAAAGCATATTATAAATATGAAACGGGAGATGCCATCCGGCATCTCCCGCAATCTTACTGTTATTGATATTCAGTCACTTCATGCGATCAGAATTCGATCCTTCTGCCCTTATGGGAACCTTCATCATCATTATCATTGTTGAAGTTCCTTCTCTCACGATTGCCGGAGAAACCGTTCCTTCTCTCACGGTTCTGCCTGGGCTCACGCTTCCTGGGCTCTTCCTCAACATAACCCTCGGGCTTGGGGAGAGTATCACGGATCGAAAGATTAAGCCTGCCCTGGGAATCGATCTCAATGAGCTTGACCTTAACCTTGTCACCTTCATGTACGACATCCTCAACCTTGTCTACCCTGTTCCATGCGAGCTTGCTGATATGTACAAGGCCTTCCTTACCGGGAAGGAATTCTACGAATGCACCGAAGTCCATAAGTCTTGTTACGACTCCGTCAAACACTTCGCCGACCTCAGGATCGGAGATAATACCGTTGATGATGGACTGGGCCTTTGCAGCCTTCTCAAGATCAGGTGTGGAGATATAGAGCATACCGTCATCATTGATGTTGATATCGGCACCGGTGTCAGCAATGATCTTGTTGATGACCTTTCCGCCTGATCCGATGACTTCACGGATCTTGTCAACAGGGATCTGCATTGAGATGATCCTGGGTGCGTACTTGGAAAGCTCCTTACGGGGTGCGGGGATACAGGGCAGGATGATCTCATTGATGATCTTAAGACGACCCTTACGTGTCATCTCGAAAGCAGCCTTGATGATATCAAGAGAAAGTCCCTCTACCTTGATATCGACCTGTATAGAAGTGATACCTTCCGTTGTACCTGCAACCTTAAAGTCCATATCACCGAAGAAGTCCTCGATACCCTGGATATCCATAAATACGAGGAAATCCTCATCATTCTCTTCGTTAACAATAAGTCCTGAGGAAATACCTGCAACAGGTCTCTTGATCGGAACACCTGCATCCATGAGCGAAAGAGTGGATGCACAGACAGAACCCTGTGATGTAGATCCGTTACTCATTGTGATCTCGGATACTGTCCTGATAGCATAAGGGAATTCCTCCTCAGAAGGAAGAACAGGAATAAGGGATCTCTCTGCGAGAGCACCATGACCGATCTCACGTCTTCCGGGAGATCTGGAAGCCTTAGCCTCACCGACGGAATAACCGGGGAAATTATAGTGATGGATATATCTCTTGGATGTCTGCTCATCAAGGCCCTCGAGTTTCTGTGCATCAGCAAGAGGAGCGAGAGTACAGATGTTCATGACCTGTGTCTGTCCTCTCTGGAAGAAAGAGGAACCGTGAACTCTGGGAAGTACTCCGACATCACAGGAAAGAGGTCTGATCTCATCAAGAGCTCTTCCGTCAACACGTACATGCTCTCTGAACAGATAGTCTCTTACTACCTTCTTCTCGAGCTTGTAGATAGCATCAGCAGCCCATGAGGAAAGTCCCTCCTCCTTGCTCTCGAGGAGCTCGACAACTTCTTCCTGAAGCTTAGCTACATTAGCATCCCTGACGCTCTTGTCATCGGAAAGAACAGCCTGGCGCATCTTGTCCCAGCCATATTCCTTGACCATAGCGAATACATCCTCAGGTACATCAGCAGACTCATACTCAAACTTGGGCTTGCCGATCTCAGCAACGATAGAATCGATGAACTTAACGATCTCCTTGATAACTTCATGACCGTCAGCGATAGCCTGTAGCATGATATCATCGGGAACTTCGTTAGCACCGGCCTCGACCATGCAGATCTTGTCTCTTGTACCTGCAAGCGTTACATACATCTGAGATACTTCCCTCTCAGCAAGATTCGGGTTGATAACAGTCTTATTGTCGATAAGTCCGAGGACTACGCCGCCGACAGGGCCCTTCCACGGGATATCGGAGATCGCGATAGCGATCGAAGTACCGAGCATGGCTGTGATCTCAGGTGAACAGTCAGGATCTACTGCCATAACTGTGTTATTGACAACGACATCATTCCTGAGGTCCTTGGGGAACAGAGGACGGATAGGTCTGTCGATAACTCTGGATGTAAGGATAGCCTTCTCTCCGGGTCTTCCCTCTCTCTTGAGGTAACCACCGGGGATCTTGCCTACTGCATACATCTTCTCTTCATAGTCAACTGACAGAGGGAAGAAATCGATACCGTCCCTGGGTGTAGCGGAAGCGGTAACTGTTGAAAGAACGGCAGTCTCACCATATTTGATGAGAACGGAACCGTTCGCGAACTGTGCGATCTTACCGGTCTGTACCTCTAAGGGTCTGCCGGCGATCTCGGTCTTGAAGATCTTTTCCATTAGAATCTCTCCTTATAGATATTTATTGTCTTACAAGGAGGTAGTCCGCAGATTCAGATTACGGAAGCATTCCCGGGATCTCAATCTACACACTACTCGCCCTTGTAAGAATGCCTTAACGGCCTTTTAAATTATACCCTAAAGTGTCTGAAACACAAATAATAAAAATAATATATGATATACTGACATGGAAATGACCGGTCAGGGTCCTACGGAGGAAAATAAGATGGACGAGAAGAGCAAGATGCAAAAAGGCGAGCCTTTCAATGTCAATATGGATGACAATCTCCTTAAGGAGAGGCGCGAATGCCGTGAACTGTGCTTCGAATACAATCAGATAAGTGCCGTAAACGGTTCGGAAAGAAGAAAGAAGATCCGCGGTATACTCGGCTCAGTTAAAGGAGATATGATCAACGTTGAGCCTCCGTTTTTCTGCGATTACGGATGGAATGTCGAAGTCGGGGAAAACTTTTATTCAGAGTGTAATCTCGTTATCCAGGATGCAGGAGGAGTTACATTCGGCGACAACGTTTTCGTAGGTCCCAACTGCGGGTTCTACACCAAGGCCAGGCCTTTTGACTTCGAGAGAAGATCGGAAGGTGTGGAATTTGCCCGTCCCATCAAGGTCGGCGACAATGTATGTTTCGGACCGAACGTACATGTAATGCAGGGTGTAACTATCGGCAAGGGCGCTTATATCCTGGGCGGAAGCGTTGTTACTGATGATGTACCCGAGAATGCGATAATGTCAGGTAATCCTGCAGTACAGATCAACTGATCGACGATCTTACATATCACAACAAAAAAGAGGATGCACTCTGACAGGGCGCATCCTCTTTTCGATATTGCTTCTAAAGATTACCAGATAACGTTGATATCCTTAACTTCTTCAACATGATCCCTCTTCTTTATGAACTCGGGAGCTACCTGAGGGAAAAGTGCACATGAAAGGACATCCTCTTCACTCTTTGCGATATCCTTAACACTCTGCCTAAGCTCTTCCATCTCATTTGCCAGAAGATCTGCAGGACGGCATGTGATGACCTCTTCATCACCTATGGCCATCTTTCTAATCTCCTCATTTACCTCACCCGGGAGACGTCCGTATTCGCCGTGAAGGAGCATCTTAGATTCTTTGGTAAATGTCTTATATCTTCCCATGAGCACATTCAGGACTGCCTGGGATCCGACGATCTGCGATGTCGGGGTTACGAGCGGAGGATAACCGAAATCCTTACGGACCCTTGGAACCTCGGCGAGGACTTCTTCATATCTGTCCTCAGCATTTGCCTGCTTGAGCTGGGATATCAGGTTAGAGAGCATTCCTCCGGGAACCTGATAGATGAGCGTATTCGGGTCGACACGCAGTACCTTGGGGTTGAGGATGCCCTGATCCTGCATCTTCTGTGCAACTCCCTTGAAATGGGCTGCAGCCCTGTTGAGCGAAGGCAGATCGAGGCCTGTATCACGGGGAGTACCCTTGAATGCTGCAACAAGCGACTCCGTTGCAGGCTGTGAAGTACCTGTCGCCATCGGTGAAAGAGCACAGTCGATTATATCAACACCGGCAAGTGCAGCCGCAAAGTAGATCATCGAACCTGTACCTGTCGTATCGTGTGTATGAAGATGTATAGGAAGATCGACCGCCTCCTTGAGCTTGGTAACAAGTGAATAAACATCCTTGGGAAGCAGAAGATTCGCCATATCCTTGATGCAGATAACATCGGCACCCATCTGCTGAAGGGTTATCGCCTGCTTAACGAAGTATTCCTCTGAATGAACGGGAGACGTCGTATAGCTCAGCGCCGCCTCACATGTACCGCCATATTTCTTTACTGCCTTCATGGCGACTTCCATATTACGGACATCGTTAAGGGCATCAAAGACCCTTACGACATTGATACCGTTCTCTATCATCCTGCCGCAGAAAGACTCAACGACATCATCGGCATAATGCCTGTAGCCGAGAAGGTTCTGACCGCGCAGGAGCATCTGGAGAGGTGTCTTTGGCATGGCTTTCTTGAGGATCCTGAGCCTTTCCCAGGGATCTTCGCCGAGAAATCTCATGCATGAATCGAAAGTTGCTCCTCCCCAGCACTCGATAGACCAGTAACCCATGTTATCGAGGATCTCGCATGCAGGAAGCATATCTTCGATCCTCATCCTTGTTGCCGCATGGGACTGATGGGCATCACGAAGGATAGTATCTGTTATAAACAGTTTCTTTGAGGGCATCTCAAGCATAATATCACTCCACCTCGAAAAGGAATTCACCTGCAGCTACAGTCTGTCCCTGCGCTACTGCAACAGTCTTAACTACGCCGTCCTTCGGAGCCGTTATGTCGTTTTCCATCTTCATGGCCTCGAGCACTACGACTGCCTGACCGGCCTTTACGTTATCTCCCTCCTTAAGATTTACCTTAAGGATAGTTCCGGGCATAGGGCTGTTTACAGATCCGGCTCCACCGGCAACAGGTGCCGGTGCCTTGGGAGCTGCAGGAGCAGGAGCTGCCTTGGGGGCAGAAGAAGGTGCCTTTGCCTGCGCCTTTACAGCCTCTCCGTCAGAAAGTAGTTCGACCTCCATCTCATATTCCTTGCCGTTTAAAGTGATCTTATACTTACTCATACATTTCATCCTCCAGTTCATACTTTTTGTAATCGATATTATTGTCTGCAATATACTGTTCAAGAGATGATCTCTTCAGTTCACGGAAAGAAATGATCCTGACATTTTTCATATCCTCTCCTGTCTCTTCCGCTATGCAGGCAACTGCCATTGCAGCTATCTGTTCTTTTGTAAGCTCGTTTTCCATCAGCATCCTCCTTGTCAAAGCGGGATATTTCCGTGTTTCTTATAGGGACGTTCTTCCATCTTGTTGCGGAGCATATAAGGGCCGATATGATCTTTTCCCTCGTCTCCGAAGGCAGGATGACCTCATCTACATAACCGCGCTCAGCTGCAACATAAGGATTCATGAACTTGTCATTATATTCATCGATAAGCTCGTTCTTCTTGGCATCCTTATCTTCTGCTTCACTGATAGCCTTACGTCCTATGATCGCTACGGCACCGGAAGCACCCATAACCGCGATCTCTGCAATAGGCCATGCATAGACGATATCCGCGCCAAGGCCCTTACTGTTCATTGCAATATAAGCTCCGCCGTAAGCTTTACGCATGATAAGCGAGATCTTGGGAACGGAAGCCTCGGAAAAAGCGTAGAGAAGCTTTGCACCGTGTCTTATGATGCCGCCGTGCTCCTGATTGGAACCGGGCATAAATGCGGGAACATCAACAAGAGTTATGAGCGGGATATTAAAGCAGTCGCAGAAACGGATAAATCTCGCGCCTTTATCGGAAGCATTGATCTCGAGGGACCCTGCGATACAATTGCTCTGGTTTGCAACGATACCGACCGTCGCTCCGTCGATCCTTGCGAATCCTACTACGATATTCTTTGCAAAATCGGGCTGGACTTCGAAGAAGCTTCCTACATCAACGAAAGAATCGATAACATCCCTTACGTCATATGCCGCCTTGGGATTTGAAGGAACGATATCGGCAAGATCAGCGCACGAGTCATTAGGTATCCCGGGAACTTCATCAGCTTCTTCCTCATTGCTCGAAGGAAGATATCCCAGGAGCCTTCTTACGCCGTTAAGGCAATCAAGATCATTCTCGTAAACAAAATGAGCAACACCGCTGACAGAAGAATGAACGGATGCTCCGCCAAGATCGGAAGCACTTATCTCTTCACCGGTTACGGACTTGACTACCTGCGGTCCTGTTATATACATCTGGCTTGTCTTCTCAGTCATGAAGATGTAGTCACAAATGGCAGGAGAATAACATGCGCCGCCTGCACATGGACCGAGGATAACAGAGATCTGAGGTATAACACCTGATGCAAGCGTATTCCTGTAGAAGATATCCGCATAACCGGCAAGGGAATCAATACCCTCTTCGATCCTTGCTCCGCCGCTGTCGTTGACTGAAACAAAAGGAGCCTTCATCTTCATTGCCATATCCATGGCACGGCAGATCTTCATAGCGTGAGCCTGGCCCAGCGAACCGCCGCTGACAGTAAAATCCTGAGATGAAGCAAATACTGTCTTGCCGTGGACCTTACCATAACCGGTGATAACTCCGTCTCCGGCCTTTTTCTTCTTATCCATTCCAAAATCGGTCGCTCTGGATGAGACCATATCATCGGTCTCGACAAAGGTACCGTCATCAAAAAGAGCTTCCATCCTCTCTCTTGCAGTAAGCTTACCGGAAGCATGCTGCTTATCGATCCTGGCCTGACCGCCGGCTTCAAGGATACTGTCTCTTCTTGCTGTCAGATCATCTATACTCTTGGTCCATTTCTCGTCCATTCATTATCACCATCCGTATAGCTATTTTTTGTTCTACTATATGATAGCAATAATACTTTGATTGTCAAACTATTTTTTGAGGCAAATATAGATCATCTGTATTTGCTGTACAAAAAAGCCCCTTTTACGGGGCTTTCCGGTAACAACTCAATGTATCATATCAGGGCTTGACCTGCTCAAGATCTTCAAGCCAGACCTTATAGGAAGCATCTGAAGGCATCCTCCAGTCTCCCCTCGGCGAAAGGCAGACTGTTCCTACCTTAGGTCCGTCAGGTACACAGGATCTCTTAAACTGCTGGGTAAAGAATCTTCTGATGAAAGTCTCTTCCCACTTATAGATCGTCTCCTTATCATAAACACCCTCAAAAGCTATTTGAGCGATACGGAAGATCTTCGAGGGAGACATCCCGAACCTGAGGAAGTAATAAAGGAAAAAGTCATGGAGCTCATACGGTCCTACAAGATCCTCTGTCTTCTGAGAGATAGTTCCGTCAGCCGTCGGCGGAAGAAGCTCGGGAGAAACAGGCGTATCGACTACATCTTTCAGTACTTTCGACAGATTGGGATCGATATCAGAAGTCCTCTGTGATTCATAGGACACCAGATATCTTACGAGTGTCTTGGGTATAGAACAGTTAACGCCGTACATCGACATATGGTCACCGTTATAAGTTGCCCAGCCGAGTGCAAGCTCTGACAGGTCGCCCGTACCGACTACGATACCGCCCTCCTTATTAGCGATGTCCATGATGACCTGGGTCCTCTCCCTTGCCTGGGAATTCTCATATGTAACATCATGTACTTCGGGATCCTGGCCGATATCCCTGAAATGGATGCCGACTGCATCCTTGATATTAACTTCCCTGAAATCAGTCTTATAAGCGATAGCAAGTTCTTCGGAGTTGCTCCTTGTCCTCGATGTCGTTCCAAAACATGGCATAGTAACAGCAATGATGCCGTCACGCGGCAATCCGAGCATATCAAAAGCATGTGCCGTTACAATAAGTGCAAGTGTCGAATCAAGACCTCCGGAAAGACCGATAACAGCTTTCTTGCAGTTGATATGCTTAAGCCTGGTTGCAAGCCCTGTAGCCTGCATGGTGAGGATCTCCTCACATCTTCCCTCCAGATCCCTGGAGTCTTCGGGTACAAAAGGATGCTTAGGGAACTGTCTGTTAAGATCAAGGACATTAACAGGTTCCGTATCAAAGAAGATCCTGTCAAAATCATCTTCCATCCTGACAGAAGTTATCCTTCTTCTCTCGTGTGCAAGCCTCTTAAGATCGATATCGGCATAAGTTATCGATGGGCCGGCGAACCTTTTCGATGAGGCAAGGATCGTACCGTTTTCCGCGATAAGATCAGCTCCTGCAAAAACAAGGTCCTGAGTAGATTCACCCATACCGCAGTCGGCATAGACATATGCGCTGACAGTTGCGGCAGATCTCATGGATACGAGCTTTTTCCTGTATTCGGCCTTGCCGATGACTTCATCGGAGGCAGACAGATTGAGTATTATCATGGCTCCGCTCGCGGCAAGATCATTTGACGGAGGATCCATTACCCACATATCCTCACAGATCTCGATACCGAAAGTGAATTCCTTCATGAACTCATTCTCGAATATCATATCTCCGAAAGGTATGTCCTCCCACATATCCGTCTCGCCGTCATATGGGGTAAAATGACGCATCTCATAGAATTCCGAATAATTAGGGATATTCTTCTTGGGAACAAATCCCAGGATATCACCATGACAGATAACGGCCGCAGTATTATAGAGCTTTCCGTTATTTATGAGCGGGATACCTACAACAGAGGTGATCTCAAGGTCCTTCGTCTTATCTGCGATCTCCATGAGTGCATTCAGAGCCTTCTCGAGAAACCTCTCCTGAAGAAAAAGATCTCCGCATGTATACCCTGTAATGGAAAGCTCGGGGAATACGATCAGTGCACAGTCGTTCCCGGCAGCTTCTATGATATTCTCTGTTATCTTACTTGAATTGAAATCAATGTCGGTAACCCTTGTCTCGGGTGTGCAAGCCGCAACTCTTATAAATCCGTCTTTCATGAGCTATTACCTCGCAAGTCGATCTATACAGTTGATTATACTTTATATATTTATAAAATTAAACAAATGCAATGAAAAACGGCTCCGGGAGTGTCCCGAAGCCGTTTTGAGTTTCCAAAAAGTTATTACTTTCTGATGCCGAGCCTTGCAATAAGGGATCTGTATCTCTCGATATCGATCTTTGCAAGATAATCAAGAAGTCCTCTTCTCTTACCAACCATCATGAGAAGTCCTCTTCTGGAATGGTGGTCACCCTTGTGAACCTTAAGATGCTCTGTGAGGTGGTTGATCCTTGCTGTAAGGATAGCGATCTGAACCTCGGGAGATCCTGTATCGCCCTCATGAGTAGCATACTCCTTGATGATGTCAGCCTTGTTGATAACATCCATGATCTTGTCCTCCTGTTTTAAGATACGCCTGTGACAAAGATAAGGTCGGACGATCCTGTATCTGCGTCACGGCAAGCTATGAGATAATATCACATCGAAAAGCAGTTGTAAACCTTATTCCTCAAACAGCGAATCCGCAAAGTATTCAGGATCAAAATCCTCAAGGTCCTCTACCCCTTCACCCAGTCCTGCAAGTACAATAGGAACCTTGGCCAGATAAGATACGGCGATAGCAACACCGCCCTTTGCGGAACCGTCGAGTTTCGTGATGCCGAGATAATCAAGAGAGACCGCTTCAGAGAAGGCTTCCGTCTGGATAACGGCATTCTGGCCCGTAGTCGCATCGATAATGAGCATCGATCTGATATTGGCATCAGGCGCTTCTCTCAAGATGACCCTGTTGATCTTTGAGAGTTCCTCCATAAGGTTCTTCTTGTTGTGAAGCCTTCCGGCTGTATCGACGATAAGGATGTCTGTCCCTCTGGCCTGAGCAGCCTTTATCGCATCGAAAACAACAGAAGCGGGATCCGTACCTTCCGAATTGGAGATAACGGCAGTAGATGTCTTCTCGCCCCAGGCCTTGAGCTGTTCAACGGCAGCAGCCCTGAAAGTATCGGCTGCAGCGAGCATGACCTTCTTCCCTTCCTTCTTATATCTGGAAGCGAGCTTGCCGGCCGTAGTAGTCTTACCCGTACCGTTTACGCCTACCATAAGGATGATATTGAGTTTCCCGGGTACTATCTCGATCTCAGTCTTATCTCCAAGGATCTCAATGATCCTTTTCTTAACGACCTTCATAACAGTCTCACTGCTGTCATCACCGGTCTTTCTGATATGCTCCTTGATCGTCTCGATCACATCTTCACTCGCAGGAACACCGCAGTCCGCCCTGACCAAGATCTCTTCAAAATCATCGAGCATGTCATCATCGAACCTTCCGTGAGCCGAAAGGGTCTTTGTCCACTCATTGCTCCAGAATTCCCTTGTTTTCCTGAGGCCTTTTTTAAACTTTTCAAATAAACCCATATTACTGAATCCTCATAGATAGAATCTTGGAGATACCTCTCTCCTGCATCGTTACGCCGTACATCCTGTCGCAAGCCTCCATCGTACCTTTTCGATGTGTTACGAGGATAAACTGCGACCTTGCCGTATAACGGCGTACAAAATCCGTAAATCTGGTAACATTGACGTCATCGAGCGCCGCTTCGACCTCATCGAGGATAACGAATGGCGAAGGACGGAGCTGAAGGATCGCGAAAAGAAGAGCAATAGCCGTAAGGCATCTCTCACCGCCGGAAAGCAGTGTCAGGCTCTGAAGTCTCTTTCCCGGAGGCTGAGCCTTGATCTCGATATTACAGTTCAGGACATCCTCTTCATTCTCCAGGATGATCTCAGCAGAACCGCCGTTAAACAGATCCGTAAAGACCGTCTTGAAATTCTCATTGATGACCGTAAACTGCGATACGAACTGTTTCTTCATCTCTTCGACAAGGTCGGCGATGACCTTCTCAAGGTTTGCTTTGGCTGTAGCGATATCATCACGCTGGCTCGTCAGGAACTCGAAACGTTCAGAGACTTCCTTATACTCATCGATAGCAGCAAGATTAACGGGGCCAAGACCCTTTATCTCATTTCTGAGCTTTGTGATGATCTTGCCGGTCTCGGCGATATTGGTAACTTCAGGATACTTGCCCTTGACGTTATCATAAGTAGTCTCGTAATCCTCCCAGAGCCTGTTCTTAGAAAGATCTATATCATTGATATACTTCTCGTACTTATTGATGAGAGCATTATGCCTGTTACGGAGATTCGTAAGAATATCATTGATCTCAGTAAGGCGCGAAACAAACCCTGACAGATTCTTGTCGATCTCGCTCTTCCTTGTCGAAAGTTCCTTGACCTTCTCGGATAGCTCGGTATTTTTGACTGCGAGCTTCTCCCTCTTCTCAAGGTGAGACTTAAGCTGATCCCTGATCTCAGAAGCCTCTTTCCTGATCTCTTCATTCTCTGAGATCCTCGAATTCAGGTCGTATTCCTTTCTCGCGATCTCCTCTTTGATATGGGACGCAAGCTGCATAACACCGTTTCTTTCCGCAAGGATCCTCTCGGATTCGGTCCTCATCGCGGAAATACGGTCACGCAGTATATCGAGCTTATCATTAAACTCCTTGGCGATGTTGTCACTTTTCAGTATGTCGTCCCTGAAATCAGAAAGCTCGCCCTCTGTCTCCTTGGCGATCGTAACGAGTTCTTCAAGATCATCTTCAAGGCGCAGTTTCTCAGTAGAGATATCACCTATCTGAGCCTCGATATCCTTTATGCTGGAATCCAGGTCTTCGCTCCTGGAATTAAGGTTTCTGTACTCAGTCTCTGCTTTAACACGTTCCATCGAAAAATACTTAAGCTGTTCTCCAAGCTGGGCGATCTCACGCTTAAGGTCTCCGGACTCTTCATCAAGAAGCTGTCTTTGAGCCTCTATAACGGAAAGATCCTGTTCCTGCTTATCGATATCCTTCTTAAGATCCTCTATCTCCCTGGCTCTTCCGAGGATGCCCACAGAATCCTTTCTGATGCTTCCTCCGGTAAGAGAACCGCCGGGATTTACGGAATCACCCGACAGTGTGATCACCTTAACAGAATGAGATATAGCTCTTGCAATAGTCCTGGCACTGTCCATATCGTCACAGATGATGATCTTTCCGAGAAGATTCTCGATTATATCCCTGATCTCCTTATCACACTCGACAAGATCCGATGCAACACCTATAAAGCCTGCCTGGCGTTTAGCATCCGAAAGCGTATTCCTCTCGATGCTCCTCGGCTTGATATTCTCTATAGGAAGGAAAGTGACTCTTCCAAGGTGTCTTTCCTTGAGTATCCTGATAAGATCGGCAGCATCCTGCTCTTTTCTTGTTACGACATTATGGATAGCGTTACCGAGAGCGGTCTCGACAGCGATATCATATTTTTTGTCAGTAGAGATAAGATCTCCGATTATTCCGAATATACCTTTTTTAACTGAAGGATCCGCCTCAGCTTCATTCATGAGCCTTCTTACGGACTCCTGATATCCTTCCTTACGCTTCTCAAGTTCATTAAGTGTCTTGAGCCTTGACTTATCCGAAAGGAACTTCCTGTTCATGCTCTCATAATCTGCGAGCATCTTGTTTTCTTTCTTGGAAAGGGATTTGATCTTCTCGTTTCTCTGCTCGATATCCGAGGTGACCTCACCTTCCTTCTCCATCATCTCACGCCACAGCTCATCGGCTTTCTTAATACCGGCCTTTAGTTCTTCAGAGGACTGGATATAAGACTCTCTGGCTGAAGAAAGCTCATCGAGACGTTCCTTAAGGGAATCGATCCTCGTATTAGATGTATTGATACGGTCTTTTGTATCTATCAGTTCATTAGTCTTGGATTCTATGTCCCGCTTGATCTTGTTCTGGCTTTCCTCGGAATCCCTGAACTTCTCAAGGAGCTGCTCTCTCTCAAGGACCGCATCCTCAGCTTTCTTCTTCTCTTCAGAAGCCTGCTTCAGCAGCTGGTCAGCCTTATCACTGTGCTTCTTATGATCATCCCTGAGTTTCTTGAGGTCTTCGTTAAAGTTCCCGACTTCATCTTCTATCTCGCCGGATCTCGTCTCGAGCTGCTTGATCCTCTCTTCACAGACCTTGATCTCAACGGAGATATCATGATATTCCTCGGTAACATCAGAAAGTTCCTGTCTCTTATCTTCTATCTTCTCATCGAGTCTTTCCGATTCTTCCGACAGTTCAGAATTACTGTTACGAAGATCAAGATATCTGTCTTCCTGTTCTTTTATCTCTTCCTCGAGCTTTTTCTTGATATCGGAAGAATCACCCATTGCATTCTCCGCATCGTCGATCTTACGGACGAGCATTGCAATGTCATTCTCCTTAAGTGCTTCATAAGCCTTATGGTACTGCGCTGCTTTTTCTGCCTGCTCCTTAAGAGGTCCGACGCGTTCCGTCAGTTCATTAAGAATATCGTCTATCCTGGTAAGATTCTGTTCGGTGGAATTGAGCTTACGCTCAGCTTCATCCTTACGGACTTTATACTTAACAATACCGGAAGCTTCCTCGATGACCCTTCTCCTGTCTTCTGATTTAGTAGACAGTACTTCATCGACTTTACCCTGTCCGACTATGGAATAACCATCCTTACCGAGACCGGTATCGAGGAAAAGGCGAATTATATCCTTCAGCCTGCAGTTGACCTTATTGATCTGGTACTCACTCTCACCGGATCTGTAAAGACGTCTGGTTATCTGGATCTCATCATATTCATAGTCGATATATTTATCGCTGTTATCAAGCGTGATCGATACTTCTGCATAGTTCATGGGCTTTCTGGACTGTGTACCGTTGAAGATAACGTCCTCCATCTTGCCGCCTCTGAGTGATTTAACGCTCTGCTCACCCAAAACCCACCTTACAGCATCGGTAACATTTGATTTACCGCTTCCGTTAGGGCCGACAACAGCGGTCATACCCTCATCGAATTCGATAAGAGTATATTCCGGGAATGACTTAAAACCCTGTATCTCAAGCTTTTTTAGATGCATCCGTACCTGTTTCTTTCTTTTATATTAAAACGCGCGTTAATAAGTATAGCACAACAGTGCCTAAATTTCAGAATGAAAAAAGATCAAAGAGAGACCGACTCAGCAAAAAAGCTCCTCATATACGGAAAGAGCGGCCTGAGCACATTTCTGTTCGGCATCCTTTTTGCTCTTGCCGCAGGATCTGGCAAGAAGACGGTCATCAGCATATACGGCGACCTCAAATTCGCGCATATGAGCAGGTCCCCTCTCATCAAGGACCTCAAACCTTATCAGGTGCTGATTATTCTTCTGCTGCGCTATCTCATAGAGTCTGCTCTTATAATCAAGGAAGAGCTTTCCGTCTGCAGCGAGCTTTATAGTCTCATCAAGTACGGAAAGGATAACCCTGGATGCCTCATCCATACCTCCGTCAAAATATATAGCGGCAATAAGAGCTTCAAATGCATCTGCAATAGTCGAATCCTTTGATGCACCGCCTGTCTGCCGTTCGCCCTTGCCGAGCAAAAGGTATTCGGGAAAGTCCAGTTTCCTGCCAACTTCCGCGAAAGACCTCTCGCAGACGATGATGCTCCTGGTCTTGGACAGGAAGCCCTCATCTGCTTCGGGTCTGAGCTCATAGAGTTTTCTGCCGATAACGAGATCACAAACGGCATCACCTATATATTCAAGCCTCTGATTTGACATATAGTGCCCCATATGATGCTCAAATACATATGTTGTATGGGTAAAAGCGGTCTCAAGGAGCTTTCTGTCCTTAAAACGGTATCCTATCTTCTCTTCGAGTTCGGTATAATCTTTCATATGACTATTTTATCCGTAAAAGAGCCGAATGCAATATGCATCCGGCTCTATTCTTATACTTTATCAAGTTAAAAGTCTTATCTATTACTCAGCAAGACCCTTAATGTACTCAACAGCATCACCGACTGTTCCAACCTTCTCTGCAACTTCATCAGGGATCTGGATATCAAATTCCTGCTCCATAGCCATAACGAGCTCGACCATGTCAAGGGAATCTGCATTAAGATCATCAACGAAAGAAGACTCAAGTGTGATGGAGTCCTCGTCTGCACCGAGCTGGTTAACGATCATAGACTTAATGCTGCTGAAAATTTCTTCATTTGTCATTTTATTTACCTCCGTTTGGACTGCTTACACAATCTACAATACACTTTTAATGTAATACAATGAAATTGTCAATATCTTTTTTTCAAATCAGTCAGAATTCTTCAGATAGTCAAGATTCTTAAGAAGATAGTCCAGTCCGGAGATAACTGTCATTATCACACAGATGAAGAACAGGATGTCTCCAATGACTGTTATAGGACATACAGGAAGAGGATAAACACCATCCTCTCCGGCTATCTTCAATATCGTAGGCTCGAACATAAGATAGATGATCGCGATCATCTGAGTGACCGTCTTGATCTTACCGATCATCTTTGCGGCCATTACATTGCCTTTCTCGGCAGCGAGCATCCTTATACCGGTAACCATAAACTCTCGAAGGATAATGATCATCAAGAGCCATGCAGAGATCCTCCCGATCTGAACAAAGGCGATAAGGACGGCGATTACGAGCATCTTATCGGCAAGTGAATCCAGGAATTTACCGAGATTTGTAATGAGATCGTATTTTCTGGCGATCTTGCCGTCAAACATATCTGTAAGTGATGCAATGATAAACAATACGGCTGCAATGAGCATTCCATGGTTTGATACAAATTCATTCCATCCGTCAGGTCCCCAGCCGAATATCGATATAGGGAGCATAAACAGCAACGTGAAAGGGATAAGGATTATCCTTAACATCGAAAGCTTATTAGGTAGATTCATCTTGTAACTCCTGTAAGTTCATATTGAGAAGCTTCGACTATCTCTACTTCGACTCTCTGGCCTATCTGGAGTTCGCCATTTCTGGCAAGAACATAGATCGAAGGGTCGACTTCCGGAGCCTCACCATAGCTTCTGCCAATGTAGAATATACCATCTTCGGAAATAGAATCAATAGTTATGGTGACTATACTTCCCAGTCTGGCATTATTCGATTCAAGTGAAATCGACGATTGAAGATCATATATCTCCTTATTTCTGTGAGCCTTGACCTCTTCGGGGATCTGATCATCCATATCATAGGCCTTTGTCCCTTCCTCAGGCGAGAAACTGAAGCATCCGAGCCTGTCAAAGCGCCATTTACGGAGATTTTCCTTAAGAGTCTCAAACTGTTCTTCTGTCTCCCCAGGGAAACCTACAAGAACTGTGGTCCTGATGATAATATCCGGAATACGGCTTCTTAATCTCTGAAGCGTTTCCGTTATCTTATCGGCCGTATCTCTTCTATTCATCCTGCGAAGGACTTCATCATCACCATGCTGGATAGGGATATCAAGATAATGTGCAACCTTGGGATTTGTAGCTATCTCTTCTATCAGCTCATCATCTATACCGTCCATATATCCGTACATGACTCTGATGAGATCGATACCATTGATCTTCGACAATTCCCTCAACAGAACGGGTAATGAACGTTTCTTGTAAAGATCCAGTCCATAGTTTGTTGTATCCTGTGCGGCAAGTATTATCTCTTTATAACCCTGCCCTGCAAGCATCCGGGCTTCTTCAAGGATCTCTTCCAAAGGTCTAGAGATAAATTTGCCCCTAATAAGAGGAATAGCACAGAAAGAACATCTGTTAAGGCAGCCTTCTCCGATCTTAAGCCATGCAAAGCTCTTAGTGGATATCTCACGGCCGAAAGAAAGATGGTCGATCCCGCCCGCTTCAGTTACATACTCATTTTGAATATCAGACTGTAATAATAAGGAATCGACGGCTTCAAGGATATCCTTATAATGGGATGTTCCAAGAACGATATCAACTTCAGGCATTTCCTTGAGGATATCTTTACTGTATCTCTGAGGAAGGCATCCGGACACAATGATATACTTGATCAGCCCTTCTGATTTAAGATCGCCCGCACTCAGGATAGTATCGATAGCTTCCTTCTTGGCAGATTCGATGAATCCGCATGTGTTGATGATAAGAACATCCGCCCTGTTATCTTCTGAATAGTTATATCCCGCGTCCTTAAGTCTCTTGACCATGCATTCTGCATCAACAAGATTCTTAGAGCATCCAAGGGATATCATCGATATGCTGTAATTTGATCTGTCCATATTAATCACCTGAAATATACTTCAGATAATATAACATATTAATCATGATGACAGCCATCTAGAATATGCAGACATAATGGATTCATATGAATAACCGCGCTTTTTCCCGGTCTTTTTGAAGAAATCTTCCCTTTTTTCTTCAGGCAATGACAATGCGTCGTCAGAAAATGCACAAAACAGCTGATAACATGTCTCATCATCCGATGGCAGAGAATCAGATAATACGGAAGCGTTCTCCTGTTTTAGACCGGCAGATAGCAATCTCATATAGATATAAGAACGGCTCTCCTGTTTTTTACCGACGCGTGTGCGCAGGACCTTATGTCCTGCACGCACATCGTCTATGTACTTCCGCTCCACGAGCTTATCAGCTGCTTTAACAGACAGATCCCTGTCATATCCGAGTCCGGTCAGATGGTCTACTACCTTCCAGTATGAAGATGTCCCGATACCTATATGTCTTATAGCATCAGTTACAGCCTGGTCGACTTTAGAATTAGACATTTCCGGTTAGATATCGATTCCGAGGATATCGTCATCACCTTCAAGATCTATATCTGCATCAGGCTTTCCGCTTACAGCAGGATCATCATCCTGAATGTCGGGATCAGCAGGTTTATAGGAATCACGTACAAGCATCTCGATCTCATTCCTGACATCCTGATTCTCAAGGAGGTAATTCCTTGCATTATCCTTACCCTGACCTATCTTCTGGCCCTTATAAGCGAACCAGGATCCGCTCTTCTCTATGATATTATTCTCTACAGCAAGATCGATGATACAACCTTCTTTGGATATTCCCTTGCCGTACATAATATCGAATTCAGCTTCCTTGAAAGGCGGCGCAACCTTATTTTTAACGACTTTAACCTTCGTATGGCTTCCGATCACCTCAGTACCGTTACGGAGAGTCTCAGTCTTTCTTACATCAAGTCTGACAGAAGAATAAAACTTAAGCGCACGTCCGCCTGTTGTAGTCTCGGGGTTACCGAACATTACACCTATCTTCTCACGGAGCTGATTGATGAAAATGCAGATCGTGCCTGATTTAGCGATGATTCCGGTAAGCTTACGGAGGCCCTGGCTCATAAGCCTTGCCTGAAGTCCTACATGGGAATCGCCCATCTCACCTTCGATCTCGGCTCTGGGTACAAGAGCAGCAACGGAATCGATAACGATAACATCTATACAACCGCTGCGGACAAGAGTCTCGGCAATATCAAGAGCCTGTTCTCCGTTATCGGGCTGTGAGAGTAAAAGATTGTCTATATCCACTCCGATAGCTGCTGCATAAACAGGATCGAGCGCATGCTCCGCATCAATGAAGGCACATGTTCCGCCATTCTTCTGCGCTTCGGCGACACAATGGAGGGCAACAGTTGTCTTACCTGAAGATTCCGGTCCGTATATCTCAACGATCCTTCCTCTGGGAAGACCGCCTATACCGAGTGCGATATCAAGAGTAAGCGCTCCTGTAGGTATAGTTTCTATCTCAGTAGCAGCCTGATCTCCCATTCTCATGACAGCTCCATGACCGAACTGTTTCTCTATCTGAGCCATTGCCGCCTCAAGAGCTTTCTTCCTCTCTGACTGATCAGCAGCAGGTACAGATGTTACGCTTCCCTTTGTAGATTTGTTCTTAGCCATCTTATGCTCCTCCGTGAACGTTTGTTCTGATTTTCTGAATTAATTCTACATATAGGATACACCTTTGTCAACAAAATATGTTCGGAAATTGTACCGAATTACCGACAAAAACCGACAATGAGTCCATTTATTAGGACAGTTGTTAGTGGATAACCTTTAAAAAGGTTCTCCTGTGTATATCTGTCATCCCTTTTTCCCTTATCGCGGCATAGTGCTCTGCCGTACCGTACCCTTTATGTTTTGAAAAACCGTACCCCGGATATACTTCATCATATTCTTTCATGATCCTGTCCCTTGTGACCTTCGCAAGAATGGATGCGGCAGCGATCGAATTCGATTTTGCATCACCTTTTATGATGGGAACTACAGTCTTACCTGTCCCTTCGAGCTTTACTGCATCTATCAGCAGTATCTGAGGATCAAACCCTTTATCCGTCAGTTCTCTGACACAGGTCCTCATGGCTTCCTTTGTTGCATTAAGTATATTGACCTCATCTATCCTGGATGCTTCCACCCTGACTACAGAATAAGCAAGAGCTTTGCTTACGATCTCGTCATAGAGTGCCTCACGCTTTTTCTCGGAAAGCTTCTTTGAATCATCGAGGCCTAGGATCCTGATATCTTTATCGAGTATACATGCTGCTGCAACGACCGGTCCTGCCAGAGGTCCCCTGCCGGCTTCGTCGATACCGGCAATAAACGTAAAACCCTTATCCCTGTATTCATTCTCATATGTATCGAGCTGTACATACTTCTCGATCAGCTGTTCTTCTGTCAGTCTTGCCATAACACTTACTCCTTCACGGGCTTGTCAGGATCCTCAAGAGTAATCCTGCCTATCCTTCCGCTCCTCAGATCATCGAGCATAAGCCTGGAGAATCTCTCCTCATCTATCCTTCCGCCCGACATCAGGCACCCCATCTTTTTGCCCATCTCAAGGAACCTGTCGTACTCATCCTGTCCTTCAAATATCTCAATTCTGTACCTGGCTTCGATAAGATCAGGGTAAAGTCCGCAAAGGAGATTGACTGTCTCATATGCGACTTCAACACTGTCAGTTACTTCTGCCTTAACGGCTCCGGTGGCAGTCAATACGAGCTGACTCCTTCTGGAACCGAGCCTCGGCCATAATACTCCGGGCATATCCATAAGATCGAGCTTCGATTCGGTCCTGATCCATTTAGGTGCTCTTGTAACACCGGGCTTATCACCGGTAACTGCTGCCTTTTTCCCCGACAGAGCATTTATAAGGGTGGATTTACCCGTATTCGGAACACCGACGACCATGACTTTGATGGTCCTTCCCTCGCGTCCCTTGGCCTTCGCACGTTCGATTATGTCGCTGCAGAGTTCCTCTGTAGCTTTTATAAGCTTATCTATTCCCTTCTTTCGGTTTGCTTCCATAGGAACGGCCGTTATTCCCGACGACTTGAAACAGTCCACCCATTTAGCTGTCTTCGCTGGATCTGCAAGATCGGCCTTGTTAAGGATGATTATCCTCGGCTTATTTCCGAGTATCCTGTTCAATTCAGGATTTCTGCTCGAAAAGGGTATCCTTGCATCACATGTCTCATATACTATATCGACGAGTTTAAGGTTTTCTTCGGTCTCGCGGAGCGCCTTGCGCATATGCCCCGGGAACCAGTTGATACTCTGTGCCATCATATCCTCCAGGATTCTTTCTGCCTTTAATGATAACATAACAGACTCTATTCTTTATAAACAAAAGGAGCCGCCCCTTCGGGCAGCTCCCTTGTCAGTAATATCGTTTAATGATATCAGGACTTCTCGAGTGCGAGTGTTCTTGTAGTGATGTCGCAGACCTCGGAAGGACCATAGTACTGGATAGCTCCGGGATATGTGAAGCATGTCTCTACAGCCCACTTCTCTCTGTTTGCAGCGAAGAACTGGAAAGGCTTGCCGTCGAGCTCAACAAGAGCCTTACGGATAACGGGCTTATCTGCACCGTTTCTTCTCTCGATATTCATCATCTTCGTGATAGGCATACCGCCGGCAACCCACTCCTCAGCAGGCTTGCTGATATTGGAAACCTTTGAGAGGTAACCTGTGTATCCGTAGAGGATGAGCATGCATGCGTTGTAACCGAGTGAGTAGCAGTAGTCTGCATCGAAGTTCGAAGGGAAAGCGCAGCGGCCCTCATAACCGAAGAAGTGATGGAGAGCGGAGAACTTTCCGTTATATGTGCCTGCAGCCTTACGGTTAGCAAGCTCCTTCTTGACCATCTCGGAGAAGAGCTTCTCGGACTCGATAAGAGAAACCTGAACGTTACCGTGAGGATCTCTCTCAAGGAAGAGCTGCTGCTGGATGCCTGCAGGAAGGATATCAAATACAGCGAAAGCGGACTCTGTGAGACCTGCCTTGATAAAGTCATACTTTGCCTGCCATGTAGGAAGAGCATTGAACTCCTCTGTCTTGGAGCCGGCGAGGAGCTCGTTGATCTCCTTGATGAGAGCGGAGAACTCGGGTACGAACTCAACAATACCCTCAGGAATGATAGCTACACCGAAGTTATCGCCGTTAGCAGCTCTTGCAGCAACGGAATCAGCAATGTAGTTTGTGATCTGGGAAAGGGACATCTTCTTAGCAGCAACTTCCTCACCGATAAGGCAGATGTTGGGCTGTGTCTCAAGAGCACACTCGAGTGCAACGTGGGAAGCGGAACGGCCCATAACCTTTACGAAGTGCCAGTACTTCTTAGCAGAGTTGGCATCACGCTCGATGTTGCCGATAACCTCGGAATATGTCTTGGTAGCTGTATCAAAACCGAAAGAAGCCTCGATGTCCTCGTTCTTCAGGTCGCCGTCGATCGTCTTAGGGCAGCCGATAACCTGGATGCCTGTATTCTTGGCAGCCATATACTCAGCAAGTACTGCAGCATTTGTGTTGGAGTCGTCACCGCCGATGATAACGATAGCATTGAGACCGTGCTTCTTGGCAACTTCCTCAACAACGGCGAACTGCTCTTCTGTCTCGAGCTTTGTTCTGCCGGAACCGATGATATCAAATCCGCCTGTATTCCTGTAGGAATCGATGAAGTCATCCGTAAACTCAACATAGGAATCCTCGAGAAGACCTGAAGGACCGCCCTTGAAGCCGAGGAGAACATTATCCTTGTTTGTAGCCTTAAGAGCATCATAAAGACCTGTGATAACGTTGTGTCCGCCGGGAGCCTGTCCGCCGGAGAGGATTACTCCGACAACCTGACGCTTGTCGGGAGCTGTATTAGCGCCCTTCTCGAAAGTGATCTCGGGCTTTCCGTATGTATTGGGGAAGAGAGCCTGGATCTTATCCTGGTCTGCAACACTCTGTGTAGCTGCGCCTTCCTTAACGCAGATCTCTGCAACGCCGTTCCTGAGCATGCCCGGGAGCTTAGGCTGATACTCATATCTTGCTTTCTGAAGTGGTGAAAGGTTCATAATGATCTCCTTTTCGTTTTATATAATGTTAACTTTGAAAATTTTAAATCATTTTATATATAAAATAAATAGCAAATTAGAACAAGATACTCCAAACAATGTTGGAGTATCTTGTAATTATTAATTAAAAGTAGATGTTTACCGTTGGTGTATTTAATATATCATCCCAAGTTTGTTGATCAAAAATATGAAAATACAACTCGATATCATTAATGTTTGTTATGCCGTTATTTTCAAGACTTGATGAAGGGATAACAATATCATCAACTATACGTTTATGTGCTCCAACATCTGAAGAAAATACTGGAGAAATAGAATAACCATTTACCGAAAAACTACGCACTTGAACTGTTATATCTTTGTCAGTGTTGTTATAAATGTACACAATAAGAGATGGCCCCAAAATGGAAATATCATTTTTTATTCCTTTGCCTATTATTCTTATTCCATTTTTGTCATATAAACATGTTCCTGATTCATCTATTGGTTGGTTATATGAAGAAGCTGTTGTATTAATCCTAATAGAATCACTTTTAAATATATCGTCCCAAGTTTCATTGTCAATAACAAGGAAAGATAAATCAATGTAAGAAATAGTTGTAATACCACTGAGTTCAAGACTGCTTTTGGAAATGCTAAGCTTATCATTTGCTTTTTTACCTGCACCCACTTCAATCGACATCGAACAATCAATCATATAACCATTCACAGATTCATCACGAGCTTGGATGATTACATCATTATTACTATCATTCTCAACAAGAAGATTAATTTGTGGTCCATAATAACCTTTACTTGTATAGCCAGTTGCTGTAATCTTTATACCATTTTTATCAAGTAATACTTGATTAGGAATTGAAACATTATCATATGGATTAGAGGATGGTTTTGATGTAGGATTTGTTGGCGCAATATATGCTTTGTTGGCTCTTGCACTCTTTTCACCAGACATTAATCCGTTGCCTCTTGTAATTCCATAAGAATCACATATTTGCGAGAACTCTGCAGAACCAACAAATCCATTAAAAATATCTCTGTCACATTTTCCTGAATCCAACTGACTTTGCCAATATGACTTACCACTTGAATCTGATGATCGTCCCATAAATGCCTTATAAAGATCCTCAAGAAATTCACTATCGGTTTTATTCTTGTTTCTGTACTCACTTGAAAATACAAAACCATAAGCAGCTTCTGCACCACTTATTTTTCTGCTAGCCAATTTATTAGACCAATCTATCATTCCCGATTGATCACAAGATCTGCCCAGTATAATGCTATACAACCTATCCACAAACAAATTGATTTGAGCTACTTTGTTATAATCCTTCCCTCTTATATAGCATCCTGCTGTTATTCCATAAGAACCACACAACTTAAAGAATTCATTAGAATTAGCAAACCCCAAAAACAAATCCTCACGACTCATCCCATTATTCATTTTTAAAAGCCAGTCAGCTTTGCCAGCAGGATCTGAATCCCTTCCGAAGAAAGCCTTATACATTATTTCAACATATTTGTCATTCGAATACCCTTTGTTTTGAAACTCAGGAGAAAAGATAAAACCAAAAGCAACAGACACACCAGTCGCTTTTCCATTTTTTAGTTTCTCAGTCCAATCGGCCAACCCTTTGGAATCAGGCTCTCTTCCAATACAAATCAGATAAAGTCTAGTAACGAACTCATTAACACCATTTTCATTGTATTCTAATGTTAATGGATTAAGAGATTGAACATTTGACACTGCATTCGACTTAGTATTAGTTGAAGAAGCAGAAACATAAAAAGAAGTACTCATTATAATCAAAACAGATAACACAGTACATAATACTTTTTTAACTCTCATCTATCTTCACCTCCAAAAACAATATATTCACATGTTACATATTGATTTTGAACATAACAATAAGTCAAAGCATCTTTATACAAATTATTAAAACTAGAGAAACAAATGGTTAACACATACTTAGCTATGTGCATACAAAAAAGAACAAAAAACGGGGACCGCTTGATACGATCCCCGTCTTTTTGTTCAAATTGAACTTCGCTTTTGTCCGAAGAATCAGAGCTTCTCCTGGATACGTGCAGCTTTTCCCTGACGTCCGCGGAGATAATAGAGCTTTGCTCTTCTTACGCGACCCTTACGTACGATTTCGATCTTCTCGATCTTGGGAGAATGTACGGGAAGAATACGCTCGACACCTACGCCGTATGAGATACGGCGGATCGTCATGGTCTCGGAAATTCCGCCGCCCTTACGAGCGATGACATATCCCTCGAAAACCTGGATACGCTCACGGTTTCCCTCCTTGATCTTGAGGTGAGCTTTTACATAGTCACCGATCTCGACCTCGGAAAAGTTATTGCGAAGATTTTCCTGCTCGATAACTTTAACCAAATCCATCTTGAGTTCCTCCTTGTCCTGTAGATGTTCGTGCCTCGTACAGGCAGAGGACCATCCCATTTAGCTGATATAGTATATTACAACGTATTTTTGAATGCAAGCATTTTTGTCCAATCTTCTTCAGACAATTGAAGCCTGTCTATCATATCAGCTCTTTTTTCCCATGTCTCAACAAGTGAAGCTATCCTGTTATACTCATCTGACCTTGCCTTGTCCCCGGACATAAGGACCTCTGGAACGTCCTTATCATGCCACTTTGGAGGCTTTGTATACTGAGGCGCCTCAAGTGTTCCGTTCATATGTGATTCGTTAGTGAAAGCCTCGATGTTCGGAAGCACTCCGGGTATCATCCTGGATATCGAATCTATCATCACGCATGCGGCCGGTTCACCGCCGGTAAGCACATAATCGCCGATCGAGATCTCTTCATCGACTATCTCATCCGTTACTCTGGCATCGATACCTTCATAATGGCCGCAGATGATAGCGATATGAGACATTTTCGACAGGGATATGGCCATTTCCTGATCGAAGACACTTCCCTTCGGGCTCACATAGATCGTATAAGGCCTGTCTTCATCCTTTTCGAAAGTGCTCCTCCAGGAATCATATACGGGACCGCACTGCATGAGCATTCCGGTTCCGCCGCCGTAAAGCGTATCATCGACCTTTCTGTATCGTGAATCATCGGTAAAATCCCTAATATCGACCGCATCGATCTCGATAAGGCCTTTCTCGCATGCCCTTCCGATAATGCTCTGATACAGGAAATCCTTAACCTGTGACGGAAAGAGTGTCAGCACCGAAAACTTCATCTTCCGCCGCCTTTCGAAGTCTCGTATATCTCATATAATCCTTCGGGAAGACGTGTCCTGATAATGCCTGAACCCGTATCGACCTCATAGCACACAGTCTTAAGGAAAGGAACCTGAAGATCTCTCTTACCGCTTCTCCTGATGCTAAGGATAGAGTTTGCCCCGGTCTCATATACATCATTGACGACACCGAGACTGCCGATATCGTCATCGACAGCTTCAAGACCTATAAGATCGGCAATAAAGAACCTGTCCTCAGGAAGCTTGACCGCATCTTCCCTGCCAACCGAAAGGAACATTCCCTTGAGCTTCTCGGCTTCAGTCCTGTCCTCAGTCTGCCTGAACTTCACCAGAACGACATCCTTATCGATCCTGGTTGATTCAACATCATAAGAAATGCCGGGATCACCTTCCGGATCCTTTGACAGGATAACTTTCTTCAGCTTCTTAAATCTTTTTGCATCATCAGTAATCGGGAAGACTTTTACCTCTCCCCGAATACCGTGCGCATTTATTATCTTGCCGATCACAAAACGTTCGGTCATCAGTCAATGATATCTACGACAACGCGCTTGCCGCTCTTAAGATACTTTGCTTTCATGATCGAACGGATAGCCTGAGCCCTTCTGCCGTTCTTTCCGATGATCTTTCCCATATCATCAGGTGATACGGAAAGCTCGAAAACAACAGTATTGCCGCGCTCGGACTTCTTAACGACTACCTCGTCGGGATTGTTGACGAGGGATCTGGCCATATAAGTTAAAAGGTCACTCATAATATGTCCCCTTATCAGATGATTCCCTGCTTCTTAAGGATAGCGCGTACTGTATCAGTAGGCTGAGCGCCGTTTCCGATCCACTTCTTTGCAGCCTCTGCATCGATCTTGATGTCAGCGGGATCTGTGAGAGGGTTGTAGTAACCGATCTCCTCGATGAACCTGCCGTCACGGGGATAACGGGAATCTGCAACTACCACACGATAGAAAGGTGCCTTTTTCTTACCCATTCTTCTGAGACGAATCTTAACTGCCATTTTTCTTTTCCTCCAAATATATAATTTGTCTTTTTATTTGATTCACTCCTGCAAGCAGGGTGGAATTCACTTATCAGAACATTCTTCCCTTGCGTCCGAGACCCGGGAACTTACCTCCCGCCAATCCGCCGAGACCCTTCGGGATCTTCAGGCCGCCTTTCGAAAACCTCTTCATCATCTGTGCGGTCTGGTCATACTGCTTCATGAGAGTATTGACATCCTGTACCGTAGTTCCTGAACCTGCGGCGATCCTCTTCCTTCGTGAAGCGTTGAGGATCTGGGGATTCTTTCTCTCCTTCTTCGTCATGGATCTGATGATGGCCATATTCTTCTCGATAACGGCATCAGATCCGTCAAGCTGATCGTCATTGACCTTGCCCGATACACCGGGGATCATCTTGATGATGTCCTTCATCGAGCCCATATTCTTCATCTGTTCAAACTGTGAAAGAAGGTCATCGAGAGTAAACTGATTGTTCATCATCCTCTCCATGGACTTCCTTGCGGCTTCCTCATCGATATTCTGCTGAGCCTTCTCGAGGAGGCTCATGACATCACCCATACCGAGGATCCTGTCTGCCATCCTGTTGGGATAGAATGCCTCGATGGCATCTGTCTTCTCACCTACGCAGATATACTTTATAGGCTTGCCTGTCATCTTACGGATGGAAAGCGCTGCACCGCCTCGGGCATCACCATCCATCTTAGTCATTATGAAACCGTCCATACCGATGGCTTCTTCAAATGCCATTGCTACATTAAGGGCTTCCTGACCGATCATGGAATCAACGACAAGGAGCTTCTCGTCAGGCTTTACGACTGAATTGATCTCCTTGAGTTCATCCATCATCTCTTCATCAACGACAGTACGGCCGGCCGTATCGACGATAAGGAAGTTGCAGAGCATGTACTTAGCCTTCTCTATGGCTTCCTTTGCAATCTTACCGGCATTCTTCTCTTCAGGATGGATATAACAGTCTATCTTCTCGGACTCGGCGAGAACACGGAGCTGCTCGGCAGCAGCGGGTCTGTGCACGTCGACAGAGACTACCATTGGCTTCTTGCCGTCCTTCTTGAGGATCTTGGCGAGCTTGACTGCAGTCGTCGTCTTACCTGCACCCTGAAGACCGTAGAGCATTACGACCGTAAAACCCGAAGGATTGACGCTTATCTTCGCTTCGCCCTCACCGAGGAGCTCCACAAGTGACTGATGAACGATCTTTACGATCTGCTGTCCGGGAGTAAATGATCCCTCGATATCAGCATTCTTACACTTCTCGCTCATATCTGCCACGAAAGACTTGGCTACACTGTAATTAACGTCAGCCTCAAGAAGCGCCATACGGATCTCGCGCATCATATCCTTGATGTCCTGCTCGGTGACTCTCGCCTTGCCGCGCATGGCATTCGTTATCTTCTGAAGTTTTGCCGACAGACTCTCAAACATCCTTATATCTCCGTCTTAAGTGCTTCGAGGAGCGCTCTTGCTCCTTCTGCATCATCGCCGTCGATCAGATCGATGGCTTCATTTATTATCGTCATCTGCGAAGAGAACCTGCCCGCCAGTCCGAGCTTCTCTTCATATTCACGGAGCTGGCGAATAGCTCTCTTCACGGTATCGCCTACTCCCTGTCTGCTTATATTCTCCGATTCGGCGATCTCTGCAAGAGAAAGGTCCTCATTGAGATAAAGCTCCAGTGTGTTCCTCATCTTGTCTGTCAGCAGGTTCCCGTAAAAATCGAGAAGTATCGTATCTTCCGTCGTCTTCATCACAGGCTCCTTCCTTGGACCGATAAAAAAACACAAGCATCATAATACATGCTTGTGTTTTTGGTGTCAAGTATTTTTACTTGTCAGAAGTAATATCTTCCCGAAAATGACCTGTCAGGCTTTGATAACGGCTTTCTTGAAGATCTTCTTACCCTTCCTGACCTTTACTCCTGCGGAAAGAGCATCCTTCGAGACCATAGCATAAGTATCTGTGACCTTCTCACCGTCAAGTGAAACTCCGCCCTGTTCGATGAGTCTCCTTGCTTCGCCTCTGCTCTTGCAGATATCCATCCTTATAAGGAGGTCAACGATGCAGAGTCCCTCATCAGGGACCTCAGCAGTATCAAGCTCACAAGTAGGCATATTGGAATCATCTCCGCCGCCCATAAAGAGCGAGTGTGAAGCATCCCTGGCCTTGGAAGCCTCTTCTTCTCCGTGAACGAGCTTGGTAAGCTCATATGCGAGGATCTCCTTCTTCTCGTTGATCCTGGAGTCATCCCACTTTTCCATTTCGGCTATCTCTTCAAGAGAGATGAAAGTGAGCATCTTGATGCACTTCATTACATCCTGATCGCCTACATTTCTCCAATACTGGAAGAACTCATAAGGAGTAGTCTTCTGAGGATCGAGCCATACGGCACCCTTGGCGGTCTTACCCATCTTCTTGCCTTCGGAATTAAGAAGGAGCGTGATAGTCATTGCATAAGCATCCTTACCGCTCTTTCTCCTGATGAGCTCCGTTCCTGCGAGCATATTGCTCCACTGATCGTCTCCGCCGAATTCCATATTGCATCCGTATTTCTCGTTCAGGTACCAGAAATCGTATGCCTGCATGATCATATAATTGAACTCGAGGAAGGAAAGACCCTTTTCCATCCTCTGCTTATAACACTCTGCACGCAGCATGTTATTTACGGAGAAGTGAGGTCCGACATCGCGAAGGAGCTTTATATAGTTAAGGTCGAGCAGCCAGTCAGCATTATTTACGGCAATAGCCTTGTCCTCTCCAAACTCTATGAACTTCTCCATCTGTGCCTTAAAGCACCTGCAGTTATGCTCGATGGTCTCGGGAGTGAGCATGGATCTCATATCCGACCTTCCGGAAGGATCTCCTATATATCCTGTACCTCCGCCAAGGAGTACGACAGGCTTGTTGCCGGCCATCTGAAGTCTCTTCATGAGGCAAAGAGCCATGAAATGTCCTACATGGAGGGAATCAGCCGTAGGATCGAAGCCGATATAGAACTTTGCTCCTCCGTTATTGATAAGATCTCTTATCTCCTTCTCGTCCGTAACCTGTGCTATCAGGCCTCTTGCCTGAAGTTCTTCATAGATCTGCATATTATAAAGCTCCCTTATGAGTTATTGTCTGACTTGATAATTATATTCGAAAAGAACGTAAAATCAACTTTTGGCCCACATAATGCAGTAAGCCTGCGTCCTGGCGGCGAAGTTATCCCCCTTGAGAAGCGATATGACCTCATCCCTGTCATACCACCTTGCCTCGATCTCCTCCTCAGAGGAAGTACTGGGCGCAAATTCGCCACGGGCCCTTCCTATGATGACCGTACTCTTCTCGTTTGTTATCCCGACGCCTGAGAAGCTCGGAGCCCAGACATCATCTACCGATACAAGCTCGAGTCCGGTTTCCTCCCAAAGTTCCCTTTTCGCTGCGGTCATGACATCTTCTCCCGGATCGATAAGTCCTGCAGGAAAATTATAGGCAAACTGACCGACTGCCATCCTGAATTCCTTGTTGAGCAGTATCTTCTGTCCCGTTATATCGTGAATAATAAGAACGACAGCATCACACTTATCGCCCTTAACTCCGTTCAGATCCTTTATATCGTGATCACGGCTGATCATCTCATAATTCTTGATCTTGCCGTCATTTGTTTCATACTGAAGGTCATATCTTGTAATAAACTTTCCTTCAAGAACCTTCTTAAGCCCTAAAAACTTCATTTAATATCGTCCTTTCAGCTCTTTTTCCCGAGCCTTTTCCGGAGTATCTCCTCTGATGCGGCTGAATACCCGAAGAATCCGACTTTCTCTCCAAGAAGGAAATACTCTCCGTGATTATAGGCACAGAGCTTTGCATTATCAAGACAGAGCCTGCCCTTGTCGTCGAGAAGATAGGAATCGGCCGTAACCGCAGTAACCTCTGCGATAAACATATCATGGCTTCCGAGTTCTGTAATGCTCTTAACCTTGCACGAAAGTGACACGGGCGCTTCCTTTATCGCATAAGCATAGTCGAGCCCGCTGGCCTTTACGGCAGTAAGACCGCATTCCTTAAACTTATCCTCATCGGCTCCGGACCTGATGCCGCAGTGATCACAGGCTTTAACAAGAGATTTGTTTACAAGATTGATAACGAATTCTCCCGTTTCCTTAATGATGTCATATGAATGCCTTGATTTCCGGATCGATACCGATACCATCGGAGGTTCTGAATTGACAGTACCTGCCCATGCGACCGTTATGATATTCGGTCTTTCCTTTTCGGGATCCTTACCTGCACACGAAACCATTACTACAGGCACGGGATTGAGTATGGTCGATACGCCCACTTCGATCTTGTCATGTTTTGCCATCTTATATACCTCTGATCTTTAGATATTCAGTTTAAAGGAAGAGCCGTTGCGAAAAGCTCATTCTGCAAAAGGAAATCCTTGAATTCGATGCCTCCCGAAAAACCGGTAAGCCTTCCGTTCTTTCCTATGACCCTGTGACAGGGAACGATTACCGGTACGGGATTGTCAGAACATGCAGTTCCGACGGCACGCGTCAGTTTCCTTGCCTTTGATATGTCATTACCGGTAAGCTCAAGTGCTATATCTTCATATGAGACAGTCATTCCGTATGGTATCCTGCATATCTTCTCCCATACGCTTCTCTGGAACTCTGTCGCATCATTGACACGAAGGTTTATATCAAAGGACGTCCTCTTCTTAAGGAAATATTCCTTGAGTTCCATATATGCTCTCATAAGTTCTGCCGGCATAAAATCATATTCCGAAGGATCATAATCGCTCTCGAACGATCCTCTCTTCAGGATAAGTCCTTCATCATCAGTAAGTCCCTGATATGAAGCATATTGGGACAGGAATCTGTCCCCCGGCTCCTTCTCGTATGAAAGGAAATCCACCTTCTCCACATAATCCATCCCGCCCCTTACTGCAAGGATGCCTCTCTGGAACGGAACAAAGACGCAGTTCGATCTCGGATACTCCGCAAGGATCATATAGAACAATCCGCCGTCCTCTCGCCTGCCGTCTATCAAAAACTCCCTGTGAAGGACTGCCTCCTGTATAAATCCCGATACAGTAAGGGCTTCCTCGAGCCTCTTGTCTTCTGAGGGGATCTTTACGCTTATCTTATATACGTCATCCTCAAAAAAAGCTTTTCGAAGTGTCTGATCAAGAAATGAAACAAGGTCATTGACCGTAACATCGCCCGAGGAAAATAAGGAAAGAAGAGATGAATCTGCCTTCTCATATACACCTGCGATGCTGTAATCGTCAGATCTCAAAGCGACCGATGTCCCGTCAGAAACGATCTTCCTTATCCTCTCCTCGACCTTTTTTCTGCTCCCCTCGAAGACACCTGAGGAGATAAGCTGGTTTACATCACCTATATGAAGCGGACGGACACTGTTCACGGTAGCATTCATGACTGAGTCCCTCCGGAAACAGGATTATTCATTATAGTATGCATATATCTGTTGATATATCTTGTTGCCGAAGAAAGGCTTCCGCTGTTGTCTGACAGTGCATTCCATGCGGAAGTATCCGTGATGACGGGGAAATTACCGACCCTCGGTTCGTTCGAACAGATATAGGTCACTGCATCCGAGTCAAAAGAGATGTATGAAGCAAATCCGAAAGCGATATCCTTAAGGTCAGAAGTCCTGGAGACACAGAGGACCGTAACGGAAAAATCCTTATAATAAGATGTTCCCTTCAAAGGGAGCATATATATGATCTGTCCGGGATAGGCTTCCTCCCATTCCGGGTAGAGCGAAGAGGAAGAATACTTGAATGCATCAGCTTCTTCAAGGCTTTCTTCAAGATCGGCAGTCATCGCATCGGGATTATCGAGGACCAGATCTTCGGGCAGAAGATCTTTCCTGATCATCATGAGAGTTACCGAGAAACTGTGGGGGATACCATAGACACTGCCGGTATCGGGATCAGTGCACCTGTAGACAGCTTTGAGAAACAGCCTGTCCTGATCATTAGTTATATAATTCGCAAGATACCCGTCAAGGGGCATAGCGTCTTCACTGCCGACGGCTTCCGAACCGGAATATACGGTAAAGATATCCGCATCCTCGGAAGCAAGCTCTATCTTAAGGTCCTCATCTATACCGTATTCATCTTTATACATCTCGAAAAGAGCTTCTGCAGTCTCCTGTGAATAAGGTATATTCACACGCAGGACCTCCGGCGCCTCAACAGTTTCAGATCCTGTATCGGATGCTGAAGACGAAGGGGTAACATCAGAAGATGTCTCCCCGTTCTCATCGGGATATGTGAGTTTCGGGAAATCATCATCCTTGCCTGAGCAGGATGAAAGACAGAAACAGGTAGCCGTAAGGAGAGACACTGCTGTCAACAGTACGATCAAACGATCCGATAAACGTGTACTGATCATCTTCTCCTCCTTCCGTCTATGACCATTATAACATTATTCACTTGACATAAAGGGGCATAATTAGTATATTTTTATAGCACGAACGCCAATGTGGCTCAGGGGTAGAGCAATTCACTCGTAATGAATAGGTCGTGGGTTCGATTCCCACCATTGGCTCCAAGATAAAAGCTGTCCTTCAGGGCAGCTTTTTTATTCTTCCAGATCACATCTTATCGTGACTCTCTGTTTACCACCGTAGGTACATGTATAAAGCGACATGTCATGTCCGCTTTCTATCATCTTGCCGACATCTGTTCCCTCGAGTATCTCCGTGTCCGTAACAGCATAATGCCAGACTGTTCCGTCCATATCAGTAAAATAGACGTCGGCGCCTGTCTCGATATTGTCCAGCTTCCCGAAGATACTCTTATAATTATGTCCTGCTATGACCATATCCCGGGTATAAGGCGACCCGTAATAACGGACGAGATTAGTCTTTAATATCTGTTTATCCCATTTATCGGCAACAGGCAGTTCGATCTCAAGAGAAGGGATCGATATATAACCGATATACGGAACTCCGTCGATCTCAACGACCTTCAATTCCGGGATCTCCGTATCCTCATCAGTTTGCAAACCGCTCAGGTCAGCTGCCTTTTTCTGTTCGGGGATCATCTCCTTTATCTTTTGAACTTTTTCATAAGAGGCATCGCCTGCGGCAATGTCTTCACCCCTGTTATAGAGGTAAAGGCCTGCGCAGGCGATCAAAAGGATTAACCCGGAAAAAATGAGTATGTTCGGAAAAGTCTTTCCCTTACTTCTCATCTTGTCTTTTCTTCTCGCTTATCTTGAGGATAAACCCTGCACTTATGAGGAGCATTCCGCCTACAAAGAGTGCAGGTACCGGCCACTTGAGCTGACCTGTCTGGATCAGCTTTGCAGTATTCGTTATCCTGTATTCAGTTCCGTTATCAAAATACGTAACCGTATATCCGGCCGGAATATCCTTCTCTTTAACGTACCAGTATTTGCTCTTCAGGCCCTTCCACTCATATTCCCAGTTATTCTTCTCATCAAGAGTGACTGTCTCATAAAGGCCGTCTTCCGACCAGAGCTCGACCTTGATAGAGGAAGGTCTTTGCGTACCGTCATCATTCCATACCTTGCGCACTTTAAGTTCTGTCCTCTTATGTCTCGAAGAGGAATCTGCAACCGTCTTCGGCGTTGCAGTTACATCATAACCGTCGTTGGAAGGAAGCACCGAAAGGAAAGGAGAAAAATACGGTGCATCCTTATCCGTTGACGTTGTTCTTATGAGATAAAGACCGGGCTTCAGATCATCGAAAAGAGCCTTGCCTTCTTCATCAGTAGTTTTGCGCATTCCCGTCAGCTTATTCGAATCGGCATAACGGGTAAGTGTCTCGATGTAATCATCGTTCTTGAACGAATCAACATCTTTTTCCATGGAAGCGAAAGATGAAAGATATGTGAAACCGTTCTCGTCCGCTGAAGCGACCATGATGACCTCTACTTCGACACCGGAGTAGATCTCATCCTTATCGGCCGATACAAGATGAACGAGAAGACTGCATTTACGGGTATAGTCTACCGTCGCTCCCGTAATGAACAGGAGTGACATCATCAAGGCTAATACCATGACTATGAGTCTTTGTTTCCTCATTTTCTTTCCTTTCTTTTCCTGATAAGGGTCACTGTATAGTAAGACCCTGTTATCAGGATGAATAACGGTACGGCAGTAAATGCGACCGTAAGGATCGGGTCAACGACAATGGCTTCATTAGGCACATATACCGCTACGTAATCCTCAGGCATCTCAACCCGGTGTCCCCTTACAAGGAGCCTGTGAGTATTTATGCCGTATGGTGTACACGTTACGAGTGTACAGTAATCTTTTCCTTCAACTATGAGCAGATCATCCGATTCATCGGGAAGTACGGTCTTTATCTGATCGACTTCATACATCATCTGCCTGTCCAGTACCGTTATCACAAAGCGGTCACCGATCTCCATCTCATCGAGATCCGTAAAGAGCTTTGAGCTCGGAAGTCCTCTGTGTCCCGACAGTACACAATGGGTATTGATCCCGCCTGTCGGAAGTGAAGTTCCTTCCAAGTGTCCGGCACCTATCTGAAGTACTTCCTTGGCAACTCCGTGATAGATCGGGAGCTGCACGCCTATCTTTTCGATGTCGATATATCCCATGACACCTGTACCGGTGACATTGAGTATATCGTTATAATTGTCTGCCGGATCAGGCCTGTAGAACAGTTCCGGGTGGGAATACAGCTTCTCGTTATATTCCACCGCCCTTTGAAACATCTCTTCCTTTCCGGCATCATCCATCGAGGAAACGATATTTCCGTAATCCGTCAGAACTCTCGCCTGGTGTTTCGAATTGATGTAGTTCGATACAGAGGGGTAAAGGAGAAGTCCCAGACCCGCGAGTACCATCAGAACTATCAATACTGTCGAAAGATGTTTTTTCACATCACCACCGCGAAAGATACGACCTTACTGCTGTTCGGTCTTCTTCCTTACCTTGAGAACAGTAAGTGTTCCTGCACCTGCGATAAGAAGAGCACCGACCACATAGAAGATCACCGTACCGATGCCGCCCGTAGTAGGAAGGGACGAACCGGAGGGATTGACGATCGTCATGATGTGGATGATAGGGCCGTCAGGATTGCTGACAGTACTATTGTCAAATCCCGTGTAGGTCCAGTTAGGAGCAGAAGTCGTAGCAGCAGGGTCGTTGCCGATCGTGAAGGTATATGTCTTGCCTTCGCCGCTCTTGCCCTTGGGAGCCTTAGTCTCTGTGATCGTATATGTTCCGGCTCCGAGACCTTCGAACTTGAGATAACCGTCTTCATCGACTACGCCCTTTACGCTTACTGTGGAAGTGCCCTGACCGACAGTTCCCGTAACTGTTACAAGAGAGTACTTGTCAGTCGTCGATGCATATCCTGACGTATCAGTGACAGTTTCAGGATCAGTCGTTGTATATGTTTCGTCCTTGAGCTTCCAGTATGTACCGTTGGTATTATCGAGCTGATATTCTCCTCTGGAGAAGATGACCTGATTCATCTTAGATCCGGTAAGTTCGAACTCAGCACCTGTAAGCTTATCGCCGTTCTCATCGACCTTATGGAGTTCAATACCCGTTGTATATGTCTTTGTAACGATCTCGGGCGTCTCACCTACATAATTATTCTCGCCTGTGCCGGGCTCATTTGTTCCCGTATATGTATGGTTGGGATCGTTCGAGAACAGAAGGTCAGCCGTATTGGGGTTACCTGTCTTTGTCCTGTCGCAGTCATCATTGAGAGTAGCAGAATAGGTGATAACGATAGCCTTTCCGTAGGAAGCTTCCCTGTTCGCAAGACCTGCAGGCTGGTAGACATTGATAAAATCATTGAATACGATCTTAAGAGTCGTGGGACCGGGAACCGCAGGCTGAGTAGCAGTAACGAAATAATCCGTATCCTCTGTAAGTTCCTCTCCGCCGACAGTTATCGTCATATCATCATTATAGGTAAGACCCGTGCAGAGCGTGTCGTTAACTACAAAATAGTACTTATTGTAACCTTCCATCTCAGGAACGGCGGTCGTCAGCTTGAAGGGGACCTCGTCACCGATACTTGCCGTATTCGCAGAAACCTCACCGAGTTCGGAATCAACGATGACCTTATCGAGTGAAGGAACATCAGACTTGGATTCAACAGGAACATCAAAATCCGTCTCATTATCGAGTACTACGAGGATGTGATCGGAGAATGCTCCCTTATCTCTTCCGGAAGTGATCTCATCAAAGATGAAATAATAACCGGGACCTTCTACCTCGATATCAGCAGTATCAGTAGCAGAAGCATTAGCCGCTAATGTGGCGTTACCTGATGCAGTCGTCTTGCATCCTGCGATGATATCGGCGATCTGCTCCGGTGTCTTCTCTGCAGGAGATCCGGATACGAGCTCATTGATCTTTGCAGCAGCAGCATCTGCTGTTGAATCATCAGCTATTCCGAGTGCGGTACACAGAGCTGCCGCATCTACGCCTTCACCATATACGAGATTGATGAGGATCTTCTCACCTGCCTCGTTGGTCGATACATCACCCGTGAATATCTGATAAGCGGAATACTTATGAGCCGCATTATCAGACTCGGGCTTCGTGATCTTGATCGTATAATCATCTGCAGCAAATACTGTTGTGAACAGCGACAGCAGCATAACGAAAGAAACGATCAGAGCACTGATTCTTTTTGTTGTCTTTCTCATTTTTTTATCCTTTCCTTATTTATTTTTCAAAAAATTTGAAAGCTTCATTAACGGGATCATGATCCCTCATCATCGCGCCGGCCTTTGATATAGATGCCTCCGGCGCCTGTTATGAACATCAGTCCGAGCAGATAGAATATAAGCGTTCCCATTCCGCCTGTCTCAGGCAGTCTGGCCTTGGGCTTATTGTTGAATACAAAATCGTACTCATCATGCTCTTCCCTTACATCAGCATACAGATATCCGTCCTGTTCATCTCTTGCTACGGTTATCTCTACGCGGTATTCTTTCCTGTCAAAATCGATATCGGGATAAGTCTCAAGATCGACTTTCTCCCTGATCGTAAACTTCTTGGGCGAAGCACCGGTCTCAGCCTCATAATGAAGGACATCGAACTTGACCTTGCCGTTCTCGTCATTTTTAGCGGTCTGGACCACCTGACCGTTCTCATCGACCATCTCAAACTCGAACACCCTGCCGTCAAGCTCTGTGCCGACCATCTCCTTTGTAGCTTCAAACTCTATGATGGCGGAATTCTGCTTGATGGTAAAATCAAGTCCCGAGTGGTTAGGACACTTATTAAATGCATCGGCAACATATGACTTTCCGAGATAGAAGACTACAGGTTTGATGTATTCTCTTACATCATCAAGAGCAACTTGAGTCGTAACCCCGTTCTTTGTCTCATACCAAATATATACTTTTTCTCCGGTCTCGGGATCGGTACCGTTTTCGACCTTAGTATAAGAAACATCGGAATCCTGGACCTTTACCCAGTTTCCATTTTCGAGGACCATCTCATATCCGTACAGAGGACGGAGATCAAGATCGACATTGAACAGAGCATGATCGACATCATAATAAAGGAACTTCTTCTGGCTCCAGCCGACCCTGTTGCCGTTCTCGTCTACGTGATACTTTGACGTATATTCATACTGTGAATCTCCGGGCTGATACTTTGGATCATAACCGTAATCATCACGGACAAATCCCGTTACAGCGGGTGTATATCGTGCGATGATATCATTCTCACCGATCTCGAAAAAATCAACAGAAGTACCGTCAGCTTTATACAGATGACACCATTCGACTCCGCATACATATGTCTCATAGGCATATACCTTCTTGATGAGCTGGCCGTTCCTGTTCTCGAATCTTGTCGTCGTATAATAACCGCCGTCAGCGATCTCGATATCGGCGTGATCGAGAAGCTGCTGGTCACCGTTAAGACATACAAGAGTAAGTTCCTTAACTCCGTCGGGAGTCTCAAGACATACCTTCTGTTCCCTGTCAGACCAGCTGTAGCCGTTTACATTGATATGATCTGTCCTGGTATTGGCGGAAGGATCATAACTGCCCTGTGATCTGTCAAAAGAATATAATACCGATTCACCTGTTACATGGCCTTCGGAATCGACAAAATAGAAGACATTATCGGAGGAATTCGGAGTACCTATAAGTGTAAGCGTTTCATATGGCTTGACAAATATATAACTGCCGAACTCTAAAGAATCAGTATCGATATTAAAGACACGATCCTGGGCAGAATTCTCAACACAATACAGATAGAATGTCTCGGTCACTGTATCGCTGCCGTTTACGGCTGTGAGCGTGATCTCACAGTTCTCATGCCAGGGCTTTGTATTATCTACAGAAAACTCGCACCACAGCTCATACTGACCTGTCTTCGAGTTATAAGTCGCGACACGTTCAGCTTCGGGAGTTACTATAGAGATATTTGAATTGGATACTGAGAAAGTAAGATTGGCCGTATCGGCAGATTTACCGATAAGAGTAAATGTCTCACCCTTCATGACCTTATATCTCTGTTCATCGGAATTATCGATAAAACCGTTATTATTAAATCTCTCATTGACTCCCGCGCCTTCGATATAGGCATGTACCTTATCCTTGTCTCTCTCTCCTACTGACGTAAGGACATATATCGAAAAGCCCTCGGCCGTAAACTGCGCATCGGACGATGTAATATCTGCATCTTCGATCTCGGTAGCGATTCCTTCGTCGTCCATATGAATGAGTTTCAGATCATCTCCTTCGAGCTCCATATCCACAGGAAGAGATATCCTTACACCAACATATGAACCTTCACACGGCTGGATCTCATTGCCCTCACTGTCATAAAAACTGATATCGACTGCAACGGCATCGTCGGCATTGATATCATCCGGGATCTGATCATTAACGTTATCAATTACAAGGGAAGCATCCACATCAGATACTGAAAGCGATGTGCCTTCGGGGAACGCATCATAAGACGCCTCTATATCAACACTGATACCGGACTCAGTCGTAGCATTGAAGAAAGAATTGCCATACTGCTCAAGTTCGGGAAGAACTATGATTTCAGGCTGTTCATTACCGGCATTGTCCTGTACGGTCTCTTCGATAGAGATATCAGAAGGTGCAGGTTCCTCCTCATCGGCAATAACTGCAGTACTGCATGAAAAGATGACCGTAGATGCAAGAAGATATGCAGAAAGAACAGACGACATGGCCTTCACGGCTGCCGGTCTGCGCTTCATATATGTATCTTCCTTAAACTTTCTCATCTTAATCATCAACCTATGCAGAAAAGATATCTGCCTATTATGTTTTCTCCGGTCATGACTCCAAAGACCGAATTCCTGCTGTCAACAGACGATTCCCTGTTATCACCAAGTAAGAAATAATGATCCTGGGGAACCTGATAAGGAAAACTCAGGTCACAATCCCCAAGGCATTTACCGGTGACATACGGTTCATCGAGTATGACATCATTAACGTAGACATTGCCTTCATCATCGATCCTTATATAGTCACCCTGCGTCGCAATGACCCTCCTTACGAGGATCTTGTTCTGCCATGATAAGGCGACAACATCACCTTTCTCAGGTGTCCTGTCTTTAATAAGAACGACGATATCACCATTTTGTAAAAAGGGGGCATTATAATCACCTGTTATCCTTATAACAGGAAATAAGAGATAAGAAAGAAGTACACATACCAAAACGACAGAAAAAAGAATAGAAAAGACTAATATTGCTTTTCTTTTCTTGAAAACGTCATTATTTTGTGCAGTCTTACTCAATCAACGCCCCAATTTTGACAAAATTGTGATGTTTTCATCATAAAGTACACATTTAGAAGTGTCAAGGACAAAATTCTATCGTAATTTTTCAGAAATCCCAGGAGTTGATATATCTTTCCTGTTCCGGTGTAAGTCTGTCATAAGATATGCCTTTGGCCTCGAGCAGGAATTCAGCTACCCTGTTATCGATCTCTTCAGGGGTATCATAAACCTTATTCTCGAGATCCCTGCCGTTTTTAGCGATATATCTGGCAGACTGAGCCTGAAGAGCAAAGCTCATATCCATGATCTCTACGGGATGGCCGTCGCCGGATGCAAGATTTACAAGTCTGCCTTCGGCGATTATCGAGATCGTATTACCGTTAGAGAGCTTATAACCGATGATATTATGACGGAGTTCCTTTGAGCTTACTGCCATATCCGAAAGCTGTCTTACGTTTACCTCACAGTCAAAGTGACCGGCATTACAGCAGATCGCTCCGTCTTTCATCATATTGAAATGCCTGTCAACGATAACGTCCTTACATCCGGTTACAGTAACAAAGAGATCACCTAAAGGAGCTGCTTCGTCCATGGTCATGACTTCGTAGCCTTCCATGATAGCTTCACAGGCCTTAACGGGATCTATCTCGGTTACGATTACCTTCGCACCGAGCCCCTTTGCCCTCAAGGCTACTCCCCTTCCGCACATTCCGTATCCTGCAACTACAACTGTCTTTCCTGCAACAATAAGATTTGTAGTTGCCATTATCCCTGTCCAGACAGATTGACCGGTGCCGAACCTGTTGTCAAAGAGGTGCTTGCACCTTGCATCATTTACTGCGATTACCGGGTAAAGGAGCTTATTCTCCTTCTCGAGGATATTGAGCCTGTGGACGCCGGTCGTTGTCTCTTCACATCCGCCGATGATATTATCGGACATTTCCTTAAGATCGGAATGGAGCAGCATGGCAAAATCACCGCCGTCATCGATAACGATATCAGGACCGAATGCAAGAGCCATCTTAAGATGCTCTATATATTCCTCATCATTATCTCCGTGGATAGTATAAACATGCATACCTGATGCAGCAAGAGCTGCGGCTACATCATCCTGCGTTGAAAGAGGATTACAGCCGGTAAGAGCAACATCGGCGCCGCCTCTTGCAAGCGCTCTTGCAAGACATGCCGTCTTTGCTTCAACGTGAACCGAAACTGCGATCTTGAGCCCCTTGAAAGGCTGTTCATCTATAAGCTCCTGCTCGATCTTACGGAGAACAGGCATATTCCTGTAAGCCCAATCGATCTTCTCCTGACCATAAGGTGCGAGATTTATATCCTTAACATCATAAGCCTTGATCTCCATAACAGATCTCCTTTTATATATTCCTTATAAATTCACGGACAAGAGCACAGCTGTCATCCGATGCACGGTTGGCGTATTCGATAACTTCTTCACCCGACAGTCTGCCTGAAGAAAGGCCTGCTGCAAGATTAGTTATACAGGAAAATGCCGCGACCTTTATCCCGGAATGAGATGCAGCGATCGCTTCAGGGACAGTAGACATTCCTACGGCTGAGGCTCCAAGCATATGAAGCGCTCTTATCTCGGCAGGTGTCTCATACTGAGGTCCCTTGCTGTAAGCATAAATACCTTTGGATATATTTATACCGAGCTTCGCAGCACAGCCTTCGAGAAGAGATATATATTCCCGGTCGTAGATATAAGACTGATCGGGGAACCTGTCTCCGAACATATCGAGATTCTGTCCTATAAGAGGTGAATCACAGTGAAATGACAGATGGTCCGTGATAATCATGAATCCGGGGAGAATCATCTCCGTATCCATTCCGCCTGCCGCATTTGTCAGAAGTAATGTCTTTACTCCCAGCAATGCCATTACCCTAACGTAAAATGTGCATACGGATGTATCATACCCTTCATAATGATGGAATCTGCCTGACATCATAAAAACTCTCTTCCCTTCAAGAGTTCCGGTAAAGAGTACACCTTTATGCCCGGGAGCCGTCGATACGGGGAAACCGGGGATCTCAGAATAAGGCAACTCATCAACATCGGAACAAAGAGAAGTCAGAGGTGAAAGCCCGGATCCGAGAACAATGCATATCTCAGGCATAACGCCTTTGATCCTCCCGCTTATATAAGCGGCTGCAGTCCTTACATCCGAACAATATGCCTCTGCATCCTTTATCATGTCATCTCTCCGTCAGTTGGAATTCTTTCCGCAGCAGTTCTTATACTTCTTTCCGCTTCCGCAAGGACATGGATCATTTCTTCCGACCTTACCGGAATCTCTCTTCACGGGCTGTGAAGGAGCATTATTACCGGCAGCACCCTGAACCTGCTTAGCCTGAGTAGGTATAGCCGCAGGAGCCTGAACGGGACGTGCGGCACCCTCCTTCATGGATGATACTGAACTCTTGGCTTCAGGCTTATTCTCAGCAGAGAACTTTCCCTTCATAAGAAGCTTAACGGAATCATCCTGGATAGCATCGTTCATCTCGTCGAACATTGCAGAGCCTTCCATCTTGTACTCTATAACAGGATCATGCTGGCCTACGCTCCTCATCCTTATTGATGTTGAAAGCTGGTCCATGGCATCGATATGATCCATCCACTTCTGGTCGACAGTACTGAGCAGGATCGCTCTCTCTGCCTGACGGAAGATATCTGAACCGACTTCAGACTCCTTTGCATCGAGCGACTTAACAGCTTCCTCCTTGATGAGAGATATGATCTCATCCGGATCCGTAAGAGTCTCATCATCGCTCTTGATCCTGGATACGACAGGAAGGTCACCGAAGATCTCATCGAGCTTGATACCGAGGGAATACCTCTCAGCAGATGTGATATTACCGTTAACTGCAAATGCAGAAACATGTCTCTCTGCAACACGGTCTATCATCTTAAGGAATGTCTCGTGCATATCATCACCGTCGAGCACCTTACGTCTCTGCTCATATGTGATAGTTCTCTGGATATTATTAACGTCATCATACTCGAGAACGGACTTACGCGAACCGAAGTGCAGAGCCTCGAGCTTCTTCTGTGAAGAGTCGATGAGCCTTGTAAGGATTCTTGTCTGGATCTCCATTGTCTCGTCAACTCCGAGTGTATTGTACATATTGGCAACTCTGTCACCGCCGAAGATACGGAGCAGATCATCATCGAGAGCAAGAAAGAACTTCGTTCTTCCGGGATCTCCCTGACGTCCTGCACGTCCTTTGAGCTGATTATCGATTCGTCTGGACTCATGTCTCTCAGTACCGATTATGAAAAGTCCGCCGGCCTCTCTGACTTCAGCAGCTTCAGGCTCGATCTCCTTATCGAATCTGTCCTTAAGTGAAGCGAATCTCTCTCTTGCTTCGAGGATCGTCTCATCATCAGTCTCATTATGGGCAGTAGCAGCCTCGATCATATCTTCTTCATAACCGAGCTTTCTCATCTCCTGCTTAGCAAGGAACTCCGCATTACCGCCGAGAAGGATATCCGTACCACGTCCTGCCATGTTGGTTGCTATCGTAACGGCACCCTTACGTCCTGCCTGGGCAACGATCTCAGCCTCTCGCATATGGTTCTTTGCATTCAATACGTTATGTCTGATACCTGCTTTCGAGAATATCTTCGAAAGATACTCGGACTTATCGACATTAACGGTACCAACAAGGATAGGCTGGCCTTTCTGGTGAGCTTCGATGACAGTCTTCAATACGGCAGCATACTTTCCTTTCTGCGTCTTGAATACGGCATCATTCTCATCGATCCTTATAACAGGCTTATTTGTAGGTATCTGGATAACATCGAGGTTGTAGATGGACCTGAACTCCTCTTCCTCGGTAAAAGCCGTACCGGTCATACCGGAAAGCTTCTTGTACATACGGAAGAAATTCTGGAAAGTGATCGTAGCAAGAGTCCTGTTCTCGTTAGCGACCTTTACGCCCTCCTTAGCCTCGATAGACTGATGAAGTCCGTCACTGTAACGTCTTCCGGGCATCAGACGTCCCGTAAAGTCATCAACGATGATGACCTCACCGTCGATAACTACATACTGCTGATCGAGATGGAAGTTACCGTGAGCCTTAAGAGCATTATTGATATAATGCTGCAGCGAGAAGTTATCCGGGTCTGAAAGGTTCTCGACATTAAAGAATCTCTCAGCCTTCTTTATACCGTTGGCTGTAAGAACAGAAGTATTCGCTTTCTCGTCGATAACATAATCAGCATCACCGACGACATCATCCATATTGACCTTATCATCTGTCTCAACAACGGTATAGGACTTCAATGTCCTGACGAACTGATCAGCCTTTCCGTAAAGCTCAGAGGATTCCGTGCCCCTTCCCGAAATGATAAGAGGTGTCCTTGCCTCATCGATAAGGATCGAGTCGACCTCGTCGACGATAGCATAATTGAGTTCTCTCTGAACGAGCTGTTCCTTACGGACTACCATGTTGTCACGCAGATAATCAAATCCGAACTCATTATTCGTTCCGTAAACGATATCGCATGCATACATTCCCTGACGCTGCTTATTGGGGATATCGTGGATTATAAGTCCGACCGTGAGTCCGAGGAACTTATATACCTTACCCATCCATTCGGAGTCACGCTTAGCGAGATAGTCATTTACTGTTACAACGTGCACACCCTTGCCGGTAAGAGCATTCAGATATACGGGCATCGTAGCAACGAGAGTCTTTCCTTCACCCGTTCTCATCTCAGCTATACGGCCCTGATGGAGAACGATACCGCCGATGACCTGAACCCTGTAGGGCTTCATTCCGAGGACTCTCCAGGAAGCCTCCCTTACTGTTGCAAATGCTTCAGGAAGGATATCGTCAAGAGTCTCTCCTTCATCGAGTCTCTTCCTGAACTCATCCGTTTTTGCGCGGAGGTCATGGTCAGAGAGCTTGGAATAAGGCTCTTCAAGCGCCATAACCTTCTCGACCATGGGATTGATCCTCTTGATCTCCCTGTCACTGTGTGTACCGAATACTGCTGATACGATTCCCATATCTGTTCTCCTCTTATTTATTTCTCGTTATTCATCCTCTTGAGTGCAGTCCTGTATCCGCCGTCCGGATTGTTATAACAGGTCTTGACTCTCGAGATCGTGGTGGAGCTGACCTTGGTACCGCTCCTGCCTTTACCCTTGCGGGTATCCCTTACTCCGTCCGCAGGCTTCTGCCCGTCCTTATCGGGAGCAAGTTCTTTTATTATCTCCTCATAGCTCTTACCCTGATGGATAAGAAGAAGGATCTGCCATCTGTGAAGAAAGGAACACATCTCATTATAGGAACAGAGATCCTGAAAGAACCTGTGGACCTCATTCGCACTTCGGAGCGAAAGGATAGCTCCGTAAAGGCTCTCGAGATCCTTAATATCGTCCTTTTCGAAAGATGAGCACAAAGACTCATCAAGCTTATGTAAATCTTCCCTGTTCTCCATATGGTCAGCCCATCAAAGAGAAAAATCGTTCGATCAGGCTGTCGGCATATCCGAGGATAAATGCAGCGGCGATCAACGTAACGATAAGCACGAGCATTATCCCGTAAAGACATCTCTTGAAGAATAGATCTTTCTTAGCCTTACGTATGACATCGCCGACGGACATGTCCGCATTCTTATCCTTCTTAACGCTGGAATGAGCCATTCCCGGACGTCTGACGGTCGTATTGCTCTTCAAAGGGCATAATCCTCCACAAAAATATTCATAATATGATAACGCAACTTGAGGATTAACACAAATAGTTTGTTAATAAAAATAATATATTAATTATATAACATGTCGAAAAGCGCCTTAATACATCAGGACGACAGCTCGTTCTTAACTCTCCCGGCTATGCTCACAGAATCTATGCCACCTTCCCTGAGCTGGTCAGCTCTGCTTCCGGCCCTTATGAGCTGGTTCTTCACGGCAATAGGACAGATCTTCTTATCGGATCCCTTCTCATATGCATATGAAGCGAGGTTCTCTCCGAATCCGCCGCTGAATATACCTTCCTCGACAGTAAAGATCGTTTTGACGGTACCGGTTGCTGCCTTTATCTCATCCCAGGGGATAGGTCTGAGATAAGTAAGATTGAGGTGCATACCTTTAATGCCATCCTGTTTCAGCAGTTCGACTGCCTTCTCTACCTCATCGCAGATCGCTCCGACAGATACAATCGCATATTCCGTTCCTTCATCGGAGACAAGATGAGGCTTAGCTATATCATCTATGCTGTCGTAGAGCGGTCCCTTCTCCTCATATACAGACGCTCCTCTCGGGTATCTGACACTGCACGGGCCGTCGCATCTGTTGATCGCATAATCAAGCGACATACGAAGATCCTTATAATCCCTCGGGGCAAGTATCTTCATGTTGGGCATCGAAAACATATATGAGATATCGCACATTCCGTTATGAGTATGACCGTCAGCACCGACAAAGCCTGCCCTGTCGACTGCAAATACAACATGATTGTTCATGAAACAGACATCGTGCATTATCTCATCATATGCACGCTGCAGGAATGATGAATAGATAGCAACTACCGGTATATATCCCGATACGGCAAGGCCACCTGCCATAGTTACTGCATGTTCCTCTGCAATGCCGCAGTCATAGAACCTGTTAGCGAACTTGAACGAGAAATTCTCGAGACCCGTACCCTGAGCCATAGCAGCAGTAACGGCTACGACCTTCTTATTCTGCGATGCAAAATCGGTAACTGCACCCGCAAAAGCCGTCGTATAGGAAAGCGAGCCTGAAGAGGAAACGCCCTTTTCCCTGTCAAAAGGTCCTACACCGTGATAATCGGAAGGATCGAGCTCTGCAGGCTTATAGCCTTTGCCTTTCTTAGTGCATATATGGAAGAGGACCGGTGCGTTAAGGTCCTTGAGTGCAGTCAGATCCTTTATAAGTCCTTCAAGGTCGTGACCGTCCGTAGGTCCGTAGTAGATCATACCAAGATCTTCGAACATCGACGGAGGCTGCTTATTGACAAGATATCTGAAAAAGCTCTTTATCCTCATTATGAGCCTGATTATCGGTTTTCCGAGAAGAGGGATCTTGTTCAGGAATCCTTCGGTACTCTTCTTCGCCGACAGATATCCGCTCGAGATACGGAGCCTCTTCAGATATTTGGACATTCCTCCTACATTCTTATCGATGCTCATCTCGTTATCGTTAAGGATAACGATCATCTTTGTCTTGCTGTGTCCTAAGTCATTCAACGCCTCATAAGCAAGTCCGCCCGTGAGAGCACCGTCTCCTATGACAGCTATAACGCAGTCATCCTCACCCTTCAGGTCCCTGGCTCTTGCCATACCGAGAGCCGCGGATATGGATGTACTGGAATGACCCGTATCGAAAAAGTCATATTCACTTTCGGAGATCCTCGGAAATCCTGAGATTCCGCCTTTCTGACGGAGCGTATCGAACTTCTCGAACCTTCCCGTAAGGAGCTTATATGAATAAGCCTGATGACCTACATCAAATACTATCTTATCCTTCGGGAAGTCAAATACGGTCATAAGGGCAACAGTCAGCTCTACCGTTCCAAGATTCGAAGCCAGATGGCCTCCGTTTTTGGATACGGTATCAAGGATCTTATCGCGAAGTTCATCGCAAAGGCACTCTCTCTGTGTCTTTGTAAGTTCCTTTATCTTATGAGCATCAAGCTCTTTCCCGAGGATCTTATATTCCAATCAGTTTTCCCTCTTTTCGAGATAATCGGTAAGAGACTCGAATATCTCAGTATCAAATCCCAATTCCTTAAGAGTCTTAAGGTCTTCGCGGGCCGAAGACAGTTCGGCCCTTAATTCCTCCTTGGCGCCTTCCAGTCCGCAGGCAGTCACAAAAGTGGACTTGTCTTCAGCCTCGTCCTTACCGACCGATTTACCGAGTGTCTCTTTGTCGGATTCAACATCGAGTATATCATCCTTTATCTGGAAAGCAGAACCCACATGGTCGGAAAAAGAAGAAAGCAGTTCACCGACATTGTCATATCCGTCGCCGTGCATGATGTAATAAGGTGTCATGAAGGCCGCTTTAATGAGAGCTCCCGTCTTCTTGTACTGAAGCAGTTTTAATTCATCCTTATCAAGCTTCTTTCCCTGTGAGGACATATCCATGCTCTGTCCGCCAACCATGCCTCTGATACCGGAAAATCCCGCCATCTTGAGAGCAGCATAGGAATGGGAAGGAGAAATGAGGACATCTCTCATAAGTATCTCGAAAGCCCTGTTGAGAAGCATATCTCCTGCCAGTATGGCGATACTCTCCCCGAAAGCCTTATGACATGTCGGTTTTCCGCGCCTTAGGTCATCATTATCAAGTGCAGGAAGATCATCATGGATAAGTGAATATGTATGAATGATCTCAAGAGCAACGGCGAAAGGCCTTATCTCCTCTTCTTCGACACCGAGCATCCTTGCACTAGAATACATTATCGCGGGACGAAGTCTCTTTCCGCCGGCTTCGAGGCTGTAAAGTCCCGCCTTAACTGCAGGATCGTCCTTCAGGTCATCCTCGAAGATATCTTCCAGGAGGACGGCCATTTTCGATGCAATCTCGTTTTGAACTTCAATAAAGCCTGCCATTATCCTTCATCTCCATTCTCGAAAGGGATCTCATTTAATCCGGAAGTATCGAGCATAGATATCTTCTTATCGACCTCAGAGAGCTTGGCATCACACTTCGAAGCAAGCTCAACGCCTCTCGTATAGAGCTTGAGGGATTCATCGAGAGATACATTCCCTTCTCCGAGCCTGGCAACTATGCTTTCAAGTTCCTTCACAGCATCTTCGTAGACAAATACTTCATCAGCCATTTTCAACAATCCTTTCCTTGATTACGGCACCTGCGCTTCCGTCCCTGAAGAAGATCCTGACTTCATCTCCTTCATTGACATCCGCGGCCGAGCTTATCGTCTTCCCGTTTTTATTGACATAGGAATATCCTCTCTTCAGTACATTCGACGGTCCGAGAAGATCTATGCTGTCGATCAGGGAAGACAGCATGTACTTGTTGTCTGTTATCACTTTATCGGTATTACTCTTGAGATCAGATTTAAGGTTGTTCAATCTGATCGTCTCGTCCGAGATCATCTTGAGTCCGTATCCCGACAGCTTTCTCTTCAATTCCCCTACTCTTGCCGATTGATTCTTGGCATAGAATGCCGGAGACATAAGAGCCCTGTTCTGTTTCAGTGTATCGAGTTCCTTTCTCTTTCTTGAGGTATATGAACTCATATTGGCATTAAGGAGCATCGAAAGGTTCATTATGGAATTCTTAAGGTCATCGAACCTGCCGAGGACGAGTTCGGCGGCGGCAGTCGGTGTAGGTGCACGCAGATCCGCAGCATGATCACAGATCGTATAGTCTGTTTCATGGCCGACAGCAGAGATGATCGGGATATCTGAGTCATAGATCGTACGTGCAAGCTCCTCGGAATTGAACCCGAAAAGATCCTCTGCTGAACCGCCTCCCCTGGCGATTATGATAACATCTATGTCCTTGATACCCGACAGAGTCTTAATACCTCTGATGACATCTGCAGGACAATTCTCACCCTGTACCGATGCAGGATAGAGAAGGAGGTCGTAATTGGGATTACGTCTGTTAAGTGTATTGATGATATCGTGGATAACCGCACCGCCTGCGGATGATATTACCCCGATCCTTCGCGGAAGGACAGGAAGCGGCTTCTTATGGTCAGGATCAAAAATACCGTCCGCATTGAGCCTGCTGTAGATCTCCTTGACCTTCTCGGCAATATCGCCTTTTCCCTCTTCTGTCATAGAGTAGACAATGAGCTGATATCTTCCGGCATTTGAATAGATCCCGGCAGAACCGGTGATCCTTACCTTCATCCCGTCTTCAGGATTAAAGTTAACTCTCGAAAAATAAGACTGGAACATCGCGCAGCTTATCTGCGACCTGTCATCCTTAAGAGAAAAATAACAGTGTCCGCTGCTCTGATAAACCTTAAGACCGGATATCTCCCCGGTTACGGATAATGAAGACAGATTAGCATCTTCCTCGATCAGATTATTGGCATATTCATTTAGTTCAGTGACCGATCCGAATCTGTACATCGAAGACCACCCCGACGGTCAGAGACTCTTCTCGAAGCTTGACAGTACTCCATTGATATAGGATGAAGAGTCCTCTGTACCATATCTCTTCGCAAGCCTTACAGCCTCATTTATGGAAACGCTTACGGGGATCTCATCAATGTAGAGGATCTCATAAAAAGCAACTTCAAGGATAGCCCTGTCAAGCTTAGGGATCCTCTTAATGGTCCACTTCTTAAGGAACCCGGATATCTTCTCATCAAGCTCTTCCCTCTTGCCCATGACACCGAGGCACAATCCTGTGAAATACTCCCTGTCGTCATCGACTGAAGGCGTATTGGCACTGAAGATATCTATCTGATCCTCAAGAGATTCCGTACGGAACTCTGTCTGATATATGAAAAAAACTGCTGATTCTCTAGTCTCTATCCTGCTCATTTATCTGATTCTCCCCGGCGGGATTATCCTGTCAAGGAACCTCTTGAACCTGCTCATATCTGAGAACAGGAAAGCTCCGGCAAAGAATCCCACTGCTGTGAATAATATTATGAATATAGTCTTAAAAAAACCGAAGACACAGAAAAGAATGCCGATGATGAAAAAAGCAAAGGCACACAGTATTCCGGCTTTTGTATTCTCGAGTTTCTCGATAAGCTTGGACAGAAATCTTTCCATAGACGTCCCTTATTATCTACCTTCGACCCTTGCAACAAGGGGCTCTACACGGCTTACCTTAAGGAAGACGGATTCAACTACGATGCCCGTATAACGCTCGATATCCTTCTTGACTTTCTCCTGAACCTTGGACATCGAAGCCGGGATCTCAACATTCGAATAAAGAACAGCACTGATCCTGACCTTGATAGCACCGTTCTTGGCGGAAGTGACTCTGGCCTTGGCTGACTTGATACCTGCCTGAGCAGACTTGGCGGAATTAAGGGCAATACTCTCAATGGCATCTGCTCCGATATCTACCGATCCGATCTCTGTCTTACGGAGCTTCGTCTTATAGACCCTGCTCGAATTGATGATAAGGTAGATACATACGATAGAAGAGATAAATACGAGAAGTACTACGATAAGATAGATATTTCTGGTTCCCGGGTTAGTTGCCATCGAAGACAAGGGTCCGAGGATATCGGCAAATATACCGTCATCGATCAGGGCATAAAGGAGCATGACCGATGCAATAGAGATAAACATCGAATAGATGAATAACATTATCCTCAGAAAACGGCTCATTTGACTTCCTCCGCCATATCGCTTCTTTCCCTGACACCGCAGACATATACATCAACGCTTCCGACTTCAAGACCTGTAAATCTCTCGACATCGGCCTTAACACGTTCCTGTATCTCCCAGGCGACCTCAGGTATTATCTTACCATAAATAATGACAGGATATACCGTTATGGACGATATATCCTCGGAATCCTCACTGAATATGACCCTTATTCCCTTGCCTTCATGAACTATTCCGACCTTCTCTTTCAGCGCGACTGCAAAAGAAGGAACGAGTTCACACACACCGTCGACCTGAAGAGCGGCTTCGGCGGCATATTGCGCGACAAATCCCTGAGTCATTGATCTGTCGCCCTTGATCGATTCCTGGGAATAATTCTCGTTGATCATAAGATGAGTTAAAAGAAAGAATGGGCCGTATCAGAAGAACACGGCCCATTCATGATGTGTCTTATCAGGCACGCTCGAGATACTCTCCGGTCCTTGTATCAACGCGGATCTTCTCGTCCTGGTTGACAAACAGGGGAACCTTAACAACTGCACCTGTCTCAAGCGTTGCATACTTTGATGCATTGTTCGTCGTATCACCCTTAACACCGGGCTCACACTCGGTGATGAGGAGCTCGACCGTGATAGGAAGCTCTACAGAGAAGATCTCTCCCTTGTAGGAAAGAACCTTGCAGACTGCCTCTTCCTTAAGGAACTTGATCGAATCACCGATCTGCTCTGCATGGATCGGGATCTGCTCATATGACTCCTGGTCCATGAAATAGTAAAGCTCTCCGTCAGAATAGATATACTGCATATCCCTTCTGTCGAGCTGAGCCTGCTCAAACTTCTCGTTAGGATTGAAGCTGCGCTCAACTACGGACCCTGTCTTAACATTCTTGTACTTTGTTCTTACGAAAGCTGCGCCCTTTCCCGGCTTAACGTGCTGGAATTCAACTACCTGATAGACCTGATTGTCCATCTCGAAGCACATACCGTTTCTGAAATCACCTGCGCTGATCATATAATAGTTCTCCTTTATAAAAATAGGGTTTATCAAACATTAAGTTATTTTACTTAAAGATAAATGATTGTTCAAGTAAAAAATCCTTTAAAGATCTTATTTGATGAAAAGTGCATACATCAATGATTTTTGTTTGCATTTGATATTGTCAAAACGTAAAATGAAAATATGATCCACTCTAACGAAGACATTTACAGACTGATAACGGAATGTCAGTCTTTTAACGGTTCACTTCCTGCAGACGGCGCGACTCAAAAACTCGCAGTCCGTCTGAATATTTGTAAAGTAAGCTACAGGATCTTTTTCCATGGTCAGGCCGAGAGTGAGGATTCAAGGATCATTTACGGATCCGGCGATAATACTTCCGGTGAATGTTTTGATTTTTCCAGAAACAGCAGCGATGATAAGATCATCACTCTAAAGATATACAGAAACAGTGACGCTCCTTTACTTGACGAGGATGAGCAGTACCTCTTCAAGATCTTTGCAGAAGCTGTATTAAGCGGTGTCTGTGTCAGGAATCTTATCAATGCATACAATTATGTTTCCAACTATGACGCGATGACCGGACTTACTAACGTTAATTATTTCATCAGGCATCTGAGAAAACTGACCATGACCGGGAATCACATTAATTTCAGTGTCGCCTATGCCAACATCAAGAACTGCAGACTGATAAACAGGCTTTTCGATTCAAGGACGGCTGACGGCCTTTTGATCGATTTCTCACATAAGGCGGACCGCATATTTAATAAGGATGAGGGCGAACTCATATCAAGACTCGGTGGCGACAACTTCATCCTTTTATACAAGAATGAGAACGAAGCGAAGATCCTTGACTTCTTCTCCGGTGTTAAGGTCAGCTACAACAGTTATAACGGTGATATTGTCGAATATACCCTTTCATGCAGGATGGGTATCGTAAGGATGTCCGATATCATTGATGATTTCGGCAAGGCTATCACACTTGCCTCCAATACACTGATGTCTGTAAGGGTACTCGGAAATAAGGACGTACTCGTATACAGTGAGTCGATCCTCTCTGTAGTCAATAACCGTCCGAATTACCTGGAGGAGATAAACAGGGACCTGAATTCAGGAAAATTCCTTGTATACTATCAGCCTGTAGTCTATAACGACGGAACGGGAAACATGAAGCTTTACGGCGCAGAAGCCCTCGTAAGATGGAACAGGAACGGATCTATAGTAAATCCCCTTTCCTTTATTCCTTTCGCGGAGAAGCATAATATCATCAATAAGATCGATCTTTATGTTCTCGAGGAAGGATGCAGGAACCTGAGATCATGGATAGACGAAGGCATCACTCCCGTTACATTGTCATTTAATTTTTCAAAGAATGATCTTGTAATTTCAGATCTTGTCGAGCAGATCCTTTCCAAGGTCGACTATTACGGAATAGATCACGGGCTTATCAATATCGAATTCACGGAAGCAGCTTTCCATGAAGATTATGAAGCTGTCTGCCTTGCTGCAAATAAGCTCATTGCTTCGGGGATCAAGGTCTCGATAGATAATTTCGGAGTAGGATTCTCTTCCCTTATGCTTCTGAAGAATCTCGAGTTCAACTATCTGAAGATAGATGCTTCACTTGTCAATTCCGACAGTGCCAAAGGCAAGATAATCTTCGAGAACATTGTCAGCCTTGCCGAAGAACTCGGTTATACCGTTGTTTGCGAGGGGATCAAGTCTCATGAAGCGATAGAAAGAGTCATTAACAACGGCTGTACTCTCTTCCAGACAGATCTTTACGACAAGTCTCTCTCCGCCCGTTTCTTTAAGAACAGGCTGAAGAATCCCGAATATAAGAACTGATCATCTCTTAAGAAGTTTTCTCTTAAAGCCCGCGACTGCCTCGGTAGCCTCGGGCATCTTTAATGCCAGAGAAGAAGCAAAATAAATGAGAACGCATATAACGCCTTTCGATGCGAGGATAAGGAGCTGCATCATCTTCCCGCCCCTTGCAGGAATGATATACTTATCAGCTCCGGCAAGGACAGCACACATCAATGCGAGACAGACAGCACTCTTGAGAATGAAAGAATGCATATTACGCGGTGCGATCCTCCTGTCTTTCGAATAGACGATACAGAGCGTGAGCATCTGAAGGATGCTCGTTACAGAATAGGCTATAGTCAGCGAAATGGGGCCCATACCCGCCGCAATAAAGATAACGCACATCAGAGGATTCGAGACAAGGCCTATACATCCGGCGATCAGTGGGATCTTCGTCTTTCCGATAGCATAGAATGCCTGGTTCATGATGAATACTACAGTATGGGTTATGATCGCTACAGAATATCCTATAAGAAATATACCTGCGCGCCTTGCGTCTTCATCGCTGTATCTTGACGACCACTGAAAGACGGCCTTGATAACATCGGTATTCATTATGATCATAAATCCTGCCGAAGGTATCGTGAGAAAGAGTGCACTCTTAAGCCTTGATGACAAAAGAGACGAAGCATCCTCATACTTGTTCCCTATATACAGAGCCGCCAGCGACGGGAGCATTACATTACCGATCGCAACGGCAAATATGCCGTAAGGAAGCTGCCATACAGTAGATGCCTGACGGAGTGCAAAGATATGTCCGTCATCAGGAAAAGATCCTGCAAAGTAATTAAGGATGACCATATTGATCTGAACTACAGATGCGGATATGAGTATCGGGATCGCACGCTTGAGGAGTTTCCTGAACTCAGCATCCTTAGGCGCAAAGATAAACCTGAAATTGGAAAGGACATCCCTTCCGATAATGAACTGAAACAGGAAATAGATGACGGCGGCACCCATGATGCCTGCAGTCGTAAACATGAGCTTATGCTCGCTCGACCCCGCGAATACCAGGATAGATGCCAATACGAAGAAATTATAAACGGTAGGTCCGAATGCCGTGGACGCAAATCTCTTATATGCATTAAGGATGCCTATGCACAATGCCGCGAGCATCATGAAGAATATCTGCGGGAAAAGCCACTTGGACGCCATCGATGCAAGTCTTACTGTCTCGGGATTATTCTCACCTCCCGCATTATACAGAGAATAGATCGTCGAAGAGAAAAGCACTCCGATAATACAGACAATGAGCATAAGAACGGCAAAGACAGAGATAAAGATATTAACTGCCCTCCATCCCTTCTTCTCTTCACCTTTTGAAATGGCTGCCGAAAGAGACGGTGTAATAGCAGACTGGATCGAACCGCCGATAAGAAGATTATATACAAGATCCGGGATCGTAAAAGCAAGTGTAAAACTGTCTCTGTAGAGAGTATCAAACCTGTCTGCAACAAAAATGTCCCTTAAGAATCCGGAACACTTCGAAAAAACAAGCCCGAGCATAACGAGCATTGTTGCAACGGCCATTCCCGAACCGTGCGTCTTTTCCTGACCCGTTCCCTTATTCATAATTCTCCGATATATACTCCAGGATCATATCGAAAACAAACTCGACAGCCTGTGCTCTTACGGCATCTCTGGTTCCGGGGAAATACTGGCATACCGCGGATACTCCGTCCTCAGTTGCGAAGCCGAACCATACTGTTCCGGTCTGCGAATCATCAAGTCCTTCGCCTAAAAGATCGACTTCCTTCGGAAGTTCATATGTTCCGGCATACCCTGTAGCTGAAATTGCGATATCCGAACCTGTGAGCTTCATCACTCCCTGTGCCATCTCACATGCGCACTGCTCCGATACTTCGGTATATGTTTCGATCGTCTCAGGATTGACGCCAAGGACATTCATCTTTATCTCGTTTGTATATGAGACTACGGATCCTTTCAGCACATCGGAAGCACCTACGATATCAACAAGCCTGGAAGAGATCATCCCTCCCGTCAGACTCTCCGCAAAGGATATCTTAAGATCACAGTTCCTAAGTTCCTCTACGACATCAAATGCCTTATCATAGATCGTATCGTTTGACATCAGACGCCGCCTTTCGCCTTCATCTCAAGCCAGTCAGTCTTGGTGATGAGCACCTTTCTGGGTTTGGAACCTTCGAAAGGACCTATGACATGCTTCTGTTCAAGAACATCTATAAGTCTGGCGGCTCTGGGATAACCAACCCCGAGTCTTCTCTGGAGGATGGATACACTTGCATTGCCTGCTTCGATAACAGTATTGACAGCCTGATCGAGAAGCTCATCCTCACCGGAACCGCCGTCACCTGAGCCCTGGTCAGCCTGAGCTGACTGCTCGCCGAGGCCCGTGTTTACTGTCTTGATGATATTCTCATCATACAGGTCACCATACCTGGACTTAAGGTCTTTGGTAACCTCTGCAACTTCCTTATCCGATACAAAAGCACCCTGTCCTCTTATAGGCTTTGTCGCAGACAGAGGAGCATAGAGCATATCACCTTTACCGAGCAGTTTCTCCGCTCCTACTGAGTCAAGGATAGTACGGCTGTCGACACCTGATGAAACGGCAAAAGCGATCCTCGAAGGGACATTTGACTTGATGACGCCCGTAATGACATCGACAGAAGGTCTCTGGGTCGCAATGATCATATGAAGACCGGCCGCTCTCGCCATAGCGGCAAGCCTTGCGATCTGTGTCTCGACATCTTTCGATGCGACCGTCATAAGGTCCGCTAGCTCATCAATGACTATGAGAACGAGAGGAAGCGGCTTCTCGCCCTGGAAAATGAGATAATCATTATATCCTTCAAGATCCCTTACGGAGTTTTCGGCAAAGAGCTTATATCGTCTCTCCATCTCCATGACAGCCCATTTAAGAGCATTTGCAGCCTTCTTCGGATCGGTAACGACCGGCATATAGAGATGCGGTATACCATTATAGACAGAAAGCTCGACTACCTTGGGGTCTATAAGGATCATCCTTACCTGATCGGGAGAGGAATGATAAAGGATACTCGTAAGTATCGTATTGATACATACTGACTTACCCGAACCTGTGGAACCTGCTATCAGGAGATGCGGCATCTTTGCAAGATCACACATTATAGGTCTGTTGGGGATATCCCTTCCAAGCGGAACTTCAAGGGGTTTTGCCGTCTTGAATTCCTTCTCTTGCAAAAGTCCCTTAAGATGAACGGCGGAAACCTTTGAATTAGGTATCTCGATACCGATCGCACTCTTTCCGGGGATCGGTGCTTCTATCCTGACGGATACGGCAGCCATGGCCATCGCTATATCATCCTGAAGAGAAACAACTCTGGATACCTTTATACCTTTCTCGATAGTAAGCTCAAATCTGGTGATAGCAGGTCCGTGTGTGATATTGACGACCTGGGGATTCCTTATACCGAAGCTTTCAAGAGTCTCCTCGAGTTCATGAGCTCTTTTCTGCAGGAGCGATTTCTCCTCTTTCCGCTGATCGGCAGTCTTTACAGGATCAGCAAGGATCCTCAGCGGAGGAGGTATATATCTTCCGATCTCCTTCCTCCTTTCACGGGCAGGAGCAGGATCGTTGAATACAGTAGTATTGGAGGCTGTATTCGTAACCACTTCCCTGCCTCCGCTCTGGGAAACAGAGGTATCGGCGATTCCTTTATTCACAGGTATCTCCTGTGAGGGGACCTCCGTTGCAGAGACTGCAGAAGGAGTTGAAGGGACACCTCCTACATTAGGCTTTCTTATCTTTCTCTGCCCGGAAGAATATGAATAAGGCTCATCCTGGATCTCATAGGGCAGATCGTCATTCTCATAAGAATATGCGTAATCGCTGTCATATGCAGTATCATGAGCAGGCTCATCCAAGGAACCGTCATCGGCAGGAACAGGATAATCTCCGGGATATACCGCTCCGGAAAGATCCATAAAATCAGCAGGAGCATCTTTCTTAAGGAACGAAGGTGTTCCGTACTGGCTCTGTTTCGCCGGTTTGAGGCGTGGATTTTTCGGCATCGGAGTATAAGTGAAATCAGCATCAGGTGCATTTACCGAACCGGTAGTATCAACAGTCCTGTCAACATATGTAAGGTGATCGGGATCGCTCTCTCCTTTAACTCCGAATTCATTCGCGGAAACATCTATAAATCCGGTCTTTCTGTCAACCGGTATCCTTCTGTTGAACGGATCGTTTACCTGAGGTGTAGCTGTACGCCCTCCGTTCCTGCTGTCGTAATTGACATCATAGAGCGATATATTGTAGGAATTCGTCGGAGAGTTTACAAAAGGAGACCTGGGAGAATTTGTGCCGGGGATAGTCCTTCTGTCAACATATTCAGGTCTTGTAGCCTGATGGTGATTGCCGCGCTTCACTCTCGATGATAATGCTACGGCAGTCTTTCTCGCGGTCTTTTTCAATGAAATATGGAATACGACTATGAGCTGCGTTAAAAGGAAAACGATAAGCGTAAGTATGGTTATTGCTTTTCCGAACATCCTGTAAAGAGCAAGAGCAATGCCTCCGCCAATTAGGCCTCCCGGCATTACTGAAGAGTCAGATGCAGGATTAGTTATGACCGAAGAATCGGGACCCGACTTCCAGAGGAGTGAAATGGCTTTTGTTGCCTTTGTCTTCTCACCGAGTTCATCCGAACAAAGGAGCCTGAACCAGTCAAAATCCATAGTCGATACGGCAAAGAGCGCCGAAACACAGATAATGGTAATGATGACAGATCTGACTCTTATCGGTGATACTCCCGCTCTCTTCTCTGTAAAAAAATCGATACCGGCGTAGATAAGGAATACCGGGATCATGAAGGCTGCGGAACCGATAAGGCCATATCCGAGAGAACGCATGAAGGAACCTGCCACACCTGTAACAGATGCGGGCAGATAATACATAAGGACAAGTACTATCGCACTGAAGAAGAGGATTATACCTGTTATCTCACGCTTATTCTCATCAGAGCTCAATGCCAAACCTCCTGACAGCCTTATAGATGCAGAGCATCGTCTTACTGTCCTTTATCTCACCGTTGTCAGCCATCCTTACAAGATCCTTAAGAGGGATCTTCTCGCATCTAAGGATCTCTCCGTCATCAGGGTCTTCACCTTCAAACCTGAGATCTCTCGCGGCATAAAGTGAGATGACCTCACTGTCATACCCGGGGGAACATATCATCTTTCCGAGGTCGATCACTTCCCCGGCGATGAATCCCGTCTCTTCACGGAGTTCCCTGACCGCACAGTCATACGGATCCTCGCCTTTCTCGAGTTTCCCTGCCGGTACTTCGAGCATTACCGCCTCGAAAGGAGAGCGGAACTGCCTTACCATATAGCAGTTAAGATCATCATCAACGGGCAGGATGCATGCTCCCCCGTTATGTTTTACGATCTCTCTTCTTGCCTTGGAACCGTCTGACAGGCGGACTTCCTTAACTATTGTATCAAAAACCCTGCCATGGAATATGACATCTGAATTAATTGTTTGTTCCAGAAGATCCTCGTACATCATTCTCCTTCTTTTCCCGCGAAAAGCCTGGACTGCTCTACAGCGAGCTGGTCGCATCTGTTGTTATATTCATTATCCGCATGGCCTTTGACCTTGATAAAGGTCGTTTCATGATATGAAGTAAGCTCTATCAGCCTCTTCCAGAGATCACTGTTCGCAACAGGAGCTTTCGCGCTGTTTTTCCATCCGTTCCTGATCCATCCGCTGATCCAGTCCTGATTGAAGGCATTCACGACATATGCACTGTCGGAATAGATATTAACCTTGCATTTTCTCGTAAGCGCCTCAAGAGCCTTGATCACGGCCATGAGCTCCATCCTGTTATTGGTGGTTACAGCTTCGCCTCCTGAAAGTTCTTTCTTATGAGGACCGACCATGAGGATAGATCCCCAGCCACCCGGGCCGGGATTTCCGGAACATGCACCGTCTGTATAAATGGTTACTTCGGTAAGTTCAGCCATCAGTTACCGCTCAATTCCTTTGTCTTATCCGATGCGGCGATAACAGACTTGATAACGGCATTGCGCAGACCGTTCTCCTCAAGAGCCATAACTCCTGCAATAGTCGTTCCGCCGGGGGAACATACCTGATCCTTCAGGACTGCAGGATGAATTCCTGTATCCAGAGCGAGCTTGCCGGATCCCATTACGGTACCTGCGGCAACCTTCAATGCAATATCCCTCCTGATACCGAGAGATACAGCCGCATCAGCCATTGCTTCGATAAAGAGCATTACATAGGCAGGACCAGTTCCCGATACACATCCTATAGCATCGAGAGTCTTCTCATCACAGATAACTGTCTCTCCGCACGTATCGAAAAGCTTTTTTACAAACTCTGTCTCTTCATCTGAAAGACCTACGGGACAGAGAGCACTTATGCCTGCTCCGACCTGGGCAGGAGTATTAGGCATTATCCTGACGAACTTCTTGCCTTCTCCGAGAAGTCCCTGTATCCTGGAAACCTTTACTGCAGCAGCAATAGAGATGACTACCACATCGTCCTTAAGGCTGTCCTTCAATCCCCTGACAACATCATCAAAGTGCTGAGGCTTGACGCAAAGGACAACATAATCCGCATCCTTTACCGCTTCATTAGCACTCGAAGTCGTGTTGACCTTGAGATCAGCCGCCGTCCTGTCCATAGCTTCCTTTGAAAGATCAAATACATATACATCGGAAGGTTCTACAACCTTTCCGCCGATAAAGCCTCTGAGGAGGGCTTTCCCCATGTTCCCCGTACCGATAAGAGCTGTCTTCATAACTGCACCTTCTTATTAATAATATATACGGGGATTATGATAACATTCTACTTGACAGGTTGCAAACGGTCGGATAAACTGTCTTTTGTGCCACAGGGGAGTGGCTCAACGGTAGAGCAGCGGTCTCCAAAACCGCCGGTTGCGCGTTCGAATCGTGTCTCCCCTGCCACAGACATAAAAAGAGCTGTTCCATTTTCCGGGACAGCTCTTTTCGTTATGATCAAAACTCTCTATATCAGAGGCTGTCGGGATGACCGTCACCCTCGACGATATTATCCTTATTGACGATATCCATTATAAGATGATGGAAAGTGCCGTCCGTGTTGTAATAGATCCTGTAGCAGTAATCTCCCTTGCATACATAATCCTTTGCAGAGATAACGTCGTTTATAAAGGTCATGATAGATGCCTCATCCATCGACGGCTCGAAAACCTGGATGAAGGAAGCAGCATATACGTAGAATGAAGGAAGCTTACCGGCAAGAGCCGTATTGCTCGTACATGTTCCCCTCAGCGAAAGGACGGTTATCTTCCCGTCACAGTCCCTGGTCATTCCGGAGAGCGTCAGGCTCATATCCGAATCGTTATTGACGACAGATCCGCGGAAAGAAGATGCATGGCCGTCATATCTCACCTCAGGAGCATATGCATTTGCATCGACAGTCTCAAATTCAGGCAGTGAAGGGATCTTATCCGTCAGCTCGGTATTATAGACTGCAGTAGTAAAGTATTTATTCTTGAGTTCCTGAAGGTCCATATCCAGTGACGGAATAAAATAGGTCGGAAGTATGAAATACAACGCCGCAGCAAGCACTGCAATGACTGCAAGGGCAAGACATACAGGGATAACGGTATCCTTTTTGCATCTCTCGGCAAATGACACTTTGCCTTCTGCCTTATCTTCCCTGACCTTCTTCTCTTTCTTCTTCTGATTTATCTCTTTGACACGCTTATTCTTGGACTTCGAAAGAGCTTCCATCGCCCTCTCGAACTCTTCCTCGGAAACAAGACCATTATCATTGTCAGCCATCGTCATAACCTCACTTTCAAGATCATCAACTATTTTATGCTTATTGTATTATTCGGGCAACTGTTTTATTCTGAATATGAAAAATGACAGTAATAACGGAGTATCCTATGGCACATGTTCTGATATCAGGCGGTTCGAGAGGCATCGGTTCTTCCTGCGCAAAGCTCTTCCACGACAAGGGTTTTAAGGTTTCGTACCTGTATATGCATGAAGCCGGAGAGAATGCCCTTAATATGTATGCGATCAGATGCGATGTATCAGACCCCGTGCAGGTCAGGAATGCCGTAGATGAAGCCGTATCCGTAAACGGCGACATAGATATCCTTATCTCCAACAGCGGTATCTCGCTCACGGGACTTGCGACCGATTTCGGAGACAAGGAATACAGACTCGTAATGGATACGAATTTCGGAGGATTCTATAACCTTTCGAACTGTGTCATCCCTTCCATGATAAGCAAAAAGAAAGGCTCTATCGTAGCTGTCTCATCAATGTGGGGACAGACCGGCGCATCGTGCGAGGCTTTATATTCCGCATCAAAAGGCGCCGTAGACTCTTATGTAAAGTCACTTGCCAAGGAACTCGGACCTTCCGGTATACGCGTAAATGCCGTATCACCCGGAGTCATCGGGACCGACATGATGGCAGGTTTTTCCGAAGAGGACAAAGAAGCTCTTAAAGAAGAAACTCCCCTGGGGCGCATAGGCACCCCGGAGGAGGTTGCTTCACTTATCTTTTATCTTGCCACCGATTCATCTTCATTTATTACAGGTCAGATAATCGGTATTAACGGCGGTTTCCTTATCTGATCAGACCTCAGCCTTTACAGCATCGTAAACATCCGTGATCTCCTTTGAAGGAGCCTTTGTGCAAAGGCTGACGATAACGAGCACGATGCAGTTAACGAGGAATGCGGGAAGCAGCTCGTAGATATCGAGAGCGGAACCCTTAAATGCTACCCTGATAACGAACTTCCAGATGAAGATCATAGCGCCGCCGCTGACCATTCCGGAGATAACACCCCACTTGTTTGCCCTTCTCCAGAACAGAGCGAAAAGAACGACCGGTCCGAATGTCGCGCCGAATCCGCCCCATGCGAACGAAACGATCCTGAATACGGAACTGTCGGGATCAGTAGCAAGGAAGATAGCTACTACTGCGATGATTATTACCGAGATCCTTGCAAGCCAGATAGATGACTTCTGGGAAAGCTTCTTTCCGAATACTTCCTGAACGAGATTCTGGGAGATGGAAGAAGCTGCAGCGAGGAGCTGCGAATCGGATGTGGACATCGTTGAAGCAAGGATACCCGCAAGGATGATACCGCCGACTACTGCGGGGATATAACCGTACTTGCTGAGGAACTTCGCAACATCGATGATGAGCGTCTCTGCCTCAGAGTTGTTTGCATAAGCAGGAACAATACCGTTCTTCATGAGTGAATATCCGCATACGCCGATAAGCACTGCAACGCCCATGGAGATGACGACCCATACGGATGCGACTCTTCTGGAGAGCTTGAGCTTATTCTTATCCTCGATAGCCATGAAGCGCAGGAGGATATGAGGCATACCGAAATAACCGAGACCCCATGCGAGAGTGGAAACGATCGGGATGAATCCATAGCTTCCTGCCTCACCTGTCTCGATATTGAATCCCTTAAACACATCCATATAACCGTTAAGGTTCTTAACATTATCGAAGATATGTGAGAAACCGTGAGTAAGACCTTCGGAGAAGCCGAGAACGACAACGAGAGCGACAGTCATGATGATGCTCTGAATTAAGTCCGTAGTGGATGCGGCAAGGAATCCGCCAAGAGTACAGTAGATGATGATTACAAGCGCCGACAGGATCATCGCGGTCATATAATCCGTTCCGAACAGTGCCGAAAAGAGCTTGCCGCATGCGGCAAAACCGGAAGCTGTGTAAGGAACGAAGAAGATAACGATAAAGATAGCAGCGATCGCTGTGATGATATGCTTATCGTCATCAAATCTCTTCGAGAAGAAATCCGGGATGGTAAAAGCATCTACCTTCTGAGAATAAACACGGATCCTCTTTGCAACGATGAGCCAGTTGATATAAGTACCTACTGCAAGTCCGATAGCAGTCCAGGAAGCCTCGGCAAGACCCGTTGCAAGTGCAAGTCCGGGAAGACCGAGGAGAAGCCAGGAACTCATGTCGGAAGCTTCGGCGCTCATCGCGGTAACGAGAGGTCCGAGGTGACGTCCGCCGAGATAGAAATCATCGGAGGACTTGTTCTTATTGCTGAAAACGAAGCCGATAATTACCATCATCGCAAGATAGCAGACTATCGTAATCAACATACATACAGTTGAATATGACATAAGATCACTCCCCTTTTATAATAAAAAACAAGAGGATTTTATCAAATTCAAATTATAATGGCAAATCGGAATTGAGATACGGATTAGTCCTTTTCTCATTAGCAAGAGATGTTGCGGGACCGTGTCCGGGGAGTATCGTAAAGTCACCCTCGAGGCTGTTCATTATCCCTATCGAAAGGCTCATATCGACCGGATTCCCCGATTTAAGATCAGTCCTTCCTATCGAACCGGCAAAGAGCATGTCTCCCGTAAACATAAAATCGCGCCTGTTAAGGACATCTTCACCGAGATCATAAAACATGATGCAGACCTGTCCTGCGGAATGACCTGGGGTCTTTAAGATACGGCATTTTGCGCTTCCGCCGAAGAATTCCTTCCCGTCAGCCTCGGATATATCGACAGTATCGATATCAAATGTCATAGGCGACATAAAATCTGCGGAACAGTTCAGAGACGGGTCTTGAAGCATCAACTTATCATCAGGAGACATAAAGAACTTAGCCTTGCCGTTTCCCTTCTCATCAAGAATCTTTTTCCATGAAGATGCATAGGCGATATGGTCAAAATGACCGTGAGTGATAAAGACAGCTTCGACCTTTTTGAAGTCCAGATCGATATCGAAAGACTCTTTCTCGACTCTCTCGGGGGAAACACACGGATCGACGATAATTATCCCGTCCGAGAAAGGAAATCCGGACAGGATATAGAGATTTGAGCCTAACGGACCGTAGGGATATGAACTTACTCTCATCTTACGAGACTTGCGGTGTCTCCTTAAGCCACAGTCTCCAATCGAGGTCACCTCTGTCGATAGCGAGTATCAAAGTCTCTGCTGTCGCCAGATTGGTGGCATAAGGGATATTGTTATAGTCGCAGACATCGAGAAGTTCATGGGAAGCAGCAAGACTCTCCCCTTTCCCGTCCCGAAGGTAGATAACACAGTCTATCTCATTGAAGCTGGCCCTCGCGGCAAGCTGTTCCAGACCGCTCGAATAGTCAACCGACAGACCCGATACCTCGATGCCTGCGGATGCCTTTATAAGTTTTGCAGTATTATAAACAGATACAAGCTGATGCTTAAGCAGAAGAGTCTTATAAGCTATACAGAAGTTGACGAGCAACTCATTTTTACGGTTATCAGCCATGAGAACTATCTTCATTTCCGTTTCTCCTAAAGCAAACTATAGTATATTTTATTAGAAATAGCGAAAATAGGCAATTGCCGATTATCCTAAAGTGACGGACTTATTTTGAATAAAATGTCAATCAGCGTTCAAAGCGGGGTCCAGAGGCGCATTTTCGGGATTTCCGGGTATTATAACGTCGCCTACCGGAGGAGTTGTCTCCACTACTGCCATCGAAGTGCTCATAGGCACGCCGAAATACTCTGCAAGAAGTTTTTTTGCGATTATTGTGGTCTTTTTACCCCATTCACCTCTCTCAACAACAAGAGCGATCGCGACTTCAGGGTTCTCTGCGGGAGCATAACAGATAAACAGACCGTTGGAATACTCCTTGAGCTTCTCCTCGAATCCCGTCTCAGCAGTACCGGTCTTACATACAACGCTTATCGGGAAGTCGGCAAACTCGGTACCGGTACCTTCCCACATGGAAGTTCCCGTAACAACACACTTCATGGCAAATCTTACAGCTTCGAGATTGCCGGCGCTTATTCCCAGGGGAGCAGCAGGGCGCTGGCCTTCGTAGAGGATGGAACCATCATATGCTGTTACATTCTCGACGACATAAGGAGTAACGAGCTTGTTAGTCGCTATAGCTGAAGTATATCTGCAGAGCTGAAGGATCGTAAAACAGTTATCGAACTGTCCTATCGCTGACTGTGCGGTATCCGCAGGGAACCATGTCCTGTCATATTCATTCTCGTGAAGCAGCCTCTTGGTCTCACGGCTGGCACGGACACCGCAGATCTCACCGGGAAGATCGATGCCGGAATACTCACCCAGACCGAGCCTCTTACCCATTGCATCTATATTGTCGATACCGGTCTCGACACCAAGGTGCATGAAATAGATATTACATGATGTTGCCATTGCCGAATTCAGATCCAGAGGTCCGTGGCCCGTTGTCGGGAACTCGAGGCATTTAAACTCCCATCCTCCGATATCTACCGGGCTCTCACATCTTATCCAGTTCGAATCGGTAGTAATGGCGCCTACTTCCAGTCCCGCAAGAGCAGTACAGGGTTTAAACGTCGATCCGGGAGCATACTGGGACATGATAGCCCTGTTCCACAGTGGCATATCCTCTTTCGTTATCTCTTCATACTCGCCGATACCGAGATAATACTTGATCTGCTCTTCGGCCTGTTTGTCGCCATACATGGAAAGAACAAAGTCATTGGGGTCAAAGTTGGGATAGGATCCCATCGCAAGGACTGCTCCCGTATTGACATTCATCATAACGAAAGCGCCTGCATTAGCGGTCTTGTAACCCGTACCGTTGAGTTCTTCCTCTTTTTTAGCCTCATCGATATACTGTTTCAGAGCCTCGATACCGACTCTCTGAAGATCAGAATCAATAGTCAGGTTAACTGTCGCACCGGGGATCGCATCGATACCGTATGTTGACGGGAAGTAAGTACCTTCCTCACCTTTCTCGGTCCATATGTTATAAGTGGCTATACCTGACTGTCCGTGGAGATACCTCTCCATCTGGGATTCTACTCCCGACTGGCCTACAAGATCCTCATTGCTGTAACCATATGCTTTCAGGTCAGCCAGAGACTCCTGGGAGATATTTCCTACATATCCGATAACGTGGCATGAGAGCTGGGCCAAAGGCGTATATACCCTGCGGTATGTCTTTTTCGCTATGAGGCCCATATACTTGTAATTCTGTTCACTGAGCATCGTTATGAGCTCGTCGGGAACATCTGTAGCGATCTCGACGGGTGTGCCGTTCAGGAAAGACCAGTTATCCTGGAAGATCTGGTATCTTATCCTGCAGATCCTGTAAGCCTCTTCCTCGGTATAGTTAACGTTAATGTTGAACTTCTTACGGAGATAAAGGAAGAAGACCTGCGGATCTGTCTTTACATAGTTATCGGAAAAAGTAACTATGATGCCCGTCGTATAATCCTGGAGATTAAAAAGATTATGGTTGGTCTGCCAGAGTCTTATCTCCTCCTCATCCTTTCGGAACTCGAAAGGATCTATCCCGAAATAATCATCGAGCTTTGCCACCTGAACGCAATTATAGTCATCCAGAAGATATGAAAGCTCTAAGAGCATGGCGTTGAGTTCTTCATCCTCAAGGCCCGCATTGGCGATCATGAGCGTGTTTACTGATTCGGATGTTGCAAGAGGGATTCCGTTACAGTCAAGGATGTCACCTCTGGGAGCATTGACAGTATATTGAAGGGCTACGCCCTCTGAAGAAGCAGAGATAGTCCTCTGATAACCGGAAAACTGTAGCGACGCGGTCATCGAAAGGATAACTGCACCGATGATGCAGAAAATGACTGACAATATGACATATCTGTTGGACACGAAAGCAAGAAGACCCGGTATGAGTCTCTTCTCGTCCTTTCCCCGTCTTGTCTCAGGAGTCAGATGCTCAGCCATGATACGTCTTCACTGCTCCTTTCGTCACTTATCTTAGGATTCTTGCCCTTCTTGTACGGGCCTAAAAACATCAGCAGAAGTATCAGAGGGACAGTTACTATCAGGTTGAGGAGCAGCTGAGGCAGAACAGAACCCAATACGATCTGCTTAAATGAAAGCCCGTAACCCTGGTGTGCAAACAGAGCTATCCATCCCATTATTATCAGGTGCCCCAGGATCTTATACATCAAAGTGGCAAAAGCAACCGAAGCAAATGCAAAGGCAGTATTTCTCTTCATCCTGACCGTAAAGAATGAAGAACCGCAGACACTTGCAAGGAACATGATCAGGATGCCTATGCCGAATGCCGTCACGGGAGCTGATTCACTGTTCAGCTGAATGAGCGGCGGCGAGAAACAGTCTCTGAAGATGCCTATGATTATCCCTATTACGGCACCGTCTGCAAATCCGAACATATATGAGACCAGAACGGTAAATACAAGCATCAGATCCGCGGTCTGACCATAAAGAGAGATACTCTCGGGAAAAGAGACCTGAAAGCTCGGTATCAGGCAGATATAGAGCGTATATACGACGATCTTACGTATCAGCGCTATCCGTTCCTTGTTCATTGCTCCTCTACCTGTGATGCCAAAGGCTCATCTGAAACGTCATCAGGCACTTCGAAAGGCACCATGACGAATACATCGTTCAGCTCGCCGATATCCCCGTAGGGTCTTAATGTCGCAGTGACTCCCATGGGATCAGAATAATCGACTGATTCTATGATCCCTATCGGGATACCCTGAGGGAAAAGTCCGCCGTCACCTGAAGTTACTATCTGTGTACCGTATTCGAGCTTAACATTCTCATCAATACCGGTAACCCTGCAGAGTCCGGATCTCTTAAGCCCGGCGTCACCTGATATCATCATGGTGGCACCGTTGACCTCATTTACCTTGCCGCTTACATTAAATCCCTCGTGGAGCAGCGGAAGGACCTTGCTCTCACCGTCATCTATCTCAATGACGCGTCCGATAAGGTTCATCCTTACGTCAACAACGGCATAAGACCCGCCTTCCTCTATCGTTATGCCGTCAGAAAGTCCGAGGCCGATCCTGATAACTGAAAACCATTCATCAGCTTCACGCGAAAGGACGGATGCGCCGAAGATATCGTAGTTACTGAATGTATCCCTGATATGGAATGCATCCTTAAGCTCCTCATATCTGATCTTCGCCTCTTCATTCTGGGTTATCTGATACTGGAGCCTGGCGATCTCAGCCTTCATCTCTTCATTTTCCTTTCGGATCGCGATACCGTCAGTAACTGCTGACCAGTAATCTGACACCATATTACCGGCACCCTTAACAAATCCCTGAATAGGGCTCGTTATATTGCCAAGTGACTTGAAAGCCTTGTTAAGAGGGCTTCCCGGAAGGGCGCCTATAACTATGGCGGCCAGCATGATAAGGACCGCCATAAGTACTATGAACCATTTACTTGTCAGGAGTCTGCGCATCTTACCTTATCAGGCATTCTTGCCGCAGCACTTCTTATACTTCTTACCGCTTCCGCATGGGCACGGATCATTACGTCCGATCTTGTCGGAATGAGCTATATTAGCCTCACGGTAGTCTCTTGCGATCTCGACCATCTTCTCGTCATCAAGGACGTTCTTCCATGAAGAGAGCTTAAAGAGCCATGTAGCCTTTGCATCTCTCATATTGTAATAGAGCTTCTCATAGTCGATATCGAGATCGATCTCGGTATCATCATCGATATGCTCAACGTCGACTTCATTCTTAAGGCTCGTCTTGATACCATCGACAAAACCGACGAAGATATCCATCGTGTCAGCATTGAAACCGAGTCTCTTTGCAAGCTCGTCAGCCTTTCCTGAAGTAAGCTCCTTATTGTCAGGATAAGCTGTAAGGATCTTGTCATATGCTTCCTTCTCCATTGCATAATAGAGATTTACATACTGTGTATAGGAAGTCTGGTCATGTATCGTCTCGGATCTGTCAATCCATGTCTCGTAATATGTGCTCATAATGATTCTCCTTGATTCTAGAATTAAAGCTTAGCTGCGATCGCCTTGAGGAAATCCTCGGTATTAACGACATTCTTCTCGGGAACATCGATAAGGTTCTTGAGATCACCTGTTATAGTACCAGACTCGATAGTCTCTATCGAAGCCTTCTCGAGCCTGTCGGCAAAGTCCTCAAGATCGGAAAGACCGTCCATCTGTGCTCTCTTACGGAGTGCTCCGGACCATGCGAAGAGCGTAGCCATAGGATTCGTAGATGTTGATTCACCCTTCAGGTATCTGTAATAGTGTCTCGTGACAGTACCGTGAGCTGCCTCATATTCATATACACCGTCGGGAGATACGAGTACAGAGCTCATCATGGCAAGAGAACCGCATGCGGATGCGAGCATATCGCTCATGACGTCGCCGTCGTAGTTCTTGCAGGCCCAGAGGATACCGCCCTCTGATCTCATGATCCTTGCAACAGCATCATCGATAAGAGTATAGAAATACTCTATACCCGCCTCTGCAAACTTATCCTTGTATTCATTCTCGAAGATCTCGGCGAAAATGTCCTTGAACCTGTGGTCATATGTCTTGGAGATCGTATCCTTTGTCGCAAACCACAGATCCTGCTTGATATCGAGAGCATATGTGAAGCAAGCTCTTGCAAATGCGGTAATGGACTTATCTGTATTATGCATTCCCTGGATGACTCCGGCACCGTCGAACTCCTGGATGAGCTTCTTCTCGGTCCTTCCGTCAGGATATGTAACGAGGAGCTCTGCCTTTGCAGGTCCGTCGACACGCAGCTCGGAATTCTTGTAGACATCACCGTAAGCATGTCTTGCGATCGTGATAGGCTTCTTCCAGCATGTTACGAAAGGATCGATACCTTTTACCAGGATGGGGGAACGGAAAACCGTACCGTCGAGCATAGCTCTGATAGTACCGTTCGGGCTCTTCCACATCTTCTTCAGATTATATTCTTCAACTCTCTGTGCATTAGGCGTGATCGTGGCACACTTTACTGCAACACCGAGTTCCTTCGTCCTGTTTGCCGAATCGATCGTAACCTGATCGTCCGTCTTATCCCTGTTTACCAGTCCGAGATCAAAATACTCTGTCTTCAGATCAACAAAAGGAAGTATAACGATATCCTTGATCTGCTTCCAGATGATCCTTGTCATCTCATCGCCGTCCATCTCTACGAGCGGCGTCTTCATTTGTATCTTAGCCAAATGAGTATCCTCCTGCTTCTTTATAACCCTATTATTTTAAAGCAAGGGGCAAAAACAGTCAAACTTGAGTGTGGTGTTTTTTTGACGGAAAATAAGCCGGAAACGCATCAGGGAATTGTTATGCTCTCTTACATGCAGAAACAATAAAAGATTCCAGCGAACTCCTGTCGTCGAGAAGGCCGGATTTGATCTCCATATCGTCTTTTGCGCACCTGAGATACAGATCCTGTACTCTCTGAAGAGAGAATCCTCTTGACTGGTTAAGGAGCTTATCGGCAACATACTGCATCACGCCGAGCCTGTTCATGATCTCGTATCTGTTGTTAAGCTCAAGGGCACACATGAGCTGTCTTAAATGTCTGGCGAGCATAAACCTTATCTTAATCGGCGGTTCCTTGAGAACGATGAGATTATCAAGGATACGGAGCGCTTCTCCTGCATTCCCCGCACCTATTGCATCAGTGATATTAAAGACAGAACCCTTGATATCAGGCGGACAGATCTTCTCGATAAGGTCATCAGAGACATTCGTGGTCTTCTCGCATGTGAGATAGAGCTTTATCTTCTCACATTCCGTAGTCACCCTGCGCATGGAATTGTCGCATCTGCTGACGATGCTTCCGGCAGTCTGTGTGGATATCGTGATCCCGCTGCTCCTGAAGTTCTTTATTATCCACATCTGGAGCATCTCGTCATCAAGGCAGTCGATCTGCGCGATCACCGCATTATCCTTAAATGCCTTGAGAAGGCTCTTCTTCCTCTTATCTATCTTATCTGTCGAAAAGATGATCACCGCATGGTCAGGAACGCTTACTACATATTCCGATAGTTCGTCTGCATCCACCTTGTCCCAGAGAGAGCTTCCCTTGACGAGTACTATCCTCTTCTGCGACATCCAGGGCGGCATCTCGGCATTCTCCCTGATCTTATCAACAGTAAAGTCCTTGGATTCGATATCGAGCTTAACAAAATCCATCGCTTCGGAGCCTTCAGTTAGGAACTTCTTCTTTAAAGCTCCCTCTGCCTTCTCGATATAGTATTCCTCCTCACCGAAAAACAGATAGACACGCGAAGATGCATCATTTCTGATATATTCGCCCAATGCCTTCGTATCGAGGAAAGAACTGTCGGATGTCTTTTTCTTTACTGCCATGTCTTATATTCTATCACTTAATCGTTTCTATTTTATAACTGTTTCCGTATATACTGACGATGACTGCTCCCGTCTGCGACGTAACATATATATCTGTCCCCTTTTCTGCAAACCTGTCTATTGTCTCAGGGGCCGGGTGGCCGTATTCATTATATATCCCGCAGCTGATCACCGCTGTCTCGGGGATAAATGCTTCGATCAGGTCAAAGGAATTGGAATATCTGCTTCCGTGATGGGCAGCGAGAAGTATATCCACATCTTCCCCGTTTCCCTCATCCTTTATCTTCTTCTCGACATCCGATGATATATCGCCCGGGAAGAGGATCTTAACACCACAGCATTCAAGTATCATGACGGCACTGTCATCATTTCCTCCGTCGCGGATCTCATCTGCAGAAGGATAGATACACCTGATCGTGCAGTCTTCCGATATCTGCAGTGAAGTCCCCTTACATATCTTTTCGAGAGGAAGATAATCATACTCAAAAGTCCCGGGAGGATCTGAAAGCGGAGTAAGTATCAGATCTGCCCTCCCCCCATCATAGAGGCATGCGATCCCGCCGCAGTGATCCTCATCGAGGTGAGTCATTATGGCAAGATCGGCTTTCCGGATCCCGTAATAATCGAGAAGGCCTGTCAGCCGCTGTTCTCCGTTCTCATATGTTCCTCCGTCGATAAGGATGCTCTTTCCTTCAGTCATTATCAGGCAGCTGTTTCCCTGCCCGGCATAGGAAAAAACGATGACCGCATCAGGCGGGAACAACATCTTTATGAAGAATACTGCCGTAACAGCGGCAAACAGTAGCCTGATGGCAGGTCTGAAGCCTTTCGTAAGCACCGATGGAGGCATGATAAATGAGAGTATGAACAAAAACAGGATAATCCCGTAAAAACTGCCGAACATATTACCTGTAAGATCCCCGTAAGACATTGAAGCTCCGAATGATACAACCTTTCTTATGCCCGAGAGCATCAGTTCTGACGGCATGGTAATACCGAGTATTACAGAGGGTATAAAGAAGGCACAGGCAAATGTCGCAAGACAAGTCGCCAGTATCCTGCAGATCATATCCGTGATCCCGAGTCCTGCTCCTGAAACCGACCAGAACAGCGCCATCCCAGTCTGTGCAGAAAGATATACGGCCAGGATACCCGAAAGAGCCGAAGGAAGATATGAGGACATCTTTTCTTCTAACGGGCGGCAGAACAGCCTGATCGCGACAGCTGCAGAATAGCTCATGAGAAATGACGAGGACAGGACCGCAAAAGGATCATAAAGGATGACCAGGCAGGCCGACAGTGAAAGCCCTGAAAGATAATCTCTCGAGAAATATGAACAAAGGCACATTACGGCGGCTCTCGTCACCGACATCGACCAGCCCGTAAATGTCCCTATAACAAGGCATAACAGGATAAAGAGCAAGGAAGTGGCTTTCCCCTTCTTTCTGCTCATAAGCGGCGCCAGCATAAGGAGAAAGGATGAAAAATGAGTCCCCGACACAGCCAGCAGGTGCGAGCATCCTGTCATGGAGAATTCCCTTTTCAGGCTGTCTTCCAGAAGTGATTTATCCCCCGTGAAAACACCTGCGGCAAGCTCTTTCTCAACATCAAAGAGTGAGATACAGTAACGTGCAGCCCTGTAGGAATGGTCAGCTATAAGACCGGATATCCGGGAAATACCGCTTTCCGTACCGGTTACCTCCAGCCCGTCAACATAAATGATGCCGTTTATTCCCATACTCCTCAGGTATCCCCTGTAATCGAATGCTCCGGGATTCATAGCTTCATCCGGAAGCCTTACATCTGATACTCCCGAGACGGTATCCCCCGTACCATATACCGACGCGGGGGATCTGTCATAAGCTATCAGCCTTCCAAGCTCCCCGTCTTTTATGTAATACCTGACTGAACCGTCCAATTTCCTCTCCACACGGTATATGTAGCCGTTGATATCTGCATCACGAATACTCTCTTCTATAAAACAGGAACTGACCGGAATAACTGTAATAAGACATCTTACAAGGAGAAATACAGTCAATATCAGGGAAAACAGGCATCCCCTGCCCCTTGTCCGGACCGCAAATAACAGCACCGCCACTGCAATGAGCAGAGAAAACATGGACATAAGCAGCGTATCACCGGACAGCGCGAAAATGAACATGACAGCAAGGGCTCCAAGGGAAGCCGTGACCAGAGGGAACCTTTCGATATGATCCCCCGTCCTTCTTGTCAATTCATCTGATATCGCTCTCATAAAGCCATTCTATAGAGGCCGTTTGTCGAATAATAGCGACAATTACCGACAATTGGACCGAAATTGTCGTTTTTGTCGGACGTAATGTTATAATCAGTTCATGGCTGTAAATTTCAGGAATACAAGATTTCATAAACTTGCCGCGAATATAAAGGACTGTCCCGATGAAGGGCTTCCCGAGATCGTTATGTCCGGTAAATCCAATGTCGGCAAGTCTTCTTTAGTCAATGCTCTCGCAGACAACAAGAAGCTAGCGAGGGTCTCTGCTGCCCCGGGAAAGACAAGAGCCGTTGTCTACTTTAATGTCGACAGGAAGATCATGATCGCGGATCTTCCCGGATACGGATATGCAAGGGTCTCAAAGGAGATAAAGGAAGGCTTCAACAAGCTTGCAGACGACTATTTCACGTCAGGGAGGCATTTTGATCTTGTACTCCACCTTATCGATATCAGACACTCCCCGTCGAAAGAGGACATCGGGATGCTCGAATATATGAATTCCAACAATGTCCCCTATTTCGTCATTTTCACCAAATGCGACAAGATGAGCCGCGCACAGCTTAAAAAGCGGATCGACGAACTGTCGGAAGAATTTGATTTTTCCGACACCGCCAATATCTTTGCGGTCTCCTCCACGTCGAAAACAGGGCTGGACGACCTGAAGAAGGCTATCGAAGAGTTTCTGTTCGGCGGACAATAAATCTTTAAGACAAAAAAAGCTCCTTTCACGGGAGCCTTTTTTCGTCAAATAATACAATTGTATTTAAAGTTGATTTGAATGATACTTATTTATAAGTAATGAGGAGACAGATATTGCTATGAATGAACCTTTCGGTCCTATCGGAATAATATCTCATACTGCAAATGAAGAATTTGCAAGAGAAGTCAGCAATATACTTTTCGAGAAGCGCAAGAAGCGCGTACTTACTGAAGCCAATCCCTTTATCAACAGCCCCGGATATCACAGATCAGACTATATGATGGGATCTGACCTTATAAGATTCCAGACACTCGAAGGCAAGTTTGAGCTCAATGAGAGCGTCCGCGGCCATGATATCTATGTAATTACCGATGTACTGTCACATAATTTGACTCTTTCGATGCAGGGACATGACCACGTTATCTCCCCTGACGACCATTACCGCGACCTTATAAGGATAATCTCGACATGCGTCGGCAAGGCCAGACGTGTATCTGTCGTGATGCCTTTCGCTTATGAAGGAAGACGCGAGAAGAGAGAGACTAACCACGAATCGATGGACTGTGCGGACATGCTCCGTCAGCTCTATGACCTCGGAGTATCCAACCTCATCATCTTCGACCCGCATGACGAGAGGATCGCGAATGCAGTTCCTCTTATGGGCATCGATTTCCCGAGGAGTGCATATAAGATAATATCCACCCTGCTTAACGCTTTCGATTCGGTCCGCATCGATAAGGACAGGACGATGGTCGTATCTCCTGACGAATCAGGCGTAAACAGAGCTATATTCTATTCATCCATGCTCAACCTTCCCCTCGGTATCTTCTACAGAGACAGGGATTATACGGTAAAGGTTGACGGCGTCCACCCCGTAAAGGACTACAGATTCCTCGGAGACGACGTCGAAGGCAAGGATATCCTTATAATCGACGATATGATCAACTCTGGCGATACGATGCTCAGGACATCCGCCAAGCTCAAGGATAAAGGTGCACGCGATATCTTCTGTCTTGCTCCCTACGGCCTGTTCACAGACGGACTCGAAGTCTTTGACAGAGCTTATGAGGACGGAACTATTAAGGCAGTCCTGTGCACTAACCTTATATACAGGACTCCCGAGCTTCTTTCGCGCCCCTGGTACAGGGATGTCAATATGACACCTTATGTAGCCAGGATAATTGACGGTCTTAATGTGGATGAATCGATGTATGACCTCATTCACTCCACATCGAGGATACAGGATCTCTTGGGACAGGTCAGGATAGGCGATCTGCTCGACGGGTTCGATGACTGATAAAGATAATAAAAGGCAACAAATAAAGAAAGGTAAGGGCACAACATGACTTCAGTTCCTTCAGACGAGAAATCCTATTCACGTTACAACCAGTATGGTGAGAATCCCATGGCACCGGTAGGTCCCATCGGACTTATCCCCCTCAAAGGAAGCGTGGAATTCACGGAGAAAGTCAACTACTATCTGAACGCACGCCGTTCCGAATACCAGCAGGAGGCTTTCGTATCCAAATATCCGGGCTTCTACAGAAATGATTACAGGATCGAGGTCGATAATACGAGATTCTCGTCCGGAGAAGGAAAGGCAGTAGTCAAGAATACCGTAAGAGGCCATGACCTCTACATCGTATCTGATGTAATGAATACATCTATCGAATATAAGATGTTCGGCCATATGAACAGGATGAGCCCTGATGACCATTATCAGGATCTTAAGAGAGTCATCCTCGCCTGCTCCGGTAAGGCAAGAAGGATCAACGTCATCATGCCTTTCCTCTATGAGAGCCGTCAGCACAAGAGGAATTCCAGAGAGTCACTGGACTGTGCTTTTGCTCTTGAAGAGCTCTATAATCTCGGTGTTGCCAACATAATCACATTCGATGCACATGATGAGAGAGTTGCGAATGCTATTCCCCTTTCGGGATTTGAGTCCCTCCCTCCTACGTATCAGATTATCAAGGAAATGTACCGTCAGATCCCCGATCTGTCATTCTCCAAGGGTAAGTTCATGGTCGTATCTCCTGATGAAGGCGGTATCGGAAGGGCTATGTACTTCGCTTCCATCCTCGGAGTTCCTCTCGGAACATTCTATAAGAGGCGTGACTACACCACAGTCGTAAACGGGAGAAACCCCATCATCGCACATGAGTTCCTCGGTGATTCCGTTGAAGGTATGGATATCCTTATCGTAGATGACATGATCTCCTCCGGAGATTCCATGCTCGATATCGCGAAGGAGATGAAGGACAGAGGCGCAAGGAAAGTATTCTGCGCAGTTACGTTCGGTCTGTTCACAGAAGGTATCGACAACTTCAATAAGGCTTATGAAGAAGGCGTTTTCGACAAGGTATTCGCTACGAACCTCATCTACAGAAGGCCTGAACTCCTCGAGGCTCCCTGGTTTGCTGATGTCAACATGTGTAAGTTCGTTGCCCTCCTGATCGACGCCATCAACCACGATGCTTCCCTCTCGAACCTCATCAATCCTACAGAGAAGATCAAGAAGCTCCTCAAGGAAAAGGGCGAGATCATCTGACAGATCAAAGATCGATTTCGAAAAGAATAAAGACCGGCTGCAATATGCACAGCCGGTTATTTATATTTATCATTTCAGTGCGGTCATACTGTCGACCCTGATGACATATCCTCCGTTTATCCTGTTCTGCATATAGACCCTGTTCGGATCTATCGTAAGAGGTATATTCGGGCAGTTGACTTCGATGACTGTATAGCTCGCAGGATAGAACAGATAATAGCTTACTCCCGTCTTTGCATACTCGATAAACTGTCCGTATGTTGTATATGTTCCTGTTCTCTTAACATCACTCAGGAAAGGGCTTTGCGAGATACTGAGAGAACTTATCGAATTCCCGTAGGTCCTAAGCATCTTCAGCTGCTTCATCTTTGATGTATCCAAGGACGTGAGCTTATTGGCATATGCATCGAGTATTACCATCTTAGTGCATGCGGATACATTCAAGGAGGTTAGCCCGTTCGCGGAACAGTCGAGATACTCAAGGAGAGTATTTTTCGACAGGTCAAGGGATGTAATGCTGTTTCCTGAACATTTAAGATGCCTGAGACCGGTATTCGATGACAATACAAGGCTTGAGAGCTTATTCTTTGAGCATTCGAGATACTCGAGCTTTGTATTCTTCGACAGATCGAGTCCGGTAAGACCACATCCCGGGACGCAGAGGCTAAGAAGTTCCTTATTCTTCGACAGATCAAGAGACGAGAGCTTACACTTGTAGAGATATAAGGTTTCAAGAGACGTCAGATACTCAATGCCCTTTAGTGATCCGAGATCCTGATCATAAAGCTGAATGATCCGGATATCCGATATCTCTTTTTTGCTTAAGTACCCGTCCTTATCGGTATCCTTGCTGGCAATATAATCCCTGAAATAATCATTCGGGAAATGAGCCTTATCTGCTGCCACAACTTTTGTATTACAGTCATCAGTCGGTATATCGGCCGTATTATTGATAAGTGTTCCAGGCTTCAAGGTCCCGTCGAAAGAGTAGCACTTCCCTATCTTCATATCAGTATTACTGTCGACATTCATCTTCTTTACCTGATCCTGCGTGAGGATAAGATCTGAAGGTATATTCTCCTTTGTCCCCCAGGCTCCGTATGCCTCCCATCTGTTCCTTTCGGGGACGTAGAAATAGTAGACATCACCTGTGATCTTATCGCCGTTTTTGTTTTTATATGTCTTATTTCTGACGATGATATCGGCTTGGGGGTGATCGGAGAAATGCTCTCCCGATTCAAAGATATTAAGATCACTTATGTATCTTCCGTCGACCCATACATTGTCGGCAAAGTAACCCGGTGAAGGCATATATGCAAATGCAAAAATGTTAGTTCCTTCTACTCCGATCCTGGTCCAGACACCACTTGAAGGCAGGGATGAAACTCCGTCCTTGAGCATCTGCCTGTAGCTGCTGATAGTACTCCTGTCATCAGGTGTCAGCTCTTCATATTTGTCCGAAACAGCCTTAAATGATGACATCGCAAGATCGGATGAGGATCCGTCGAAAGTAAACAGCTTACCGATATCCTTTATATCGATAAACGAATTGTACATCTTTCCTAATCCGTAGCCTCCATAGTTCTTCGTAGTACCATTCAGCTTAAATGCATACAGATAATGGTCCCCTGTTCCGGATACCCGGACATTACTGTCAAGTTTCCGGGCAACCTGTATCATCTGATTCGGGAAGCCTTTGGAATCAAGGATATAAGGATATATCTGACCGATAAGGTATTCTGAATAGTCGGATGAATCCAGACGGTAGAAGATCTCGACGATATGCTCGTTTATTCCGGTCTCGGCATATGGAGAAGCAGCATACGAAGGATATTCAGATGATCTTCTGGAAGTATCGACAAATTCTCTCGGATAGAATGCGATACCCTGAAGACCATCCTGGATCGCATCCATATTATCGAAGAAACCCTTATCCTTAGAGCCGTACTTTTCGATTAGATACGTTGTTTGGTCATAAGTCTTCTGACAGTTTACCCTGACAGATGTATCCTTTCCATTTATCCTGACGACAAGCTCGCCGCCGTCATTCTTATATGATGAAGATACAAAGATATAACCGCCGTGAACCCTGTAGGCATCATAATCCTCATACTTAACATCCTTGAAATGCGCAGAGCAAAGTGAGATAACATCTGCAGGACTGCCATCAGACAGAGTACTGTTGTAATCTACAAATGACATATCGAATACGAACGGATCATCGGTCTTAACATAGAAATATGTATTGAGCGGCGATAATATCGGCATGATCTCGTATTTATACTCCTTGGCGATCTGGTCAGGAGTCTTGAGTTCCACCGGATCGGAAGGACCGCCTCCGGAAGGGTCGTCATTTATGAGCGTATGCGTCGTATTATTGCTCTCCGGGATCGCCGATCCCTGTACGATACCGTAACCGGAACATATCCCCTTAAACTCCTGAGACAGCGCAAAACCGTTAAAGACCATCTCCTTGGTCGCGCCCGAATACATCCTGCCGAGCCAGTAGCTCCTGCCCGTATCATCCGGACCCCTGCCCATCAGCGCATTATATAGATCCGTCACATACTGCGTATATGTCTTCCTCTTCCCTTCATACTCCGGCGAAAAGAAGAACCCGTAAGCTGCCTGGATACCTGTAATACTGCCCTTCAGGAGATTATTGGTCCAGTTCTCCATACCGGTCTGGTCGCACGTTCTTCCGAGAACGACATTATAAAGCCTCTCAACGAAAAGGTTGACCTGCGCTACCCTGTTCCTGTCCTGTCCCGGCACATAAGTACCGGCGATGATTCCGTAACTGCGGCACAGATCATAGAATTCCTTTGAATTCGCAAACCCGGCGAAAAGGTCGCTCCTGCTCATACCGCCGTTCATCTTATCGAGCCAGTACTGCTTGCCCGTAGGATCGGACTTCCTTCCGAAGAAAGCCTGATACATGATCTCGATATACTCATCATTAGAAACATTCTTCTCCTGAAGTTCCTTACTGAATATAAATCCGAAAGATACGGATATACCTGTCGCCTTCCCGCCTGTCAGCTGACCGGTCCAGTCCTTAAGGCCGTTCGCATCAGGCTTTCTGCCGAGACAGACCTGATACATCCTTGTGACGAAATCATTTATACCCTGCTCATTTACGGCATTGAACAGATCGATGCTTGTACCATCAATCGCATTGTCTGATACAGCTTCAGTCAGACATGATGCATTTACTTCGTTTAAAGGGTGCACTAAGGCACCGACCGCCGATACCGTCAATATGACCGACAGTATCGAGGAGATCAGTCTTTTCATTTCTAGTCCCTCCTTCAGATCAGTTCGAGAAAGGCGTCATTCCAAGTGTCTTGGCGTCGTTACAGTCGATGATGTAACAATTGTTTTCTTGTATATACTTATTCCATTCTTCTTGACTTAAATAGCGTATAGGATAGTTTCTCGGCAATCCATTCCCCTGAAGATAAGCATTAGCAGCGTCAATAATAATATCATTGTTATTCATATCAGCAGTCAGACATGTTGTCTCGATAAGGAAATACTCGCCTGTGTTTTCCCATAGTTCGACTGCAACCTGGGCATGCCCTGTCGGCATCACGATAAAACAATGGAAACCTGCACTTTGAAGTGCGCTGGCCACAACGAGCGATGTTTCGATACAAAGACCGGCTTTTGTATCTATTACTTCATCAGGCAGTTTTATATATTGATGGGCGGATTGATCCAGAGTATATCCGTCAGTTTCATACCTGATCCCCATATCATATAAAGCACGCATTATACCTGCTGCCTGAAGATAAGTTCCAATATACTTGTCGTTGTAATAGTTTTTCTGATAACCGACTATAGAATCCATCATGCCTCCGGTGATCGTTGAAAGCTCAGTGATCGCATTACGCTTCAACACTTCTATATTCGCGGAATTCGGGTTCAGATAACAAAGGATATTATCTCGTGTAACAAGTCCAAATTCATCATCGATCCAGACAAAGTCATTCTTGCCCTTTATCTCTATCGGGAAAGACTGGGATTCGATAAGGGTTTTCCCGTCTTTCTCATAAACGGATATGTTCATTTGTGCATCTTTCTTGATCGAAAGATCGATATCACCAGTAAGCACGGCAGGTTTGATGTATATGGCTTTATAAGACGGATCAAGATCGAACGTCTGTTTAAACTTCTGTGTAAATCCCGGGATCTCAGCCTCTATGACTATAGTCTTTTTACCATACAGACAACCTGTCTTAACGATGGCAAATGCATCATATGTATTGTACAGCGACGGATAGATATCGGAAACAACATCATAATCCAGTATCATATCCTTTTCAGATGTATATTTAAACGAGTAGCTTTCCTTATCATTCTTGCTGAGATCCTTATATTCATGTAATTCTTTGGATATCTCTTTTGCTTTTGCAATTTGAGAATCAAGAAAATCGCACTCACCCTGAAAATCCGAGATGATCATATCGCTCGTATTACTGATCTGCAGTTCAAAGCGGCTGATAAGATTATTGGCAGAATAATAACTCAGAAAATCATTATAAGCGACAGCATATGCAAGCTTCTGATATATATTTGCCGACAGACCAAATGCTTCTTTAAAGTTATCCCACTGCATCTGAACCGACGATGGAATATTCTGTATAGTATCTACAGCATTCTGTGTCGAATTGTACCAGTCCTCGTAATCAGTGAAAAAAGCTGAAATATCAGAATAGTTACTGAAAGAAGGATATTTGTATATGAAGTTCGTCATTAATGCAACATAATAAGAATAGAATGAAGAAACATCCTTAAATGAGCTGTATGCATTTATCGTCATATCAAAATATGCCGATACAGCATCTTTTGTTTTCTGGTCAAGGCCCTGGATCTTTTCCGCTTTCTGTCTTAGCTTATCAAGGTCCTGGGAAGTATTATCGGCAAGGTGAGACAAATCCATCAGAGCACCGAGCGAATCATCGCTTTCCGAATAAGCATCCATCTGATTATCGAAATCCTCAACGACCTTATCTGCGTCATCAAGGACCACAATAAGCTCTCCCATAGCCTCATCCTTTGATGCAAACAGTCCGGGAATATACTTCCATCCGAAATATCCGCCTGCTCCGAGGATCGAGATAACAAGTGTTATGGCTATTACCTTCTTAAAGATCTTTCCCTTGGGCTTCTTCTCTCCTGCCGCCTTGGGCGCCTTTGGAGTCTTCTCGGCCTTTACCTTTTTCTCCTTTTTCTTCTTCCCCTTGTTCTTCTCATCATAAAGATACTGTGAAGCAGGACTTGAAGGAACAGCATTAAGGATGCTCTGGGCAAGATCGCTGGTCTTATTCTCTGCCGGGGCCTGAACAGGCGCAGGAGCAGGTGTTACGGGCAATATCTGCTGAAGCTGCTGTGTCGCAGCCATACCGCAGTTGGTACAGAACTTAAGGCCGTCTTTAAACTCTTTTCCGCAATGGGGGCAGATCATGGTGAATCTCCTTTCGAGATGTATCTTAAATTAAATGATACATCAAAAACAATTAATAAGTCATCAATAATTACATTTTTTCATACTACGCCAGTAGAGTTCCGGCCTGCTGTCGAGCAGTTTCAGGGTATGTCTGCCGTTGATAACACGAATTACACAAAGGATCATAAGGAATAAAGAGATATACGTAACGTAAGGCAATACCTGCATCAGACGCATCTCCTTCTCGTAGTCGCCGGACAGATAGTTCGATGCAGAATCAAAGAATCCCCTGTTGGCGATCTGATAATACTTGACATGGTACCAGATATAGGAGACGACTGTTGTCAACAGGAAGACCTTCCCCCATCTGTTATCACTCTCGAGCAGCTTAGTATACTTATCCCTGAGCCTTGCCTTACGGGTCCTCTGTCCGCAGTGAGGGCAGATCTCCAGTCCTACGTTGATCATCTGTCTGCATGTGGGACATTCGATAATAGTGTGGTCAGCTTTCATAGTTTTGTTCTCCTTTCAAAAGAAACCTTGTTTTCTTGCGTATCCGGAGGTCGTAAAACTTTTCCTCTTTTTGCTTTTGTTACCCATTAGACAATCGGTTTTTGAAGGAGGTTCATTGAAATGAAGATTTTTTAAATTTTTTTTTGCAGGGACTGAAAAGTGTTCCCGGAAATAACAAAAGGGCCGTCCCACATTGTGAGACAGCCCGGCGAAAAGCTATTATTACACTTAAAAGGATCAGCCCCTTGTAGCAGATACCTCAGGTTCGGCTCTTCCGACATAGAATGATGTCTCAGTCGTGTCGGTAGGCTGAGGCTCGGGATTAGCAGGATCTGCAGCTGCAGACTTCTCAGGAAAGTTAACATCAAGAGGATAATAAGGCAGGACGGCAACATATTTCTCCTGAAGAGGAGTCGTATCGAAGATCCTGGTCTCCTTGATGAGCTCGTCATTCCTGTAACGGAGAGAGATAGCAGCAAAGCTGACACCCCAGATAATGAGAGCAAGGAGAATGAGCTGGATCAGGAGCAAAGGAGTCACTGGAACAAGGTCCATGAACTTCTTGGATACTTTTCCGCCCTTCCCTCTCTTGTTATCAGATGAGATGAACTCTGCCACCTTGTAACCGGTGGAATCGATCTTCGCGAGGATCTTCTCGAGCATAAAATTCCTTGTATACTCATCGAGGACTCTCGGAGCAAAAGTCAGATTCTCGGGAAGTGGATATTTCTCGACTTCCTCATTAGCATTATTAAGAAGAATATCTCCAAATACGTAGATGACATCTTCACCCTTGAGAGATCCTCTCTGCTGATATGTATCGAGGTAGGACTTAATGATCGCTCTCTCTGTACGCGAAGGTTCCTTCGTGATCTCAAATACCGAAGGATAGACCATCTCAACACTGGACTGATAAAAGTCGGATATGTTCTCTCTTGTCAGTTTCTCATTCCACATATCCATTTCCATATCCTCCGTTATTGTCATAAGGACCGTTGTATCCGTTATTGTTCATATCAGGATAAGGCATGTTATAGCCATTCTGATCCTGATACTGTGCATCGGGATCAGCGTACTGCTGCTGGTATCCTTCAGCGTAAGGCTGCTCATACATGCCGGGCTGATACTGTCCGTCAGGGGCCTGCATATATGCTGAAGGATCATAATACTGATCAGCTGCAGGCATATCCGCCGGGATCTGCTGATCTCCATATCCCGTAGGTCCGAAAGGATCAGTATTAACAGGAGCTGCAGGAGCAGCAGGCTGTGATACCCGGGGAGCTGTCTTTGCAGGAGCAGCCTCACGGGGCTTGGAAGCAGCAGTCTTCGGAGCATGAGGCTTCCTCTTCTTTTTCAGGGTAGGATCCTTATCATCGACCTTATTGGAATAAGGTGAGATCGGATAGATATAAGCAAGTATGAAGAACAGGATCATGGAGATCATGAATACGATACTGAGCTTATTGAGCCAGAGTGCAAGAGCAAATACAGGCAGTGAAAGGATCATACCTGCAACAAGCGACATCTCAGCAGCCTTACGGAGGTTTGACTTGATCCTGTTGTTAGTAAGAAGGAACAGGACATAGAGATAATAGTAGTCATGTATACCGAGCGAAAGGCCGAGAAGTGCACATGTGATGACGAGCATTTTCGCCGTGGGAGAGATCGCAAAGAGCAGGAATCCCGTAAATGCCGCAGTCGATGAAATGATGACCCTTACCTTGGAAGTAAGGATATGAGCATATCTGTTCTTGATAACGGAAGATACGAAACATGCCGTAAATGCCGTAACGAGATAGTAGAACGACGCGGTAGCAAGAGATATACCGACTGTAGGCAGATAGTTCGGAATAAAGCCGATCATGAATGAAAGGATTATACCGAGCACGGTAAATGTCGATGCGAGGAATCTTCCTGCATATTTATCGGCAACGAGTTCAAGCCACTTATTGACGGGGAGGTCCGACTCCCTTACGAGCTTATTATCCTTGAGGAAATATGTATTCCCGAGCGCAAAGAGAACGAGCGCAACACCTGCTATGAGACTAACGATGAGTATCGAGAAACGCTCGAAGCAGATACCGGTAATGACGGCTCCGACCGAAGCACCGAGGAAATAGGAAGTTCCCTGCAGATTGTGGATCTTACGGTCATCATAGTCATTATATCCGAGCTTACCTGCATTGATCCTGTAGTCTCTCATCGAATCATAGGAGAATCCGTAGAAGAATCCGATGGGCAGGAGCATTGCGATAAATACAAACGGGATATCGGTAAGAGAGGAAAGAACGCTCAGCATGAGGCCGAAGACCGTCATCGTAAGGAGAGCGATACGCTCCGTGAGCTTACCCTTGATATACTTGCGGATGTTCGAGAAACCGAAGAAACCGATCGCGAAAAGTACAAGAGACAGCAATATCAGGCTCTGGACCAGTATCGGATCATCATCCGGGAAGCCTTTCTTGATATAACCCGGTATGACGAACGGGATAGCGATTGCACCGAAAGCCATAAAGAACGAGAGGAACCTGGCAGCATTCTCGCCATAGATTATGAGGACAGGAACATTGGGTGTATATCCTCTCGAAAGTGTCGATACGAACAGATTTATCTCAAATATGATGATACCCATGGATACAGCTATCGAGAAGATAGTGAATATCCAGCTGAGGCTCATTCCGTTTACTGTAGAAGAGAAATCCGCCTCAGGCATCCTTATCTCAAGGATACCTGCAACAGTATTCTCGGAAGAGATAATAGGAGCAATGGCACAGACATATCGGACATTATTCTCTGTCCTTCTGGTAAATGCCTCTTCCTGAAGTTCGAAACAGTTATTATACTCATCCCCTGCCCCGGTCAGATACTGTTCTTCCTTGCTGTCTGCCTTTCCCTCAGAGGAATACAGTCTCAGGAACGAATTACCTGCCTTGGTGTAGATATCTACAGAATAATGCTTGCCTTCTTCATATTCATACAGAGGCAGCGGATATGTCATACCTTCATTGATCTGGGTATGTGAAAGAGCCGTCGAGGAAGCGATAGCGATCTGCTGCATGGCATCAGCTCTCTCGCTCTCCAGTACGGTAGTATAGGTCTTTGTAAGAACAGAACTCATCACGAGGAGAACGACAAGGACTATTACAAAGCAATAGCCGATCGTAGCCGCGATAGTCTTATTCTCTCTTCTTCTCATTACTTCCGAAGATCTGCTCATAAGCGCTGACCTCCTTTGGATGACATCTTTATGATCCTGGGTATAAAGAGCTGGATGATAAAGAGGACTATTCCGCAGCAGACAGAAATGATTACTGCGGAGAGGATCCTGCCTTCGATATCATTACCGAGATCTGTCAGGTCCTTAAAACTGCACTTATATTCAAATACCGCTACGCATCTTCCCGTGCTGTCAGCTACGGGAACGAGGACACTCTCAAAGTTATCGCCTTCGATCGTTGCAGATGAATTATCTGCACTCATCCATTCTGAGATATCCCTGCCTGTTACGGCAAAACTGTCTTCGGAATCTGCTCCGTGGCTCAGTATCATAGTGAGCTGTCCTTCCGAATAGAGGAAGAGCCCGTAACTCGCCGTAGTAACCTTCTCCGAGGAAGTAGGTGCGAGCATGAGGCCAAGCACTTCGCTGTATTTGACTGCTGCAGATGAACTGTCGGCGATTATCTCATCACCCTTGATCGTCATCTTGACGATATCGGAAACCTGCTGGATCTTGGTATCGGAGATACCCTTGAATTCGGACTCAAACTGCAGTCTCATATGATGGACCGCAAAGGATACCGCCACGACGGACAATATAAGCGATACGATGATAAGTATCACTGCCCTGACGATCCTGCTGAGCATCTCGGATTGATTTACCGATCTGTTCTCCATAAAGTCTGTCTCCTAATAAACATCATTATCTATAATAGATTATACAATTCTTTTTCTATTTATTATTGCATCCACTTTACAATTTACATCCCGAGCACCAGATCCCTGAACATGTCGCCCCTGTGTTCGAAATGTCTGAAATGGTCATATGATGTTCCGACATTGGACATAATGACTATCTCACCCGGCTTAGCATTCTGACGGGCGATAGAGAGCGCCTCCTTATAGGCATCAACGACACTCTCACGCGTATTCTCGAATTCATAGACATCTCCGTCCACTGATTCGATCTCGAAAACCTTATATTCCCTGCCTCTGCTCTCCTTCGCGAGGATATCCTTGATAAAACCGGCATTTGATCCGTAGAGTATTATCCTGTCACATACCGAAAGGATGGCATCGCCAAGACCGTCATATATGCATTTCTTATCAGCTCCTCCGGCGATAAGCACACCCTTCTCTCCTCTTGATGCCAGAGCCTTCATAGTATTGATTGTCCTGTTGGGAGAAGTATCGATCGAGGAATTATAATATCTTACACCGTCGATCTCGCGGATGAACTCGATCCTGTGAGGTACTCCCTTAAACTCTCTGGCAACACAGGCGATGTCGTCCGCCGTGGCGATACCGTAAGTTGCAAGAGCCGCCGCGAGGAAATTCTGGACATTATGGCTTCCCGGGATAAAGATATCCTTCTCAGAAATGATCGGAACGACACCGTTCTTATCCTCATAACAGAGCATGCCGTCCTTAACATAAGCTCTGGTCAGCTTCTCTTCATCAGGATCCCTGAGTGTATCATCCTTATCAAGAGCGAAAAGGCATACCTTCCCCCTGGCCTCATTCCTCATATCATAAGTCAGGTCACATGCAGAATTAAGGACGACCCTTCCGGAAGGTCCCTGATAGAGGAAGATATTCTTTTTCGAATCGATATACTCCTGATAATCCTTATGAAAATCCAGGTGATTCGGCGTTATATTTGTTATTACCGCGATATCGGAGCTCTTCCTCATACCGAGGAGCTGGAATGAGGATAATTCAAGGACGGCAACGTCATCTTCATTCATATTCCCTACCTGATCCAGAAGGGGCGTTCCGATATTGCCTCCAAGGAAGACTCTCTTTCCTGCCTTTTTGACGATCTCGGAGATTATAGTCGTTGTAGTAGTCTTTCCGTCAGAACCCGTTACGGCAATGATCTTTGAAGGACAGAGGTTCATGAAAAGCTCCATCTCGGAAGTCAGGACGGCTCCTCTCTTTTTGGCCAGGGAGAGTTCCTCCGTCTCATATCTCATCTTGGGAGTCTTGAAAACGATATCAAAATCCTCCTCTGTAAGCTTCCTGAGATAATCCCTGCCGAGCGACCATTTAAGCTCTACGCCGGCTTCCTTCATCTCTTCCTTAGCCTTGATGATAGACGGATCTTCTTCGCCGAGCGCATCGAAGGCAGTTATATCGACTCCGAATGAATAAAGCCACTTAATAAGCGGTCTGTTGGATATACCGACACCTATTACGGCAGCCTTCTTGCCTTTATACTCAGCTTTAAAATCTTCCAGTTTCATATTTGCCATCTTATGTACTCCTTTATCTGTTCCGTACCTATTATACCTTTATCCGCCGATATAAGATGAGTAAAGTTTACGGTAAAATCCGTCATGTTCTATGAGTTCTTTGTGCGGTCCTGTCTCGCTGACCCTTCCGTTCTCGATTACGACTATCTTGTCAGCATCGATTATGGTCGACAGACGGTGTGCGATTATGATGCCTGTTCTTCCCGCAAGAAGATCCTTTACGGCCTTCTGGATCCTTACTTCGGTCAGTATATCGACAGAAGAAGTTGCTTCATCGAGTATGAGGATGCACGGATCCGAAGCCATAGCCCTCGTAATGGAGAGCAGCTGCCTCTGTCCCTCCGATATATCATCCCTCGATGAGGATATCTTCTCCATATACTTTGAAGGAAGCTTTCTTATAAATCTGTCAGCCCCGGAGAGAACGGCTTTGTCTTTTGCCTCCTCGTCAGTCATCGAAGGGCGTCCGTACTTGATATTGCTCATTATGGAACCGTTCCTGAACCATGTATCCTGCGATACAACACCAAGATAGCTCCGCAGGACATTTCTCGGTATATCCTTTATGTCTATACCATTTACAAGTATGCTTCCCGAATCAGGTTCATAGAACCTCAGGAGCAGATTGATCAGAGTCGTCTTGCCGCAGCCTGTAGGACCTACGATAGCGCAGGAACATCCCGATTCCACCTTGAAAGATACGTCATCGAGGACCTTTTTCCCTTCAACGTATGAGAAACTGACATTGCGGAACTCTATCGTAAAATCACCGTCACGGTCCCAAGGAAGTTTCATCGCCGCTTCCCCTGAGAGGTCTTCACCGAGTTCTTTTTCATCAAGGAAAGCGAATACCCTCGTCATACAGGCGAAAGCATCTGACAGCTCGGTATATACGGCCGACAGGTCATTAAACGGCTTCATGAACTGGTTGGAATACATGAGAAGCGACGTCATCGCACCTACTGTAAGTACTCCGCTCATTACTGAATCGGCACTGATAAAGGCGACTCCCGCATAGATGAGCGCATTGATGAACCTTGTCGAAGGATTTGTTATCGACGACAGGAATGTGGCCTTGCCCGATGCTTTTCGATATGATTCATTCGTCTCATCGAAAAGGGCCGCCGTCACGGATTCGGTATTGAATGCATGGATGGTAGTAAAGTTGCCTGCCTCCTCTGAGATCAGCGATGTCTGTTTCGCCCTTATCTCGGACTGCTTTCTGAACGATCTGAATGACCGTGAAGCGATGAAATAAGAGACAATGAACGAAAGAGGCGTAAATACCACAACGAGGAGAGCTATCCTGTAGTTGATAAACAGCATGACTCCAAGTGTCAGGACAAGAGCCGTAACACCGGATGCAAACTGGTTGAGGAACAGAAGGACGCCGTCACCTATAGTCTCTATATCAGAGATTATCATGCTCTGGATATTTCCCGCAGAAGCTCTGTCGAGGAATGAAACCGGCAGCTTTCTTATCTTTCCGTAGGAATCATTTCTGATCCTGAGCGTCATGTTATAAGATAACGAGTTGTTTATCCGCTGAAGGATATACTGAAATACCGACGATATGATGATAAAACCGGTCATGATCAGAAGATATATAGTCACGCCCTTAAGATCGACCCTGCCCTCGCCCCCGGTGACGCAGTCTACAGCTTTTCCGGCGAGATAAGGGATGAGTATGGAAAGACATGAAGATATTACTGCAACGATGACGGAAACAGCGAGCATCTTCTTCCCGCCCTTGAGATATCCGGTCAGTCTTCCTATCGTGCCCTTCTTCATATTTCTCATAGGATCACACCGCCTTCATCTGAAGATCCGCGAGCTGCCTGTAGCTCGAACTCGATCTCATGAGCTGCTCATGTGTACCGGCGGCACCGATCCTGCCGTCATCCATAAATATGATCAGGTCACAGTCTTTTATCGTCTTGATCTTCTGCGAGATCATTATTATCGTCGTGCTTTCCTTAAGTCTTTTCAGATTGTCAAGAAGCCTGTTCTCGGTACCTGCATCAAGAGCAGATGTCGAATCATCCAGTATGAGAAGTCCCGGAGAGCCCGCGAGGGTCCTTGCTATTCCGATCCTCTGTCTCTGGCCGCCCGAAAGGCCGCTTCCTCCTTCAGGGATCACATATGAAAGGCCCTCGTCCTTGCCCGCTACTACATCATCGCAGCATGCCGCCTCAACGGCTCTTTCGATATCGCCGGATGTTACAAAGGATCTTCCCAGACTGATGTTGTATTCAAGAGAACCCGAGAAGAGCTTAGTCTTCTGAAGACAGATACCTACTTCCTTGTGAAGAGAATCTCTCCTTATGTTCGAAGAATCGATACCGTCGATCAGGATCCTGCCGCTGTCGGGAACGTAAAGTGATGCCGCCAGCTGTGATATCGTCGATTTGCCGGAACCGGTCATACCAATTATCCCGATGCGCTGTCCCTTTTCAGCCTTGAAGGAGACTTTATCGAGTGTCGCCTCCGAATTTCCCGGGAAAGTAAAAGACACATTATCAAATTCAAGAGAATGCGGAACGCCGGAATCATCGAGCGCTATATCACCGCCTGAAATGTCATCAGCTCTTTCCATCAGATTACCGACCCTGGCTGCGCATGCGGCAGCACGGCTGACCGTGACTATAAGATTGGCGAGCTTGATGAGTTCGACCAGGATCTGTGACATATAGTTATAAAGAGCAATGAGCTGGCCTGCGGTAAGATCTCCTCCGTCGATCCTGAGCGCTCCTCTCATTATCAGGAAGCAGACAGCAAGGTTGATAAGAAGATATGTGACCGGATTCAAAAATGACGATATACCGGCAGCTTTCTTCTGAAGAACGGATAGAAGGCCGCTCTTTCCTTCAAACTCCTTATAGTTATCTTCACTCCTGTTAAATCCTCTGATAACCCGGAGCCCTGCAAGACCGTTATCCGTAAGATCGACTATGTCATCGAGGCCTTCTCTTGTCGATCTGTATGAAGGGATAGCCGCCTTCATGTTATATCCGACAAATATGCCGAGGATAGAAACAGTTACGACAAATATGAGTGCGAGCCTCATATCGATCGTAAATGCCATTATGACCGCACCGAAAACGATGAACGGGGAACGCAGCAGGAGCCTCAGTGTGAGGTTGATCCCGCTTTGTATCTGGTTGACATCTGATGTAAGGCCGGTAACGAGATTTCCCTTTCCGATCCTTTCATACGAAGAAACGGACAGGCGCTGCATCTTATGGAACAGATCCTTCCTAAGTTCTGATGAGATGCCCGAAGCCGCATATGCCGCAAAGTACTGGGCCATGATGGCACTAATATATCCGACAAGTGCGAAGATACCGAGGAGGATTATACATTTGACGCAGTAATCACTGTCATTGCCCGCGATACCCTTGTCGATGAGCGATGCAATGACGAGCGGGACCGTCAGCTCGAATAAAGCCTCGAGCAGTTTGAACAACGGTCCGAGCAGACACTGTATCTTATAATTCTTCCAATAGCTCAGTACGGTCCTCATCTGATCAGGCTCTGATCTCCCCTGCCTTTATCCTTGCCTCCTCATACAGAGAATCAATATCGACTGTCGTGAAACTGCCGTTCTCATAGAGGATCTTTCCGTTGATCATGGTCATCTTTACGACGGAAGTATCGCCGCTGAAGACAAGATTATCGACAAATACGCTCTCAGGCTGCATCGAAGGATCTTTCATATCGATCATGATGATGTCTGCCTTCTTGCCTTTGGCGAGGATATCACAGTCGTCAAGGCCCATGATCTTTGCTCCGGTACAGCATGCAGCCTTCAGGACATCGAAAGGATCCACCGAATATGACTTGTCCCTGAGGATGTTAGACTGCGTCGCGCAAAGGAACATCTCCTTAAACATATTAAGGGAATTATTGCTCCCCGCACCGTCGGTTCCTATACCGAAGCTTACGCCGTCACCTATAAAGGATGAGACATCGGGAACGCCTGATGCGAGCTTGAGGTTTGATGCCGCATTAAATACGGCATAAAGACCTTTCTCGCTGAAGATCCTCCTGTCATTTTCATTAAACCAGACACAGTGGAATCCGCCGCCGCCATAGTCATAGAATCCCATCTTGTCAAACAGTTCAACGGGTGTCATCCCGTATCTTTCGATACATCCGAGATTCTCGCTCTTTGTCTCGCTTATATGCGTAAACATCGGTGCCCTGTACTTATGCGCGACCTCTACCGCCTTCGCTATGTTTTCTTTCGAAGTGGTATATTCGGCATGTATTCCCAATTTGTATCCGATGAGCTCACCGGCATCATTATACTTCAGATATTCGTCCTCGAGCCTGTCGATCCCTCCGAAATCATTTGCCGAACTGCAGAAAACGGTCCTCATTCCGACTTCATTGCTGGCCTTTACGATACCGTCCAGATGGAAATACATATCGAAATCCGCAGTGATACCGCTCTTTACGTATTCTGCAAATGCGAGCTTGGAGAATGTATATGTATATGAATCGTTGAGCTTTGCCTCCATCGGGAATATCGCCTTGTAGAGCCAGTCGTTAAGCTCATATGAATCGGCGACAGATCTCGAGAAGGTCATTGCCGAATGGGTATGGGCATTCTTGAAACCCGGCATGAGCACATTGCCTTCGCAGTCGATCTGCCGGTCGAATGACTCTTTTGAGATCTCTTCCTCCGAAGGGGTCCCGATAAATGAGATCCTGTCATCTGATGTCCAGAGTTCTCCCTTTATCAGTTCTCTTGACTCCATCGTCAGTATCCTTGCATTATAGAATCTGATATTCATATACCCCCTCCTTAGTTAAACAAAAGGTGCTATAAATCTTAAAAGTGACTGTCCTACCCTTACAGGACCTCTTCTTTTCCTGTTATATCTTATGCTGATGTCTTCGCTCTGATCGAAAAGCTCCTCAAAATCCTTCTTCATATCGCCGCAAGCTTCGCAGTCATAGAAGAGCACTCCGTCCTCGAAATGATGATGCAGGCTCCTGTAGTCCATATTTATCGTCCCGCAGAAAGCCGTATCACCGTCGCTCAGGCACATCTTCGCATGACAGAATCCGGGCGTATATGTATAGATACTGATACCTTCACGTACAAGCTCGCCTATATATGAACATGTCACTTTATAGATGATCCTCTTGTCGGGGACGCCCGGGATGATTATCCTGACGTCAACGCCCCTTTTCGCCGCGAGTATCAATGCTCTCTTGAGCTCATCCGATACGATCAGATAAGGCGTAACGAACCAGATATAGTCTTCGGTATTGTTTATCAGATTGATGAACATGTTCTCGCCCGTGAATTCATTGTCCAGAGGCGAATCTGCAAAAGGAGCCGTAAATCCCCTGTATCCGCCTGCCGTTACAGGAGACGCATCCCGCGTAAAGAATACCGAGATATCCTCCTGAAGATCTTTCTTGAATGTGGAATGCCACATCTCGAGGAACATCGCAGTAAGGGAATTGACGGCAGATCCCTCGAGCCTTAATCCGGAATCCTTCCAGTGTCCGTAAGGTGACGTTATGTTAAAGTACTCATTGGCAAGATTAAAGCCTCCGGTGTATCCGACTTTGCCGTCCACCACAGTTATCTTCCTGTGATCCCTGTTATTGATGAACAGGTTAAAGAAAGGCATCATCGGATTAAAAGCCCTGCACTTGATCCCGAGCGACTCGAGCTGCTTGATGAAACTCCTGGAAATAAAGACAAAGCTTCCGATATCATCATAAAGGACGCGGACATCCACGCCCTCCGAAGCTTTTTTGGCAAGAGCTTCTTTCATCTCACTGAAAGACTCCTTATCCTCAATCGCGTGATACTCGATAAAGATAAATCTCCTGGCATTCTTTATATCCTCGATCTGGTCACAAAGCGAGCTGTTCGGATCCTTGTAATATCTGACGGATGTATCGTCATATGCAGGAAATCCGCATATGTTCTTCAGATACTTGAACTCACCGGCTATGGCTTTATCCTTAGCTGCTATATCATCGATTATCTTCTCATCGGCATCAAGGAACGGTGTCATCTTACCCTTTACCCTGTCAAATCTCTTCTGCATAGACTTTGTATTGCTTCCGAGCTCTATCAGGAGGAATAACAGGACTCCGACGAGAGGAACGAGGAGTATGACGGTCATCATGGGCATCTTCAATGCAGTCGTTGTCTCGTTCTCGTTGATCGCGATAACGAGCATCAGTGCAAATATAGTTACGATACCCTCGATAACAGGATACTGTCTGGAAAGTTTTCCGACGGTAAGGATAAGCCAGTACAACTGAAGGATCAGCATCAGAAGAATGAGCAACAGTCTTCCGACGCTGTTCTTTATCGAGGTCTTTTTCTCCCCTGGATTGTATCTGTTATTACCCTTATCCTTCTTCATCTCAGATGTTTTCGATAAAAGCCTTATATGCAAGATATGTAAAATACAGATCCGCCTTTGAGATCACCTCATAAGGTGCATGCATCGACCATACGGGTACACCTGCATCGATAACATCCATGCCGTACTTTGCCATATATGCGGAGATCGTTCCGCCGCCGCCTGCATCGATCTTTCCGAGCTCGCCCGTCTGCCACGGGATCGAATTCTTCTCGAAGATGCCGGTTATCGCAGCCACAAAGTCACCCGTAGCCTCATTGGAACCGGATTTACCTCTGGATCCTACATACTTCTCGAGCTTGATGCCGCGTGACATATAAGCCGAGTTGTAAGGATCGGAAACAGATGCATACTTGGGATCGAAAGCATTGGATACATCAGTCGAGAGCATCTTTGAAGCAGCGATCGCTTTCCTGTAAGACAGAAGATCGACCTTACCGTCGCCGGTCTTTGCGATGAGCTCCATAAGGAAATTCTCGTAGAGCATCGACTGGGCACCGGAGTTAGCATATGATCCGATCTCCTCTTTGTCTGTAAGCATGGTAACGCATGTCTTCTCAGGTCTCTCCTGATCGAAAAGGGCCGTAAGTGCGGGATAAGCACAGACCTTATCGTCATGTCCGTATCCTGCGATGAAGGCACGGTCGAATCCTACGTCCCTTGCCTTGACGGAAGGAACGATCTCGATCTCGGCAGTAACAAAATCCTTTTCGACGAGACCGTAATTGTCATTGAGATACTTGAGAACGAAAGCCTTATATTTCTCTTTCTCCTTATCCTTCGTCCTTACGGGCATTCCGCCGATGACAACATTGAGGTCCTCACCGGGGATAAACTCATTCGCACTCTTTTTCATCTGCTCATATGCAAGATGAGGAAGGAGATCAGTTATGTAGAAGATAGGGTCCTCGTCCTTCTCACCGACTACGATCTCGTGCTGCTTCCCGTCAGTAGTATAGACGACTCCGTGAATAGCAAGCGGGATCGTTGTCCACTGATACTTTTTGATTCCGCCGTAATAATGAGTCTTGAAATAAACTGCTTCCTTATCCTCATAGATAGGATTCGGCTTAAGATCGAGCCTCGGCGAATCGATATGCGCTCCGAGGATATTCATTCCCTCTGAAGGCATCTTCTTTCCGATGACTGCCAGTATAAGACCCTTTCCCTTGATGGACTCATATACCTTATCGCCGCTCTTGAGCTTCTTCTTTGAGGATACGGGTACGAATCCGAGCTCCTCGGCAGCACTTATGGCATTCTTCGTAAATTCCCTCTCAGTCTTGGAGATATCGATAAAGGCCTTATAGTCCTCAGCATAATCCATGCAGGAGGCAAGGTCTTCCTCGCTCATCTTCTCGTACTGATTGGGATACTCAGCGAAAAGTCCGTTCTTTTTTTTCTGTGCCATTTATCATCACCTCGTTTATTATTTTTACGTGAATATGATACCATTAATATACTAAAAATAATAACAGAGGATAGTATGCTGACTGATTCACATAATCACACATGTCATTTCTCACCCGATGCGAAAACGACGATCGATGAGCTCATCATGACGGCCTCATCCCTTTGTATCCCGAGAGTAGCCATTACAGAGCATTACGAACTTGACAATCCCGATCCCGAAGACGATATCGGGATATTCGATCTCGACTCCTATCTTAATACGTTCGGAGAGTGGAAGAAGAAATGTCCGGCCGGCCTTGAACTTCTTATGGGGATCGAATTCGGCTACAGGAAGGATATCGCCTCAAGACTGGATGATATCGCAGATTCCTATCCTTTTGATACGGTCATCCTCAGTAATCATATGTTCTATGACAGGGATGTCTACTATAACCGCGACATCGTCTATTCCCTTCCCGTAAAGGAAAGGCAGAAGATCTATATCGGCAGGATGGCTGAGATGGCAGACAGGATGAACGGATATGACATAATCGCCCACTATGACTACATCAACAAATATAATCCTGATGTATCAGAAAGCGTTATGTATGACGGCTCCCCCAAAGAGTTTGACGACCTTTTCGAAGTGATCATCTCCAAGGAGAAAGCACTTGAGATCAATACTTCATGCTATGCCGCAAGGAAGACAGCCGGCGACAGGAATATACTTCCTGACGAGAATCTGATCAGAAGGTATCTCGATATGGGAGGCAGACTGGTCTCCATCGGATCGGATTCGCATACAAAGGAAGCTTTATCGCAGCATTTCAAAGAAGTATCGGAATATCTTAAGTTTTGTGGTATAAAAGAAGTTGTTTATTTTTCTAAACGCAGACCATATACGGAAGGATTATAAATTATGAAAACAACAGAAGCAGCAACAAGATTCGCATCACTTGCAGGAGTACCGTGCGCAGGCAGCAACATGTCCTGCATAATCGGGGATTTCCAGTATTTCGTCTCATTTGAGAAGAACTCATTTTGCGTCGCTACATCCCTTATCAATACTTCATCGGATCTCGACCTTCCGTATGACATGGATATGTATGACATAATGAGCGGACTGAAGATCCTCTCCAAGTCAAAGATAAATATGTATGATGTCCTTTTCGAAGGACCGGTCGAAGAACTGACAGAGACCGTGGTCGATGAAGCTTTCGCCGATGTTCAGGCTCTTTCCTCCGCACTCACATCGAAAGGATATGTTTCCAGGATAGACCTTAACAGAGCATCCGAACCCCAGCCTCAGGCTTCTGCTGCATCTTTTATACCCGACGAGGAAAGGCCGAGAAAGAAGGAGAATTTCTTCACAGGCATACTCTCAGTCATCGTCGTAGGCATCATAGCGGCACTCATAATGCTCTTTATGTACTGGGCTGACGCATATTATTATTCACTTGCACTTATAACAGCTATCTGTGTACCTGTCCTTGCACCTTATGCATATGAGAAGTTCGGCAACAGGATCTCTTTCCCCGGACTTATAACAAGCCTTACACTGTCAGAGGTCCTTCTTTATCTCGGCAACAAATTTGCCGTATCCGTTGCGATCTTCTTCGATTCCGAATGGAAGGAATTCGTCAGGGTTTATGACCTTTCGATATGGGGCGTATGGGAGTGGGTCCCTGATCTCGTAAGCGAAGAATATATCAAGCCTGCCGTATACTGGTGTATCCCCGCTGTCGGCGCAGTTACGATGATCGTTGCAGGATTTGTCTATGTCAAGCATCTTATGAGCGGAAACAACAGACTTCCCGATCTTAATGCCCAGAACAGAAAATACGGCGGTAACAGAAGATAACCGCCGCATACCTGTTTATCAGATCATATGCTTAACCTCAGGCCCTGATGTCCGCATCAGGGTCTTGTATTGTAAAGGCATACCATGAGCTGTCATATTTATAGACTACGACATAGGCATCCGTATACTGATATTTGCCGGAGTCTTTGAAATAGACCCTCTCCTTGACTATCTTAATATCCTTGATATCATCCTTTGATATATCGAATTCCTCGCTTATCTCGGTTCCGAGCATGTCCCCGTCCCAGTTATATTCCTCGGTGGCAGGCTCCTCGGCCGAATAGGATATACCGTAGTACTCGCCGCTCTCCCTTATGGAATCGCCTCCGCACAGAGTCTCGAAAGTATCCTCATTAAGATAGACCTTCACGAAAAGATCCTTATCCTTTGTAAAGACAGCCTGAAGAAATCCGTGAGCTGCATTTGAAGCGCTCATATTGATATTATCCGCATTTACATCCTTATCGATCTCGGGTGTCTTCGAACAGCCGGAAAGCAAAACGGTACCCATAAGTAATATCGAAGCTGTAATCCTGAATGCTTTTTTCATCTGTCTGATCCTCCAGTCATCTTCTTTACCAGATCAAGATATTCTTTTATCTTCTTCTCATATCCGATATCAGTCGGATCGTAATAGGTCGTACCCTCCATAACATCGGGCATATACTGCTGATATGTGATATGTCCCGGGAAATCATGAGGATATTTATATCCTGCAGCATATCCGAGATCCTTCATACCGCCGGCCGGAGCATTGCGCAGATGCATCGGTACAGAACCTGTATCCTTGCTCCTGACATCATCAAGAGCCTTATCTATGGCAAGATAAGAAGCATTGGATTTAGGCGATGAAGCAACAGTAATACATGCCTCGGCCAAAGGGATCCTCGCTTCGGGCATCCCGACTCTTGCAGCACACTGATAAGCAGCAACCGCTACAAGAAGTGCATTGGGATTCGCAAGTCCGACATCCTCTGAAGCACAGATCATGATCCTTCTCGCCAGGAATTCTATATCCTCTCCCGCTTCGAGGGCACGTGCCAGATAAAGGATCGCCGCATCGGGATCAGAGCCCCTCATGGACTTAATCATGGCGCTTATATTGTCATAATGATTCTCGCCGTTCTTGTCGAAAAGCTGGATCTTATTCTGCATGCAGTCATCAATGACAGCCTCGTCGATCACTATTGTCCCGTTCTTATCGGGAGGAGTCGTCATCACCGCAAGTTCAAAAGCCTTAAGTGCATTTCTGGCATCACCTCCGGCGATCCTCGCGATTCGGTCGATGACATCATCAGATATGGATATATCGGTATTACCGAAACCTCTCTCCTTATCGTCCCTTGCATTTCTTATGATCTGCGCGATCTGGGACTCGGTAAGCGGATGCAGCTGCAAAACGGTAGATCTTGAGACAAGAGCTTTGTTGACCTCAAAGAAAGGATTCTCCGTCGTCGCCCCGATCAGGATGACCGTTCCGTCCTCGACATACGGAAGGAGTGCATCCTGCTGAAGTTTATTGAACCTGTGTATCTCATCGATAAACAGCACGGTCCTCTTCCCTTCGGACAGGATAGGATTAACTGCATCCGAAACAACTTCCTTGATGTCCGATACGCCGGCAGTCACAGCATTGAGCCTGGCAAAATTGGACGAAGTCGAACGGGCAATGATCCTTGCCAGAGCGGTCTTTCCGGTTCCGGGAGGACCGAAAAGGATGACCGAGGACATCCTGTCGGCCTCGATCATCCTTCTGAGCATTTTACCCTTGCCTATGATGTGTTCCTGTCCGACATATTCATCGAGCGTTCTCGGTGCCATTCGGAAAGGAAGCGGTGTATTCTCGATATCTTCTCTGAATACGTCCTTCATCCGTTATTACTTAAGGTCAGGATAGATAGGATACTTGGCTGTAAGAGCAGCAACTCTTGACTTGACCTCATCCTTCCTGTTCTCATAATCAAAGATGCAGATGCTGATAAGGTCAGCTATCTCGACCATATCCTCTTCCTTCATGCCGCGGGCCGTAACTGCAGGAGTACCGATACGTACGCCGGATGTTACGAAAGGCTTCTCGGGATCGAAAGGAATAGTATTCTTGTTAGCTGTAATGTTGCACTCGTCGAGACGGAGCTGGAGTTCCTTACCCGTGATGCCCGTTCCTCTGAGGTCGATGAGCATAAGATGGTTATCAGTACCGCCGGATACGAGGTTTACATTACGCTCAAGGAGAGCCTCGGACATAGCCTTGGCATTCTTAACGATACCATTCGCATACTCCCTGAACTCAGGAGAAAGTGCTTCCTTGAAAGCAACAGCCTTAGCAGCGATGATGTGCATGAGAGGGCCGCCCTGCTGTCCGGGGAATACGGCGGAATTGATCTTCTTAGCGAGCTCCTCGTCGTTAGTCATGATGACGCCGCCACGGGGACCTCTGAGTGTCTTGTGTGTCGTTGTTGTCGTGATATCCGCAACAGGAACGGGATTAGGATGAAGTCCTGCAGCAACAAGTCCTGCAATGTGAGCCATATCAACGAAGAGATAAGCTCCTACCTCATCAGCGATCTCACGGAACTTATTGAAGTCGATGATCCTGGGATATGCAGAAGCACCTGCTACGATTACCTTAGGCTTGCACTCAAGAGCCTTAGCCCTTACTGCCTCATAATCGATACGCCCTGTTTCCTTATCTACCTGATAGAACTCGGAATGATATGTTCTTCCGGATACATTGAGCTTCATACCGTGAGTAAGATGTCCGCCGTGGGAAAGATCCATACCGAGGATCGTATCTCCGGGCTCGAGGATGGCAAAATAAACTGCCGTATTAGCCTGTGCTCCCGAATGGGGCTGAACATTAGCGAATTTCGCACCGAAAAGTTGCTTAAGTCTGTCGATAGCAAGCTGCTCGACGATATCTACATATTCGCATCCGCCGTAATATCTCTTTCCGGGATATCCTTCTGCATACTTATTTGTAAGAACGGAACCTGCTGCCTCGAGAACTGCCTCTGATACGATATTCTCGGAAGCGATAAGCTCGATCTTGTCTCTCTGTCTGCCGAGTTCCTGGCATATAGCGGAATAGATCTCGGGATCTTCAGCCTTGATATGGTCATACATGGGTCAATACCTCCAATAAATCAAATACCTGTCTATATTACTTATTTTAGGCGTTAAAATCAACCTTATTCACTTCGCATCTTACATCCGATAAGGTTACATTATGAAGTTCGCAAGCCTTCTTGACACTCTCGTATTCAGGATATCTCCTGACAGAACCGTCAGGCATGACAACAGCCTTAACATCTATCCTGCCGAACTTTGTATCTACAGTCTCCATAAAACGGCGAAGGACCGTTCTCTCGACCCTGATCTTCCTTATCCCGATCGTTGTAGTATTCATAAAGATCGTATCTTCCATGATCTTTACTGAGGAAGCGTCGCAGATGACTACAACTTCTGTTCCGGGACGGTTCTTCTTCATGTAGACAGGTGTAAAATGAACTTCCCTTGCACCAAGAGAATAGAGTTTCTCCATAAGGTACCCGAGATCCTCGCCGGTCGAATCGTCTATATCTGTCTCCAGCCTTATGATGTCGCCTTCTCCCGATACGTCTTCCGTTTCTATCTCAAAAGCCCTGAGAAGGCTCGGAATCTCATACTGTCTCTTTCCTGCTCCGATACCGCATCTTAAGATCTTATATGACCCGGGAATATCACCGGAAGTCCTTATAGCACATGCGATCGCAGCACCCGTGGGTGTAACGAGTTCGCCCTTTATCTCAGAGGATCTGAGCGGCATGTTATATTCACTAACGATATTGACTACAGCGGGAACCGGCACAGGCAGGATTCCGTGCTGACACCTTACTGTTCCGCACCCTTCTGTCAGATCCTTTATAAAGACTTCCTCAAATCCGAGATCATCCATAAGGACTGCTGCGGCAACTATATCGACGATAGAATCGACAGCGCCGACTTCATGAAAATGAACTTCCTCCACGGGAAGACCGTGAGCCTTTGATTCGGCTTTCGCTATGATCTCAAAGATGCTTACCGCCAGAGCTTTTGCCCCGGGAGTGATCGATGCATGATCGATGATATGGATTATATCGGAAAGATTCCTGTGCTCATGATGAGAATGTACTGTGCCGTCCTCGTGAACATGTTCATGGGAATGGAGGTATTCCATATCGTGATCATGACCGTCATGTTCCTCATCGAGGATGACATCAAAATCCCAGGCCTTTATTCCTGACTTGACGACTTCGGATATCCTGACATCAAATCCGGTGACATGATGGCCTTTAAGGCTGTCCAGAGCTCTCAGGAGCTTGTCCTTATCGCCTCCCAGACCTATAAGAGAAGCGACGAACATGTCGCCGCTTATCCCGGAATTACACTCAAGATATAATGCCCTGCTCATACGAAATGATCCTGACCGTCATCAACGGGACGCTTGATCCTGAAATCATCGGTAAGCATCTGTACATCTTCTTCCTTCCAGTCCGGATCCCAGTTCTTGCAGTTCTCGCAGTCACAGTCGAGAACAGAGAAATAGTTTCCGCCGAAATAAGCATAGTCAGTAAAATATCTGGAATATCCCGTGAATCCGATCGAATTATAGTAGACCATATGGCAGTCAATGCTCTTTGTTGCAACGAGCCTGTATGCCTCTACGATAGCCCATTCGGAATCAAGAGACCTTGCACACTTACATTCACCCGTATCCCTGTCGACAACAAGGAACTGTCCGGGTCTCTTCAATGTAGCGATAACGGTCTTGGGGGGCCATTTCTTACAGTTGACCCTGTTGAGAACACTGCATGCGATAAGGACCTTGTCCGTTATATCATCACCGTCATCAAGACCTTCTCCCTCAACGACCTTGGCAAAGAATATAAAGTCGTTGGTGGAAAGGCCGCATGCATAAGCCTTTACCTCGGTAGGAAGGAAATAACGCTCCTCATCAGTCGCATTGTCCCATAGGAATTCCATCTTCTCTTTCCAGTTGGCATTGACGACAGAAATAAGAGCACTGTTACTCTCAGGTGAACAAGCGACGACCTCATTGCCCGAAGGGATCAGAGCAAATGCCATGGAGACTGTCAGCACAAGCGATATCAGTTTAGATCTTAAAATAAGCTTTTACCTCGTTGATTATATAGATCTGACCGTAAGTAAAATGTATTTTATAATCTCCGGGCGAAAAATGCAAATACAGCGGGATTTCAATTGAATTACAGATCCATCGAAAGGTTCTCGGGGCCCTGATTATTCTTATCTGTGAAAGACCTGGGTACCGGAATCCCAAGATGTTCGAATGCCCTCTGAGTAAGGACCCTTCCTCTCGGCGTCTTTGCAAGGAATCCGTTCTGCAGAAGGAAAGGTTCATATACATCTTCGATCGTTACAGGGTCTTCTCCCGTACATGCCGCAAGAGTCTCAAGACCTACGGGACCGCCCTTGAATACATCTGCTATAGTCATCATGATCCTTCTGTCGACTGCATCGAGTCCTATGGAATCTATATCAAGAGCATTAAGTCCGAAATCAGATACCTTCTTATCGATAACATCCTTATCGAGATGAATAGCATAATCCCTCATCCTCTTAAGGAGCCTTATCGCTATCCTCGGCGTGCCTCTGGATCTTGAAGCGATATTACGAAGACCCTCATCATCTATCCTGATATCAAGGAGAGCCGCATCTCTTTTAAGGATCTCGGCAAGATCATCCGTATCGTAGAGCTCGAGTCTGTGTATCATTCCGAACCTGTCTCTCAAAGGAGCAGAGAGCATACCTGCTCTCGTGGTCGCACCGACCAATGTAAACTTCGGCAGGTCAAGGCGTACGGATCTGGCTGCGGGACCTTTTCCGATCATAAGGTCGAGACAGTAGTCCTCCATCGCAGGATAGAGGATCTCTTCTACACTCTTATTAAGTCTGTGTATCTCATCGATAAACAGGACTTCATTCTCGTTCAGATTGGTAAGAAGAGCTGCAAGATCGCCGGCTTTCTCGATCGAAGGACCGGTCGTAATATGCATACCGACACCCATCTCAGAAGCGATGATACCTGCAAGCGTAGTCTTTCCGAGTCCCGGAGGGCCATAGAGCAGAACATGATCGAGAGCTTCTCCTCTCTTCCTGGCGGCATCTATAAAGATCGAAAGATTCTCCTTGACCTTCTTCTGTCCGCTGTATTCGGCAAAAGTGATCGGACGGAGATTCTTCTCATCCCTGTCGTCAAACTGTTTCTGTCTTCCGATTACGCGTTCTTCATCATCATAGCTGCTGTATTCATTTCCGAAAGCCATTTAAATATTACCTCGTAAGACTCTTGAGCGATCTTCTGATAAGCTCCTGCAGGTCCATCCCTTCCTCATAGCATGCACCGACGGCATTAGCCGCATCATTTTCCTTATAGCCGAGCACGACGAGAGCAGATACGGCGTCGAGCGATATACTGTTGTCAGGAGCTGAAACACCCTGTACAGATCCTGAAGGTATATAGTCCGAAGCTGCGCCTGCCTGTTTCATCTTATCCTTGAGGTCGAGTATTATCCTCTCAGCGCCCTTCTTTCCAAGCCCTTTGACGCCAGTAAGGAGCTTAACGTCTCCTCCCATGACAGCAATGGCAAACCTGTCAGGTTCGAGCTGTGAACAGATAGAATGAGCTACCTTGGGTCCTATACCGCTGACCGTGATGAGCAGAAGGAACATATCCTTCTGTTCCGGAGTAGCCAGTCCGTAGAGGGAGATATCATCCTCACGGACGCTCTGATACAGCCATACAGTTATCTCATCGCCTATATGTCCCATCTTGGAGGATATGGAAAAGGGACAGATCACCTCATAACCGATACCGTTATTCTCGACGATGATATATTCTTCTGCCGCTTTGATAAACTTACCCTTGATATATGAATACATTCCCATAGATTAACCCCTTATCCGAATTCATTTCTCCTGCTGTAGCCGTATCTTCCGTACTGATATCCGGACACAGCCTTTCCTGCGAAAGCTTCTCCGGTATGGGCAAGAGCTATAGCAGCTGCAAGTGCATCAGTCACGTCATCAGGCTTGGGCGTCTCCTTAAGACCCAGGAGCGACTTTACCATCATCGTAACCTGCTTCTTGTCGGCCCTGCCGTATCCTGTCACGGCATTCTTTATCTGCATCGGCGTAAATTCAAAGACAGGGACCCCTGCCCTTGCAGCTTCAACGATCACAACGCCTCTTGCCTGAGCAGTTCCTATCGCCGTTGTATGATTGGCCCCCATAAAGAGTTCCTCTATCGCCATACAGTCAGGCTGCCTGATCGAAAGGATGCCTCTGATCGCATCACTGATAGTAAGGAGCCTCCCGGGAAAATCCGTACCTGCCTTGGTGGTAATGGCGCCATAGTCAACGCAGCGGAGCTTATTACCCGTCTTCTCGATTATGCCGTATCCGCAGATGGCATAACCCGGATCTATTCCTATGTAAGTCCTGGTAACAGGCTCTGTCATCGATGCAACTCCCGGATAAACATTTGTTCTATTATAACCTTAAGCCCCGATGACGTCAATCACGGCTTGGTGAGGCATAGGAGGCTCATCTGAGAATTCATATGCATTGAGAACCTTCTCCATCACATCGAAAAGCTTAGCATCATCGATCAAAGGTTTGCTGCCGTGGCAGAGCGAACAGAGAACATCGCCTCTTTTGACCTTATCTCCGACCTTTGCATAAAAACATATACCGGCGCCCCTGTCGATCTTATCTCCCATCTTATGACGTCCTGCACCGAGTTCAACAGACGCATAACCGATATCATCTGTCTTAATAGACTTGATATAACCCGTCTCCGGAGACGTGACCTTGAGCGCCTCGAAAGGCTTATCAACATATACCGGAAGTCCATGCTCATTAAGCAGTCCTCCCTGCGACAGGATAAGATCGTTGAACTTCTCAAGGGCTCTTCCGTCTGTCAACCTTGCCCTGCACTCCCTGATAAGATCATCTCCTTCAATGCCTTCGTTCTTCCCTGCGAGCCTGATCATCTGGGCAGCTATATAACAGACAACCTCGACAACGTCCTCACTGCCCTTACCTATGAGCGTCTCATATACTTCCTGCATCTCAAGGACATTTCCGCATGTCCTTCCGAGAGGCTGATCCATATCTGTTATGACTGCGACAGTCTTTCTTCCCGCAAGATCGCCTATCCTGATCATCGCATCAGCAAGTTCCCTTGCTCTTTCAGGAGTTTTCATATAGGCTCCGCTTCCGCAGGTAACATCAAGAACTATGGAATCTGCCCCTCCTGCTATCTTCTTGCTCATTATGCTCGATGCGATAAGAGGGATAGAATCAACAGTTCCGGTAACGTCACGCAGCGAATAAAGAACTTTGTCGGCAGGAGCCAGATCCGGGGTCTGCCCGGAGATGACCATACCTACGTCGTTATAAAGCTTTCTGAAATCCTTGGGATCGATATTGATATTAAAGCCCTGTATAGACTTGAGCTTATCGACGGTACCGCCCGTAAAACCAAGTCCTCTGCCGGTAAGCTTAACCGTCTTGACTCCAAATGCGGCACAAAGAGGTATAACGAGAGGAGTAACCTTATCACCTACTCCTCCTGTACTGTGCTTATCTACGATATGACCTCCCATATCGGAAAGATCGATCATGGCACCTGACTCTGCCATCCTTAAGGTAAGTGTCGTCATCTCCCTGTCTGTCATACCGTTGAGAACGATCGCCATCAGGAGTGCCGAGACCTGATAATCGGGGAGCGTATAATCGGCAACACCCTTTACAAAGAATGCTATCTCCTCATCCGTCAGCTCCTGTCCGTATCTCTTCTTGAGAATAATGTCAATAAAGTTCATGGTATCCGTCCTTTACTTAAGTATTCCGTAATCTGCACATATCTTCTGGAACTCGGGCGAATTAGCGAATCCGTAGAAGACATCCTCTCTCGTTGCGCCCTCGCCGAACTTTCCGAGCCAGTAAATGAATCCGTTCTGGTCGGCTTCACGGCCCATGAACGTCCTGTAGAGCCTCATGAGGAAATCCTCATTCGTTATATTCGCGTCGATCAGTTCCTTACTGAAGAAGAAGCCATACGCCGCCTTGGTTCCCGACACTCTCATATTCGCAAGTTCGAGCGCCCAGTACGAAA
>JAFXMZ010000015.1 GCA_017529925.1 Clostridiales bacterium
AAAAAATCGTAGATATGTCTATCAGAGCTTTTGAAACAGATGTAAATGTTGGGGGAACAAAAGGTGATTGTCCGCCTGGATTTGATTCGATTGAATGGCATAAACAAATGGCCCGGGATGGGCATTTGTATCAAGCAATGATAGAAAAAGATTTGGTAGGAGCAGCCATTGTGTTTCCGGATGAAACACAAAAAAGTTTATACATTGGCAGGATTTTTATTGATAGCGTCTATCATAGAAAAGGGTACGGAATTCGTTTGATGAAATGCATAGAAAGTAATTTCCCTTGTGCTACGGAGCTTAATCTGGATACACCTTGTTGGAATGAGCGGACAAATGCTTTTTACAAAAGATTAGGATACCGTATCATAAAGATTGAGGATGGCTTCGCCTTTTATCAGAAAAGAAGAAGCGAAGGCTTATTAAATTAATAGAACTGATAATCAGCAGAATAAACGACAAAGTAAGATTGAATATGAACAATACCAAATGGAATAAAGAATATCAAAAAGGGTCTAGTTGTACACTACAGTGTACAACGGAGATCCTTTAATTATTTTTTTCGAATTCTTGTACGATTTGACCCTCTCCCGCTGCTTAATAGTGAAGGGAGGTTTTATAACGGAAGATCATCGATGCACATGTAATAGACACCGAGCCGTTTGATCTGGACCTTTGCATCATGCTCAATGCGGATCACCTCAAAAGGCTTCTTTTTTAGCCTGGACAGGAGAAGGGCCAGTGTTCCGCCCCATACGATAGTCATGTTGTTATTAGCAATGACTAAGTTGAAACTTACTTTTGCAATTTGCGGGTTGTTTTTATAAAAAAGTCCTAATAATGTCACAACTATCAGAGTAAAATTATATTTGTAGGAAGAGATTCCAGTATTTGTCTGAAAGGAGTGAAAGAATGAAAAGCCGGGAAGTTGTTTGTTATTCATGCAATCATCAGTTTAGGCATAATATCATAGTTGATGAAAGCTATTATGTTCGCTCCAAGGATGGAAATAAAATAGAAGTTGATGGTGTTGCTCAATGTCCAAGTTGCAACAAACTCAAGTATAGTTGGGAAGTTCTGCAACAAGGACTTTTTAGGATGCTACTAAATGACGAGCTTTCAAATGATGATTATTATGTAATTGCTGATGTATTCTGGTTGGCGACGGAAGAAAATATTGAAAGAAAAGCAAATGGTATCAACAAGCTAATGTTCAATATCGGAGCTATTAAGAAAGGAACGAATATTATGAGAATTGCAGTAACATATGAGAACGGAAATGTTTTTCAACACTTTGGACACACAGAACAGTTTAAGCTATATGATGTCGAGAACGGGCAGATCGTATGCAGCCAGATCGTTGATACAAAAGGAAGCGGACACGGTGCTCTTGCCGGATTTCTTAAGGCAGCAGAAGTCGATGCTCTTATCTGTGGTGGAATAGGAATGGGAGCACAGATGGCACTGGCTGAAGCCGGGATCAAACTTTACGGCGGAGTTCAGGGATCTGCGGATGAGGCTGCGAAAGCTCTTGCTGAAGACAATCTCAACTATGATCCTGAGGCCAAATGTGATCACCATGACCATGAAGAAGGCCATGAATGCGGTCACGGAAATCACGAATGCGGTCACGGCGGCTGTCATAACTGACAGTCGTGAATATTCCTGAATTATACGAGCCAGGATTACTCCTGGCCCGTATTGTATAATGGAACAGTAAATCAGCAGGAAAATGAACTATCAGATAGTTGAGTTTGGTTGAACGATGCACCATTTTTGGAGTATCATTCAGGACAGGGAAAAGAAAAACTAAAGATATGCATTTTGTCGAGGCAAAAGGAATACTTCATAACAAGGGCGGATACCACGGTCTGAATATATACCGCGGATGTACTCACGGATGCATATACTGCGACAGCCGGAGCCTTTGCTATCAGTTCACGCACAAGTTTGAAGATATCGAAGTAAAGAAGAATGCACCGGAGCTTCTGGAACAGGCTCTGAAGAGCAAACGCTCAAGATGCATGATAGGCACAGGATCCATGTCTGATCCCTATATGCATTGTGAGACGAATCTGCGCCTGACAAGAAAGTGTCTGGAGATAATCCATAAATATGGTTTCGGTGTTGCCGTTCAGACAAAATCTGACAGGATCTTAGAAGATATCGATCTTCTTGATGCAATCAACAAAGAAGCGAAGTGCGTGGTTCAGATGACGCTGACCACTTACGATGATGATCTTTGCAGCATTCTTGAGCCGAATGTCTGCAATACAAAAAGACGTATCGAAGTTCTTGAGGAAATGCGGAAAAGAGGGATTCCGACTGTTGTATGGCTGACTCCGATCCTTCCTTTCATAAATGATACGGAAGAAAACATAACCGCTATTCTCAACGAATGCGTGCGCACCGGTGTAAAGGGAATTATCTGCTTTGACATGGGAGTGACCTTAAGAGAAGGTGACAGGGAGTATTTCTATGATGCACTTGACAGGCATTTTCCCGGTCTAAAGGAGAGGTATATCAGGACATACGGATATTCTTATAATGTTCCTTCTCCCAACAGAGAGAAACTCATGGGAATAATGAAAAAGATATGCAGGGACAACGGCATCATATCTTATCCTGATGAGTGTTTCAGATATCTTAACGATCTGCCTGATAAGCAGATGAGTATTTTCGATCTTTAAGGCGTTTCAGCGTCTTGCCTATTGATCGTCATATACTGAATTAAATGAACTAAGCCTCGGAACAGAAACTGCGCGGAAGTCATCAGTGAATAAGAAAAACAACTGATAATTGAAGCATGATCGTTGTCATTTAAGACGGATTTAAGAGGATTGTGTATATAATATTAGCAAGTACTTGGGAAGAGGTGCCGGCTTTGAAGATACTTGTTGCGGAAGATGATAACAATCTTAGATTGCTGTTATATGATCAGTTAACTGATGCGGGTTACACTGTCATTCAGGCTGCGAATGGCAAGGAGGCTTTGGATCTTTTTGATTCAGAATCTCCTGATATGGCTATCCTGGACATTATGATGCCCCAAATGGATGGTCTTACAGCGCTTACAAAGATACGCGAATCTTCATCTATGCCGGTCATCATCCTCTCGGCCAGAGGTGATGAGGTTGATAAGGTAAGCGGATTAAAGCTGGGTGCAGATGATTATCTGGTCAAGCCATGGAGCCTTAATGAGCTTCTGGCGAGGATCGAAGTTCAGAAGAGACATATCAGATCTGAAGCAGGTAATGAAACGGTTATAGTTTCCGGGAATCTCAAGATGGATTTTAATAACGGCATTATTAAGAAGGACGGTCAGATCATCAGCCTTAATGCCAAGGAATATCACATACTCAAGTTCTTTGCTGAGAACAAGGGAAAAGTACTTACGAAGAAACAGATCTACAGCGGTGCCTGGCAGGAAGATTATCTCTACGATGACAACACGATCATGGTGCAGATATCTCATCTTCGTTCAAAGATCGATGATGCAAACAATAAACATATAGAAACACTGATAGGAATAGGTTACAGATTCAACTGATTACCCGATCGGAATATGAGGAATAAGAAAAGACAGACAACCGGAAAATATCTAAGGCGCAGATTCATAAAAGTAATATTGGCAACCTTGGGTTTTGCTTTGATCCCGCTTATTGTTTTGATGCTTTTTCAGGCTATCGGGCGAAGCGATGTGAAGTATGTCAGTGCTTCAGATTATTTAGCTGATTCTTACGAAGAAATTGATACTGACAAGGCAGCCAGAGACAGTGCAAGTATTACGGTTGTTGATAAAGATCTTAATGTGATCCACATTTGTGGAGACGAGTTTATTAATGAGTCCCGATTAAGTGAACAGGAATGGGGCGATTTTCTTAAGAGTACCGGTGCGGCATCCAAGTACCAATATGATACAGCCTTTAATGAAGACTACTGGCTCGTAGTTCGAAAGCCTCAGGCAGTTACTTTCTCGCTGGCTTTTTTCCTGAATAGTGAAGCACCGAATTATTTTATCCAAACTGCTGTTTTCTTCGGTATCTTTTCTCTCTATATCATCGCTCTTGTGATCTTTGTAGCTGTTTATTCCGGGAAAGCAGCTAAACCTCTTACTGATTCCGTCAAAGAAGTGTCTGATAATGCGCTTAAGTTCGAGAAGGGTGAATACAAGATAAGCTCTTCCGGGGGCGAAACGATCGAACTTGACAGGCTCGGCGAGACGATGGTGCATCTTGCAGGAAAGCTTAAGGAGAAAGAAGAGATCCAAAAGAATGAAGAGGAGAAGAGAATGCTCCTTGTTTCGGAATTGTCGCATGATCTTAAGACGCCGCTTGCAAGTATTCAGGGCTTTAGTGAGATGCTCTTAAATGGTGTATCTGATGAAGAGAAAGAGAAGGATTATCTTAAGCTGATCCATGATAATTCCATAAGATCAAACGAGATCCTTCAGATGCTTTTCATGTATTCCAAACTCGGGAGTGCAGGTTATAGCCCTTCTTTTGAGAGAACTGATATATGTGAAGTTACAAGACAGATAGTAGCTGAGTATGTTCCTTTATTTGAGGATGCCGGCTTCTCTATATCCATTGATGTTCCTGAAGAGGAAATAAGTGTGATGATGAACGTGGATCTGTTTAGAAGGGTATACGACAACATCTTCAATAATTCGATCAAGTATAATGAGGCAGGAACAAAGGTGGAACTGTCGCTCCGGAGTAATGAGGAAAATGTTGAGATACATATCGCCGATGATGGAGTAGGTATACCTGAGGAACATGTAGATAAGATATTCACTCCGTTTTACAGGATTGAAACTAATGGTACCGGAAGCGGCCTGGGACTTGCTATTGTTAAAAGGATCGTTGATCTTCATAATGGCGTGATATCTTATGTTTCCCGCGACGGGTCAGGATGCGGATTCCTTATCATTATCCCAAGGCTTAAGGATTAAGACGGATTTAAGACCGTGCAAAGCCGGATTAAATATTACGATGATAGTATGGACCTCGATAAAGAAATATCGGAGGTCCTTTTTTATGACGATTAACGGAAATTCAATAGATAACAATTCATCAGGATGGAAGAAGACATTATGCCTGATAATGCTATTTTTCTACTGCAGTGCCATTCTTGAACCTCTTAACATGCATATGTTGGGAACACTGGTTACTCTCATGCAATTTGCAGTAGTTTTCATAATGATCCCGGATCTCCTCCGTGAGTTTAAAAAGATAAAAGGCAACTCAAAGAGTCTTATCTATGTACCCCTCGGAGTGATCGTATTATTCGCACTACAGGCTGTATTATGGGGCAGCATATTATTGCCGTTCATACGCTCATCTTTGGGTATCACCATGAATGATGCCAACTCCGACTTAGTTACCGGCATGGTAAGGAATCATCCTGTGGTCATGGGAACAATGGTCTGTGTCCATGGCCCGATCATTGAAGAGATACTTTACAGATACACGGCGTTTGGAATCTTATTTCAAAAGAACAGATTCGCTGCTTACCTGATCTCGATGTTTCTCTTTGGATTGCAGCATGTCATCGTTGCAGCAGTATGGGGTGATGATCCGATCCAATTCATTAATATGCCGGGATACATCATCGCAGGTTTTATCTTTGCCTTCTTATACTCAAAGACCAGGACTTTAGCAATCCCGATCCTCGTTCATATGATAAGCAATTCGATAGGTTTGCTGTTTATGTATGTAAGTCTTCATTAACTGTTTCTTAGCGATGATTGAATTCAAGGATATTAGAAAAGGCGATATAAATGAAAGATAAGATATTAAAAAGTAAAAAACATATATTCCGCAATATCATCCTGACCATTCTGGGATTGACTGTAGTCCTTCTGCTGTTTTCTTTCATAAGACACAGAGTCCTGCTGGAAAGGGAAAAAGACATTCTCACTCCGCCCGGACAGATGATCGATGTTGACGGGCATCAAATGCATGTTTATTCGGTCGGAGAAGGGGACAAAACGCTTGTACTTATGGCTGCAAGCGGCACGGTTTGTCCAAGCCTTGATTTCAAGAATCTTTACACAGGTTTGGGCGACGATTACAGGATAGTTGTCGTTGAGAAATTCGGGTACGGTTACAGTGATATTGTTAACCGGCCTAGAGATGTTGCAGCCATTCTATCCGACACAAGAGCAGCACTTAACGGTGCAGGAATCGACGGTCCGTATATTCTTTGTCCGCACTCTTACTCCGGACTGGAAGCATTATACTGGGCGCAGACTTATCCTGATGAAGTTGAAGCCATCATAGGCCTGGATATGGCATTCCCCGAAGCATACAACTATACAAAGGGTGGAATTCTGGTCAAGCCGTATTATCTTGCACAACATGGGCTTATCGATCTGGGGATAGGCAGATTCTTCCCTGACAGCACATTCCTTCCCGAAGGAGGTTTCCTTTCCGGGAAAGAAGAACAGATTTATATTGCTTTAGTTAACCGGATTTCCAATAACATTGACGTTGCAATGGAAGCATCTGCTGCGAAGGAAAGTGCTGCACTTGTTGATTCCGGTGCTAAGCCGGATGTTCCGATGCTTCTGTTTTTGTCCGAGAAGAAACTGGACGGAAGCAATGAACTGTGGAAGAACATAGCATATGATTATGCTGATGGCCTTAGTTCTGTAGTATTTGTAGAACTTGACTGTGGACACTATATTCATCATTATGAAGCCGAACATATAACTGAAGAGATCAAAGCCTTTCTTCAGGATTTGGATTAGATAAAGAGCTTTTAGTATGCATAATCATCAGAATAACTATCGTATAGAGCGGGGGGTGGAAGGAGTATTATGATTGATAAGGCGTTTCTTTTTTCGAATGTTATAATTATCTTGTCTGAGGGAGTAATTACTTGGTATGGAGAATCATCAGGAAAAGGGTATGCGTATGAGATTGGACGGTTTCGGTTTATTGGTTGAAGATATGGCGTCAATGATCCGTTTTTACAGAGATGTTCTCGGATTTGAGATAAAGGAAACGGAAGATACATCAAATGTATATCTGGTAAAGGACGGAACGCTATTTCTGTTATATGGCCGCAAGGATTTTGAGAGCATGACCAGCCGTAAGTATGAGTATGTAAAAGGTCTGAACGGTCATTTTGAACTTGCGCTTTACGTTGATACTTTTGACGAAGTCGATGCCGTGTATGAGCGCGTCATCAGTCAGGGGGCAACGTCTGTGCTTGCACCGACCACGGAACCATGGGGACAGAGGACCTGTTACATAGCTGATCCCGAAGGCAATCTGATTGAGATCGGGTCATGGGATAAACCTTATGAAGAGAAGGATCTGTGATAGCAGGTTAGTATAGAATATCATCAGTAGAACTGACTAAGACATATCGGAGATTGCAGGGAGAATCATTTTGAGGAAAGGAATACGTGTCTTATATTTCATTACGGTTATAATCAGTGCTTTAGTCGGACTATGGCATTTCTTTGTACCGTGGATGTTTCAATGGTACGATTATCTCCCGACACAATATGAGAATCTTATAGTGGGAATAGATTATACAAACTATTGCTTTTCATTTCTGCTCTTTGGATTAAGCTTTATGCTTATATTGCTGGGTAAAAAAGCATTAGCAATGAATCGTGAAGCGGTTATTTTTTATTATTTCCTTACAGTGGTTTGGATATTCAGAGCATGTCTTGCCAGTTTCATAGAACCATGGCCGCTGCAGCCGATCCCCGCGGCTGCGATCGGACAGTTAGTTGCTTCAGATGTGTTGGCAGTAATGATGATAGTGGTTAGTGTATGTTTCATTAAAGAACTTCGACGTAAAAAAGCAGATTCAAGTTTGTCGGGATGGAGCGATAGTAAGTAATATCGACAGTATATGAGGTGAGCAGATGAAGGCATTGATAATCAATTGCAGTCCGGTCAGGACCGGTGCTACGGCAGAGATCGTAAATATCATAGATAACGAGCTTTCTTTGAGATACGATACGAAGAGTATCTGCATAGACGACTATGATCTTAAGTTCTGCAAAGGTTGCAGATCATGCCACAAGACTGCTAAGTGCATAATGGATGATGACATCATTAAGATCATGAATGAATTTGATGCTGCGGATGTTATAGTTTCTGTAGCACCATCCTACTGGGCAGATATTCCGGGACAGTACAAGGCTTTTATCGACAGATGTACTCCCTGGTGTGATACCCATGAACCTCACGCATCGATCAAAGAAGGCAAGAAGGGATACTCGGTCGCATTAAGAACCGGTCCCGGCATGCATGAATGTGAGAGGATCATCCAAAGCATCGAACACTTCTACGGTCATCTCCACATTGAATGCATGGGTCATCTCGGTCTGACCTCAATTGAGTTCAAAGATAATGTTGAGCCGCGCAAAGACGAGATAATCAGTTTTTGTAAGAACATTTAATAAACATCGTGGTATTTATATGATCGAAAATATCAATCACCACCCTGTAAGAATCGTGTCACCAATACGGTGCGCAGCCGGAAACGGCATAAATACGGGGGCTGGGGTCTCAAGAACAAAGGCAAAAGAAAACCGGAATGGTATAATCATCCTGTATACCACTGGCAAGGGGACCGGGAATGTTAAAGTTCTTCAAACTGTATGAGCATTATTATCTGGGCATATCCTTTATCGGAATAGCCGCCTTTGTAATACAGGAGATCCCGTATATGATCATGCCTCTGATAGGCCCGTCATCAAATCCGATAATGAATATGAAAGACGGGATCAAATGGCTTGAGATCGCCCAGGGTATATTCGGTGTTCTGTCTATGATCCTTCTTATGACGATCGTAAGGGATGACGTCAGAGCATTTTCGATAGCTTCTCCGGGGGAAAGGCTGTTCTTCTTTTTAACCTTAGCAATGATATTGATCAACTTTACAGGATGGGCATTCTATTATATGGGATATCAATACGGATGGCTGATGGTTTTGACTCAATTCGCAGCTGTTCCTCTGTACTATCTGTTCTATGGTCTGTGGGAGAAGAATTATCCGCTGGTCCTGGCCGCTGTACCGTTCTTTGTAATCCACACGATAAACGGTTATATTAATCTTATAAAGGTATGATCAACAGCGAAAAAGTGCGGTTTCCGTTCAGTAAATGTCTTGTGGACATACTACCTGCAGGCCGGATTCCGGGCGATAAAGTAACAGGGAGAAAACACAATGGCATCAGGAATAAACATAAGAAGAGCGGAACAGAAGGATCTTGAAACAGTAAGGAAGATCACGCAGACTACTATAAGGGAAATATATCCGCTGTACTATCCTGCCGGTGCAGTGGAGTTTTTTTCGGAGCATCATTCGGATGAGAAGATAATGCGAGACATAAGGGCAGGCATAGTATATCTTCTCATAACTGACGATGAGACGGCCGCAGGCACGGTGACGTTGACTGATAATGAGATAGACAGGCTTTTCGTTTTGCCGCAGTATCAGGGAAAAGGATACGGAAGGGCGCTCCTGGATTTCGCTGAGGATGCCATTGCAAAGGCGTATGATGTTATGAAGCTTCATGCATCGCTCCCGGCGAAAAGTATATATCTTAAGCGTGGATTTCATGAAGTCGACTACTTAAGGATAGATACCGGCCGGGGAGATTATCTCTGCGCCGATGTTATGGAGAAGGAGTCCGGAGATGCTTCATAAAAGAGGATCAATAGATCGCGGTATAACTGACTGAACAGGGAGGAAGATCAATGGACAGTATTTGGGAAGAAATGTATAACGCGGCAAAGGCCGCGTGATGAAACTTGGTGAGCTGACACCGGAATGGTGGATCGACTGATAAAGAGGTAAAAGGACAGCAGGAGAAATGGAGATAAGAAGATTTCAGGAACAGGATGCAAAAGAGGTATCGGATCTTATACGTAAGACGATCCTCATATCAAATACGAAGGATTACCCGAAAGACATCATGGATCTGCTCATAGAGACAGAGACTCCGGAACATGTACTGCAGAGAGCGTCATGGACTCATTTCTACGTTGTCATCGACAGCGGAAAGATCATCGGATGCGGAGCGATCGGCCCCTTCTGGGGAAAAGAGGATGAGAGCAGCCTCTTTACGATCTTCGTACTCCCGGAGTATCAGGGAAAAGGAATAGGACGCGCCATCATCGATACTCTCGAGAAGGATGAGTATTTCCTGAGGGCGAAGAGGATCGAGATCCCCGCATCGATAACGGGAGTTCCCTTCTATCTGAAGATGGGTTATCACTATAAGAACGGGATCACCGAGCCTGACGAAGAACACCTGATAAGAATGGAGAAGAACAGGTAAACATGATAAGGCGGACAATTGCTTTTCGCCGTGATTAAGATAATATCTCTGTCATGACTAGCATCGTCCTGTTCATCATCATACATCTCGGGAGCGAGGCATTCCTCCGTTATTGCGGGCCCGGGGATCAGACTGCTGCTGATGCTTCTTCTGAGATACGCCGTCCGATGATCCTGTCGTAGAGTTTTCCGATACCGAAACGGTAGCACAGGAGCATTCCGAGGACTGCCCCGAGCGTGCCCTGGGCGATCTCATAGGGGAGCTTTATCATCGCATATTCGAACGTACTGTAGACAAATGTCTTTCCCAGCGTATAACCGACGACCATTATTACCGCGCCTGCCGTAACTCCGATGCCGGATGCGAGCTTAGGGCTGCCCTTGAACATACGGTGCGAGATAAGTGATATCACTACAGCCTGGAGGCCGTGCGTTACGAGCGAGACGAACATGGGGAGCGGATAGAAGATAAGGTCGCCGATGAAAGAACCGATGCCGCCGACGACGAATGCTTCCGCAGGACCGAGAAGGATCGCCGCGAGACATATGACCACATCGCAAAGATATAGGTGGCCGCCCGGTACCGGGATGCCGAATGATGACATTGCTATATTGAGAGCCATGAACAGGGCTGTTGCCGTTATCCTGACTGTTGATCCTTTTCTGCTTTCCATTTCAGGTTGCTCCTTTACTTGTCGTGCCCTGAAGAGTAACATAAGTCTGAACATATGGAAATAATCAAAAAAGGATTAAAGTATATAACCAGATGAACTATCAGATCGAAAAGCAATCGGACGTTCCCTCATATATCCAGCTGTACCGCCTGTTTGTCCACGACATCGTCACGGGCGTGTATCCATACGGATCGAAGCTCCCGTCCAAGCGTGTCACGGCCGAGGAGACGGGAGTATCCGTCATAACGGTCGATCATGCGATAGGTCTTTTATCCGAGGAGGGATATGTCCAGACGAGGCAGAGAAGCGGGGTGTTCGTGATATATAAGGGGGAGGATTTTCTGTCTGATGCGGAGCCTCTCCTTCCTGCGCCGGGTCTTCTGAAGGATCACATCCCTCACGGGACGGGAAGCTTTCCTTTTTCAGTCCTCAAGAAGACGATGCATAAGGTGCTCCTCGACGAAGGTGAGGAGGTGCTTACAAGATCGCCGAATCAGGGATGTGAGGCATTGAGGAACGAGATATGCAGATATCTTGCAAGGAGCAGGGGCATAGAGGTCAAACCGTCCCAGGTCATCATAGGTTCCGGAGCGGAATATCTCTACGGACTTATCGCACAGCTGCTCCGCGGCTCGAAGGTATTCGCCGTGGAGGATCCTTCATACGGAAAGATAAGATCCGTTTATGAAGCGATGGGCATAAGATGCGAAATGCTCCCGATGTCGGAGGGAGGCATCAGTTCATCCGCACTTGAGAAGACAAAGGCGAAGGTCCTTCACGTGACGCCTTTCAACAGCTATCCGTCCGGGATCACCGCCGGCATCTCCAAGAAGCATGAATACTTAAGGTGGGCGGGAAAGCGGGATGCGATCGTCATAGAAGACAATTATGATTCCGAGCTCACCGTATCGAGAAAGGCGGAGGTGCCGCTGTTTTCGATGGATAAGGAAGGACGCGTCATCTATATAAACACATTCTCGAAGACGCTCGCTCCTTCGATGAGGATGGGATACATGATACTACCCGAGAATATGGTCGGGGAATTTACAGATAAGCTCGGTTTCTATTCATGTCCCGTTCCCGTTTTCGACCAGTATGTGATCGCTGAGCTCTTGAGGAACGGCGACTTCGAAAGGCATATCAACCGCGAGAGAAGAAAGAGGAGAAGAGCCCTCGAGAAAAAGCGCTAAAGACTCTTTTCAGGACACCCGGAAAACACTGACAGATCCCTTCTGCCGATAAAAACCTATTGACAAGGTAGGTATTAGGATGCAATAATACCTACTAAATTAATAGGATATAAGAGGTATACATATGAAGATGATCTATATGGACAATGCCGCGACAACGAAAGTCGCCCCCGAAGTCTTTGATACCATGCTCCCGTACTTCATGGAACAGTACGGAAATCCGGCGAGCGCTTATGAATTCTCGGGAAAGATCGCAAATGAGGTCGCCCGCGCCAGAAAGACGATCGCTTCTTCGATCAACGCTTCGGAGAATGAGATCTTTTTTACGTCCGGCGGATCCGAATCCGACAACTGGGCGATCAAGGGCATCGCAGACAGCCTCAGGGAAAAGGGAAATCACATAATCACGACTAAGATAGAACATCATGCAGTCCTTCATACATGCGAGTTCCTGGAAAAGCACGGATATGAAGTAACATATCTGCCCGTCGACGATAAAGGCTTTGTCGATCCCGCTGAGCTCGAGGCAGCCATAAAGCCTGAAACGATTCTGATATCGGTGATGTTCGCAAATAACGAGATAGGCACCGTCGAGCCCGTCGAAAAGATAGGAAAGATCGCACATGAGCACGGGATACTGTTCCATACAGATGCCGTTCAGGCATATGCCCATCTTCCGATAGACGTAAAGGCGATGGATATAGATCTCATGTCTGCGAGCGCACATAAGATCAACGGCCCGAAGGGCGTCGGATTTCTCTATGTAAGAAAAGGGATAAAGCTGTCGAACCTTATCCACGGCGGAGCTCAGGAAAAGGGGAAGAGGGCAGGCACCACGAATGCCGCAGGTATCATAGGCTTCGCAAAGGCAGCGGAGCTCAACGTGTCGCGAATGGAAGAGACGATCGCTCACGAGACGAGGATCCGCGATCTTCTCATAGAGAGGATACTGGAGGAGATCCCTTATTCGAGGCTCAACGGCGACAGGGAGAAGAGGCTGTCCAATAACGTAAACATATGCTTCAGGTTTGTTGAAGGAGAGTCGCTCCTGATGCTATTGGACGGCAAAGGGATCTGCGCTTCATCGGGATCGGCGTGTACGTCGGGAAGCCTTGATCCGTCACACGTTCTGCTGGCGATAGGACTTCCTCACGAGATAGCCCACGGATCGCTGAGGCTTACCATATCGGAGGAGACGACAGAAGAGGATGTGTCATATGTCGTCGATTCGCTCAGGGAGATAATAACGAGACTTAGGAGCATGTCGCCTCTCTATGAGGATTTTGTTAAGAAGGGAGATAATAAATGAGTCAGGTAACCGAATACAGCGAAAAGGTAATGGATCATTTCAGGAATCCGAGGAATGTCGGAGAGATAGATGATGCTTCCGGCGTCGGAACAGTGGGCAACGCGAAGTGCGGAGACATCATGAGGATGTATCTCGATATCGATGATCAGGGTATCGTCAGGGATGCGAAGTTCAAGACATTCGGATGCGGTGCCGCGATAGCGACGAGTTCGATGGCGACTGAGCTCGTAAGGGGCAGGACTGTCGAGGAGGCGCTGAAGGTCACGAACAAAGCAGTTATGGAAGCTCTGGACGGTCTTCCCCCGGTCAAGGTCCACTGTTCGCTCCTGGCCGAGCAGGCGATCCATGCCGCACTGTGGGATTATGCGGAAAAGAATGGTATAAAGATAGAGGGACTGAAACCGCCCGTTAATGATATAGACGAGACAGAAGAGTTCTATCAGACGGGAGGCTGACGGTTCGAGGCGCATTATAAGGGAGGATCTTAGTTTGAATATCCAGCAGATAAAATATATTCTCGCGATAGCGGGAAGCTCTTCGATGAGAGAGGCTGCCACAAAGCTCTTTATCTCGCAGCCGGCCCTGTCCGCGAGCGTGGCGGAACTTGAAGATGAACTGGGGATCCTCATTTTCGAGAGGACGAATAAGGGAATAAGCCTGACTGATGAAGGAAGGGAATTCGTCACATATGCAAAAAAGGCGGTCGGCCAGTACGAGATACTTGAGGAGAGGTACCTGTCGAAGGACAGCGGCAAGGAACACTTTTCCGTGTCGACGCAGCATTTTAATTTTTCGATAAAGGCATTCACCGAAGTCATAAAGAGGTTCGATCCGGATACATTCCTGTTCTCGATCCATGAGACCAAGACGAAGGATGTCCTGGATGATGTCAGGACGCTTCGAAGCGAAGTGGGGATCATATCATTTTCGGGAAGCAACGAGGCGGTGCTCAAAAAGCTGTTCAGGGAATACGGACTCGAGTTTATCCCGCTCATGAGAAGAGAGACATATATCTATGTCTGGGAAGGTCATGAGTTCGCAGGGCGCAGTGAGATCTCGATCGAGGAGCTGGAGGATTATCCGTGCGTCACTTTCGACCAGAGTGATAACAGCAATCTCTACCTTACGGAGGAGGCACTGGCCGACCATGATTTCAAGAAGATGATCAAGTCGGATGACAGGGCTACATCGATGGAGATAATAGCGGATCTCGGAGGATACTCGATCGGAAGCGGAATGCTCTCCGGTGACGATGTAATACTCAAGGGTCTGGTATCGATCAAGCTCAAAGAGGAAGACCCCCTGATCATAGGATATATAACAAGGAAGGGAAGCAGGCTCTCGGCGTACGGAGAAGCCTATGTAGAAGAGATATTAAAGTATAAGGAGCTGTGATAAGCACAGGTTATCGCAGACGATAAGAACGGTATAATTTTCAAAGCTTATCACCGATGATAAGATAGACCCATCAAACGAAAGGAGGTACGGACAATGTCATACAGAACAGGTTTTGAGCGATGTCAGGATATGTGCATGCGAATGCTCTACTCCCGGGCAGGAACTATCCCCGGGGCGCGTGACATGATGTCCGCACCTCGGTCGGAGAGCCGATGTTGATCTGAGGTTCTTCAAACAAAAAGCCTGAATGCCCGGGAGACTTAATGAAAGTTTGACCGGGCTTTTTGTTACCTCAAAAAACAATACTCATAAACAGATACAAAACAAAAAACAAAACCAAAGGAGAATAAGAAAATGAGCAATTATAAGTTTGAGACATTACAGTTACACGTAGGCCAGGAGCAGGCGGATCCCGCAACAGATTCAAGAGCGGTACCGATCTACCAGACAACATCATATGTATTCCATAACAGTGATGATGCAGAAGCAAGATTCAACCTCCGTGCAGGCGGAAACATCTACGGAAGACTTACAAACTCCACACAGGGTGTCCTCGAGGAGAGAGTAGCAGCACTCGAGGGCGGCGTAGCAGCACTTGCAGTAGCATCCGGCGCAGCAGCCATAACATATGCTATCGAGGCTCTTGCACAGAAGGGCGATCACGTTGTAGCCCAGAAGACGATCTACGGAGGTTCATATAACCTTCTGGCAAATACTCTTACAAATTACGGAGTTGAGACGACATTCGTAGACATCCATAACCATGAGGAAGTCAAGGCTGCGATAAAGGATAACACAAAGGTCCTCTTCATCGAGACACTCGGAAATCCGAGCAGTGATATCCCCGATATAGAGGCACTTGCCGATATCGCACATGCACATAATATCCCGCTCGTTATCGACAATACTTTCGGCACGCCTTACCTCATCAGACCTATCGAGCACGGAGCTGACATCGTCGTTCATTCTGCAACGAAGTTCCTCGGAGGCCACGGTACTACACTCGGCGGCATCATCGTGGATTCCGGCAAGTTCGACTGGCTTTCCAACGCTGACAAGTTCGCTCCCATCGCAAAGCCCAATCCCAGCTATCACGGAGTAAACTTCGCCGAGGCTGTAGGCGCAGCTGCATATGTTACATACATAAGAGCAGTCGTCCTGAGAGATACGGGCGCAGCGATCTCACCCTTCAACGCATTCCTGCTCCTGCAGGGTGTTGAGACGCTCTCCTTGAGACTTGAGCGTCACATCGAAAATACGAAGAAGGTAATCGATTTCCTTTCAAAGCATCCCCAGGTCGAGAAGATCAATCACCCTTCTCTTCCTACACATCCCCAGCACAATATCTATGACAAGTATTTCCCCAACGGTGGCGGATCGATCTTCACTTTCGATGTGAAGGGCGGCAAGGACGAGGCATTCAAGTTCATCGACGCACTCGAGATCTTCTCTCTCCTCGCTAACGTTGCTGATGTCAAGTCTCTCGTTATCCATCCTGCTTCCACGACTCATTCACAGCTGTCTGTGGAAGAACTCGAGAGCATCGACATCCACCCCAACACGATACGTCTGTCTATCGGAACCGAGCACATAGATGACATCATCGCCGATCTCGAGAAAGGTTTTGCCGCAATAAGGTGATAACATGGGCCTCAAGATCGATTCGGTACTGATACACGGGGGAACGGACGGAGATCTGACTACGGGAGCGGTAAACGTTCCCGTATATCAGACATCCACATACAAACAGGACGGCCTCGGAAAGAACAGAGGCTGGGAATACTCCAGAACCGGAAATCCCACAAGAGATGCACTCGAGAAGCTGATCGCCGACCTTGAGAAAGGATCATACGGACTGGCATTTGCATCGGGGCTGGCAGCGATAAACACCGTGCTGTCGCTCTTTAAGACCGGTGACAGGCTCGTGGTATCCGATAACATCTACGGCGGTACGTTCAGGATCCTCGACAATGTCTTTAAGAACTTCGGGATCACGTATACGATAGTGGACACATCAGATGCAGATGCAGTCGAGAAGGCGCTCGGAGATGATGTTAAAGCAGTATATGTAGAGAGCCCGGCAAACCCTCTCCTGACGGTTACGGACATCGAAAAGATCGCGAAGATCTCACACGATCACGGCAAGCTCCTCATCGTGGACAACACGTTCATGACGCCTTACCTCCAGCAGCCGATAGTCCTCGGAGCAGATATCGTCATCCACAGCGGAACGAAATATCTGGGAGGACACAGCGACACTGTCTCCGGTCTGGCAGTCGTAAATGACAAGGCTCTGGCTGACCGTCTCTACTATCTCCAGAATGCGATCGGCGGAGTACTCGCTCCCTGGGATTCATTCCTCATGATAAGAGGCATCAAGACGCTCGGCGTCAGGATGGACCGTCACGAAAAGAATGCGAACAGGATCGCTGAATGGCTTTCCGGAAGCGGATACGTAACGAAGGTCTACTACCCGGGACTCGTAAGCGATCCCGGATATGAGATCCAGAAGAAGCAGGCTAGAGGTGCGGGAGCGATGATCTCGTTCGTACTCGATGAAAAGTATGACTACAAAGTCTTTTTCGAGTCGCTTAAACTGATCACTCTCGCAGAGAGCCTCGGAGGAGTCGAATCTCTCGTATGCCACCCCGCGAGCATGACACATGCAGCGATCCCCGCGGACATCAGGAAGAAAGTCGGTATAGTCGACGAACTCATCCGTTTCTCTGTCGGGATAGAGGACGTTGAAGATCTGATCGCGGATCTTGAACAGGCGATAAAGGCATCGGAGAAGAAGGAGGCCTGACAATGAAAGTCTATTCGAGCGTACAGGAGATGATCGGCTCGACTCCTATACTGAAGCTCAATAATCTCAGCATAAAGGAAAGCGTCGGGATCTACGCCAAGCTCGAGCTCATGAATCCCGCAGGAAGCGTTAAGGACCGTATAGGCGTCTACATGCTCAGGGATGCAGAAGAGAAAGGGCTCCTGAAGCCCGGCGGAACGATCGTCGAAGCGACGGCCGGCAATACCGGCATAGGCATCGCGATCGCCGCTCTCAACAGGGGATACAGGGTAATATTCACTGTCCCCGAGAAATTCTCTCTCGAGAAGCAGAAGGTCATGAAAGCTTTAGGTGCCGAGATCATCCATACGAGCAGGGAGGAAGGAATGCTCGGAGCCGAGAGAAAGGCCGACGAGCTCAAGAAGGAGATACCGGGCGCGATATCCCTCTACCAGTTCCACAATCCTGCCAATCCGCTGGCACACTATGAGACGACAGGTCCCGAGATATATGACCAGATGGACGGAAAGATCGATTATCTCGTTGCAGGCGCAGGCTCCGGAGGAACATTCTCCGGGATCATGAAGTACCTCAAGGAGAAGGACAGCCGTATAGAGGGAGTCCTCGCCGATCCCTACGGATCCATCATCGGAGGCGGCGAGCATGCCGATTACAACATCGAAGGCATAGGAAACGACTTTATCGCCGATACGATGGACGTGAGCTTCATCGACCGCGTCGAAAAGATAACCGACGCCGAAGCATTCGAGGCATCAAGGCTCCTTGCTTCAAAAGAGGGCATCCTTGCAGGATCGTCCTCCGGAGCGGCACTCGCGGCAGCGATCAAGCTCTCCGGAAAGATCGACAGCGGCAATATCGTTGTCGTATTCCCCGACAGGGGAGACAGATATCTGAGCAAAGGTCTTTACGACTGAACCTCAGGGAAAAGGCGGAATATCCATGATCGGATTTGAATACTACAATCCCGCGAAGATCATTTTCGGAGAGGGATCGGAAAAGAAGATAAAGGATCTTCTTGAAAGCTATAACGTAAAGTCGCTGCTCCTGGTATACAGCGGGGACTTCGTAAAGACACTCGGCATATTTGATGTCATCGCGGACGCGGTCGGCGAACTCGGGATCGGATTTATCGAGAACGGAGAAGTCACACCGAATCCTTCGATCGATCTGGTCAGGAGCCTGGTGGAGGAAGGCAGAAAGAAAGATGTTGATTTTGTCCTCGCGGTCGGCGGCGGAAGCTCGATCGACACGGCGAAGGCCGTCGCTCTCGGGATCCCCTACGAAGGAGATGTATGGGACTTTTTCGAGAAGGGTGTATCACCTTCAAAAGTCCTTCCCGTCGGAGTCATAGCGACTACCGCTTCGAGCGGATCGGAGACATCGAACTGCGCGATACTTTCGAACGGACAGTGGAAGCTCGGATTCGAGGACGACAGGATAATCCCGAAGTTCGCGATAATGAATCCCGCATTCACGGCAGGGCTTCCCTCATATCAGACTTTCGCAGGGACAGCCGATGTCCTTTCGCACCTTCTCGAAAGATATTTCTCGGACGAGAGGAATTCCGATACGACGGACTACCTCATCGAGGGCGCGGTAAAGGCACTTCTGCTCAATACGGAAAGGCTCCTCAAGGATCAGAAGGACATCAACGCAAGGGGCGAGATCCAGTGGCTCGCGAGCGTCGCGCACAACAATTTCCTGGATGCGGGAAGACGCGCCGACTGGGGATCTCACAGGATCGAGCATGAGCTCTCGGCTCAGTACAACATCACACACGGCGAAGGTATGGCGGTAGTCATGACAGCATGGATCAGATATGTTGCGGACATTAAGCCATGGAGGCCGGCGCTCCTCGCGACAAGGGTATTCGGTGTCGATGCGTTCGATCACGATGAGAGGGAGAGAGCTCTTATCCTTGCGGACAGGCTCGAGGATCTCTTCAGGAAGACGGGTCTGAAGACAAGACTTCACGAGCTCGGGATCGATGACAGGGATTTCGATGTGATGGCAGAAAGAGCCACAAGGAACGGCAGCGTGGGTCATTACGAACCGCTCGACAAGGAAGCATTTAAAAAGGTATTAACACTTGCTCTATAAGAAGACAAAACAGGAGGATATGTAAAATGGCAAGAGTACATCTGAAACAGCCCGATGAACTTACGGGTGAGGCAAAGGCGGCATATGAGCAGCTCGAGGCTGCAGGAAAGATAACGAACATGAAGCTCGTGATGCTCCAGGACTACGGAACATATAAGGCATTCATGGGATGGTATGATTCATGGGGCAGCCTCGAAAAGGCGGTAGGACTTCGCGCGGCGACCATCTACGCACACTCTATCTCCACTACGAACGGATGCCTTCTGTGCTCTCTGTTCTTCATAAGCGATCTTAAGGAGCTCGGTCTCGATCCCTCGAACTTCGAGGTCTCCGAGAACGAAAGACTCCTTCAGCAGCTCGGAGTCCAGATCGTCAAGGATCCTACAAAGGTCTCGGACGAACTCCTGAACGGACTGCGCAAGTTCTATACGGATGAGGAGATCATCATCATCGTCGGATTCGGCGCCCAGATGCAGGCAACGAACAACTTCAACTCCGTTCTCGGTGTCGATGTCGACAAGAGGCTCCTGCCTCTTAAGGATCAGTTCAAGCCCGCCACATGGAGAGAGAAGCTCGCAGACTGACGCTGCCGGAAATATATAACTGTTAAGACAGAAAACAGGGGCCGCCTCATAGTGATATGAGAGCCCCTGTTTCTTCTTCTATTGGAATGTATCACGAACGGCAGGAATAAACCGGGTCAGCCGGTATACTATTTTTACTTTTTTAACGATTTAGTACACCGAAAAGGTTGAGCCGGTATACTATTTTTCGTTTTTTAGCGATTTAGTACACCGAAAAGGCCAAATCGGTGTACTATTTTTCGATTTTTTAAATTTTGGTATACCGGATCCTCAGTTTTGGTATACTATTTTTCAAAATTCGAAAAAAAAGTATACCGAAGGCGTCGTCTCGGTATACTATTTTTGCATTTTTGATGTTTTGGTATAACCGGACCGGACCGGATCCGCCCTAGCAAGTTGTGCCCATATAATGGTGTAAATTCAAAACAAAGAAAAATGAGTCATTTCTGACCCTGTATAATGTTTGTTAACCACAACAAATAAATAAACAGGAGGTTCAAAAATGGCTCAAATCAATCTTACCTTATCGGAGAAG
>JAFXMZ010000016.1 GCA_017529925.1 Clostridiales bacterium
GATGAATCCGAAAGCAACCGATACTCCCGTCGCCTTCTTATCCTTGAGCTGTCCCGTCCAGTCTGCAAGTCCTTTCGCATCGGGCTTTCTTCCGATGCAGATATCGTAGAGCCTCGTGACGAAATCCGTTACGCCCTGCTCGTTGAAGGATGCGGCCTTAATGGAATTCTTTTCCTGCACCGCCTTTGCCTGAGCAGATGATGTTATTTCTGCAGCGGCTGCAGCCTCCGCCGCAGCCCTCTTCGGCGCCGATGACGATGCATCCGACAGAGCAGATACCGAGGCCGTACTTCCCGCTATCACTGTTAATGCGAGCAATATGCTCAGCAGTCTTCTCATCCTTTTCATGTTTCACCTCCGTGCTCCGGTCATTACGATCCCGTAACGGCTTTTTCCCTTACTCTTTGCTGTTCATGAGTTCCCATTCTTCTCTTGTGATCAGGCTGACGTGACCCGTCCTGACCTCATTCATGAGAGGGACTTCAACGTCTTCCGACGTCCACTGATATCTGAAACCCATCTTCTCCTGGGCCCGCTTCGATTTCATGTTGCCTTCGTAGTAACCGCACCAGACTTTCGACATGCCGAGATCTTCAAAAGCACGTCTGAGCATCTCGCGTCCTGCTTCGGGCATTATGCCTCTTCCCCAGAACGGCTTGCCGAGCCAGTAGCCGAGCTCGCACTCAGTCTCATTCCACGAAAGATCCGCCTTCCCGTAGAGCTTGAGTTCTATGGCGCCGATCGCCTTTCCGTCTTCCTTAAGGCAGATCGCATAAGCCTCCGGGGCACTCAGGACATTCCTTATTATCTCCAGGCTCTCTTCTGCATCTTTGTGCGGCGGCCATCCCGCTATCGGGCCGACATCGGGATCTTTCGCATACTCGTAAAGGTCGGCGGCGTCTTCGTCGCGCCACCTGCGGAGTATGAGTCTCTCAGTCTCGAGGACCTTCCTGTCATCGTAAGTGCTGTTCGTTTCCATGTGGGTATTTTACCACCTTTCAGGTGTGATCGCTAAGAATGGTCCCGGCAGCTGTCTGTATCAAATGAAAGCAAAATGAAAAAAGATGACGCTAAGATTGTCAAGGAGGACATTTTCGCTTAACATGGAATAAGCAATCAACGGGGAGACGATCGATGCCGACTACAGAACAATTCAAGATAGACCGCAAGATAATCGCAAACATGACGACCGAGGGATGGCAGACGATCCCCCATGCATGTTTTGAAGTCGAGCTTGATGTGACACTCCTGCTCGGGATACTGAAGGAAGTCAATTCGGGCAGGACACCTGCAGAAGCGATCACTTTCAACACCGCGATGGTCAAGATAATCACCGAGGCAATGAAGAAGAGCCCGAGGATGAATTCCCACCTTAGTTTCAGCAATCTCTTTGTTCAGGGAAAGCTCACGACATTCGAGCATATAAACGTTACGATGCCAGTCATTATCGACAGGGGAGTCATGACAACGCTGAACGTTAAGAATGTAGATGAGCTTTCGATGACAGGCATCCGCGATTCACTGAATGAGATGATCCGCCGCGCGAGCAATACCCACCTTCCTACCGTTATGTATGAAGTCGGTATTCACGACACCATGGTAAAGCTGCGTCACCTCCATGTTATCAAGGCTTTGGGAAGGCTGATCGGCGCAACCCTCGACGGAACCAGGAAAAGGAGTCTTCACGGCGAGGAGAAACGCAAATATAAAGCGATCCCCGAGACTGAGCGTCTCACATGGAAAGACCTTGAACAGGGAACGGTCACCATCTCCAACCCCGGCATGCTCATAAAACGCTGGAAGAGCAAGTGTACTCTCCTTGACATCATACCTCCCCAGGTCACGGCAGTGGCGATCAACCGTGTCGATGAGAAACCCGTGGCAGATAAGGACGGTAATATCAAGGTTGCATCTACATCCACCATAACGGTCGCTTTCGATCACAGGGCGCTGGACGGTGCGGACTTTATAGCATTCACCAGAGAGATCGACACCATCATGGGGTCGGAAGAAAGACTTCGGGCACTGGTGTAAGAAAAGTAACACTGTTACAAAAATCAAAACACAAAACCCCGAAACCGTTGTGGCTTCGGGGTTATGTGGTGGGTAGTATTGGACTCGAACCAACGACCCCTTGCATGTCAAGCAAGTACTCTAACCAGCTGAGCTAACCACCCGTTTTGTCGACGCAGGTAATTATACTTGAAAAAACGCCCGTTGACAAGGGCATCTGTTATATAATGGTTGTAGCTGTGCTTTATGCGATGTTTCTGCAGGGAGGGAGCAGTTTATGAGACTTATAGATATTTCACAGGAAGTATTCACATGTAATGTTTTTCCGGGCGACCCTCCTCCCAAGGCGGAAAGGGCAATGTCCATAGGAAATGGCGATATCTGCAACCTTACGAACTTTTCGATGTGTGCGCATAACGGGACGCATGTCGATGCGCCTTTCCATTTTATCGATGACGGAAAGAAGATCGACGAGATGGGGCTTGTTCCGTATGTCGGATATTGTTTTGTTGCGAGGCACGAAGGAGATGTTACGGGCGAAGACGCAAGGCTCATCATGGAAAGAGCCGTTGCTGCAGGAGCTCCCGGGAGGATCCTGATCGCAGGGAAAGCGACAGTGACCGCTGATGCCGCACGCGTATTTGCCGGTGAGAACGTCATCCTCATCGGGAATGAGAGCCAGACTGTCGGTCCCGAAGATGCTCCGAAGGAAGTCCATCTCATACTGCTCGGAAACGGTACTACTCTTCTTGAGGGTATCGTATTGAAAGATGTAGATGAAGGAAAGTATCTTTTGAGCGCAGCGCCGCTGAACCTCGGCGGCTGTGACGGCGCGCCCTGCCGTGCTTTTCTGATTAGCGAAGATTGATATTCAAGTATTGGGAATGATATGAAAGGCGCCGGAGTGTGCGCAACCTGCGCCGGTCCTTACCCGCAGTATCCTTTCAGCATGCGCTTAAGATCAATGTAGCGCAGGTGCTTCTCCTCTTTCGCAAAATGGACCTCGCGGGTCTGCACGGGATCGTCCGTGGAATAGACAAGATTCTCATCTCCGAACTGCTCGCTCGTCAGGTCGAAAACATGACCGCCGACATCGTTATAACAGTGGAAGTTTCCGCCCGGTCTTAAGATACCGCGGACCTCGCCGCCGAAGATATCCTGAACGAGAAATGCTGTGATCGAACACTGGCCGAGAGTCATGTTTTCCGGTGTCCATTCATGGCGCATCCTCGGAGCGCACGTATCCGCACACCAGATATGAGACAGCGCATCGTAAAGATCAACGGGAGTCACTATCCCTTTATAGTCTTCATTCTCTTTGCTCAAAACGACCTGCGCCGCTTCACCGGCTCCGTAGAATCTGTGATCGTTCATGGGAATCTCTCCTTTCGATGAGGTTGCCGGAAAGGCCGGATCCTCAAACTTCACGCGCCCTGTTTTCCGCAAGACGCGACTTCTTTTCGTCCGATACGCTGATCAGCTGCATTTCAAAATCCTGTCTGTTCTTCGAGACGACTGTCTGGAGCTGAAGCCCGGCGAAAAAAGACTGTATCGCCGCGATCATCGTAAAGCCGCAGACGATAAGTGTCGGGAAGTTGGGCACGAGCCCTGTCCTGAAATACTCGACAAGGACCGGAATGAAGAATCCGATCGAGATGAGTGCGAGTATCAATGCAAAAAAGCCGAAAAATCCCATCGGATTATATGTGCGGTAAAGCCTGGATATCGTACGCAGGACCTTGAATCCGTCGGAATATGTATTGAGCTTTGAAACGCTGCCCTCGGGGCGGTCTCTGTATTCGATAACGACATTCTCGACATACATATTCTTGTCGACCGCGTGGATGCTCATCTCGGTCTCGATCTCAAAGCCCTTGGAGAGCACGGGGAATGTCTTCACGAACTCATATGAGAACGCGCGGTAACCCGTCATGATATCCTTGATATCATTCTTGAAAAGGACATTGATGCTCTTCCTGACGAGTGAATTTCCGAAGTTATGGAACGGTCTCTTATTCTCTACGAAATAAGTCGATGACAGCCTGTCGCCGACTGCCATATCAACATTTCTGGTAAGGACGAGATCCGCCATCTCACGCGCATTCTCTGCAGGATATGTATCGTCTCCGTCCGCCATGATATAACACTCGGCGTCGATCTCACGAAACATCCTCCTGATGACATTTCCCTTCCCCTGCATATATTCATTGCGCACGACCGCGCCGCTTTCACGCGCGATCTCCTCAGTCCTGTCACTTGAATTATTGTTGTATACATAGATGACCGCTTCAGGCAGCACCTTTCTGAAATCGGCGATGACCTTACCGATCGTCTTTTCCTCGTTATAACATGGCAAAAGTACAGCTATCCTGTCCATCGGCCTCAAACTCCTCCCGGTATCTGCGGGTCTTCCCTGCGCACAACGCGCCCCCGCCCGCATAGACAAACTGATTATATACTAACATGTCGAAAATGGCACGCCGCCGTTTCTTCATGCACCCTGAACAAGACTCGAGATCTGAACTTATGAAACGGGATGCCTGCAGGTTCCCTGAATATGTCTGCAACCATAGTTCGGTTTGGGCTTCCCGTACTAAATCCGGAATATCGAACAAATAGTACTTGAAAACACCTTGTTACCCGTACTAAACATGCAAATATCGAAGGTTTAGTACGGGTAAAACAGGATTTCCTGTACTAAAACGCCATTTTTCTGGAATTTGGTACAGGAAAACAGTCTTTTACCCGTACTAAACTAGCTTTTTTTCATCATTTGGTACAGGAAGGATCATTCATTCAACCGGACACACAATATCACCGTTGCCGGGGCAAATGAAAGGCGGCGCGGCTTTCCGGTGCCGCGCCGCCTTCTTCCGGTTATATGTGCAAGACAGCATGTATCGGAGGGGGTAACGATACCGTCTTGTTCCTCACATTTCCGGCAAGAGCCAATCAGGAGGGAGGCAGGATGCCTGTGCTTTTTCCCGGCCACCGCGCAGGGGCGACGGAGAGGCGGCAGGCATCCTGCCTTCTTTCATTCAGTTGTATGTTCCGCAAGACCGAGGACCGGGCACGGGCCTCTTCGGTCTGCAAAGCACTTCCGGCGGACGCCCTGCAAGACCGAGGGCGGTGTGCGCAGCCGTTTTACGCAGGCGCCGGACCAGGCGCCGAGGACTTCGGCAAGCGCACCGGACGAGGACTACGGCAAGCGCACCGGACGAGGTCCGGCAAGCGCATCGCCCGATGTCCGTTATTCGACATTCTTCAGTGCCTCGGTCAGCGGTATCCTCTTTATCCTGACCATGTCAAAGAACGAAACTATCAGATAGGAGGCGATCATGATGAGTATCATCTTTGCAAAGCCCAAAGGTGATATGTAAGCTTCAAACCATCCGTTCATGGTATTGAGGAATATCCTCATGAATACCTTTATTATCCATACGCCGACGAATGCAGACAGTATCGTCTGTATGATGACGACTATCGTTGTGCTCCTTACATATAGGCTGTTTATCTCGTTGTTCTCATATCCGAGGACCTTGACCATCGAAATGGACGTCGCATTCTTTTCGATGATCTGCTTCGTAAGGAGATAGATGACGAGGACGCCTATGATGAGGCATGCGACCGACAGATAATCCATCATCGAACCCATCGAATGATCGAGCTGGACTGCAAGGCTCATCATGTCCTCTTTGGTCATCTCGATATATACAAACTCCCTGTCGATATCATCGATCTTCGAGTTTGACATGAAGCCTGTAAATGCATCCTCATCGAGATCGAAGATACTGTTGAAATTCTCATTCGGCATGAGTATACACATCTCGTTGGGGAGGTCATAAACGCCCTTTATCTCAAAGTCATACTTTGCATCAGTGTAGCGCTCCTTGAGCGTGATCTTATCACCTTCACCAAGGCCGAACTTATCCGAATATGCGCTCGATATAAGGACTTCGCCTTCCTTGAGAGAAGCATCCGTCTTTACATACTTACTGTCTTCGACATAACCGTATATCGTGATGTCCTCACCGACGTGACAACCGTCGATCGTGCGCAGCGATGTCTGTGAATACTTTTCGGCGCCATCGCAGCTGCTCTCGATCAGATTGCCGTCCTCATCCTTATAATCCTTGAGGATAAGACGGTTCTCGGCGATCATCGTATCCGTGATCCTGCTCTTATACCTGTCGATAGTCTCGGGAAGTCCGATCGCGAACGCCAGGAGGAGCATAACGAAGATGATACCGAAGAACAGGACGATATAACCGCCGATATTCTGGAGAAAGATCCTCATCCTGAACCTCGAAAGGAATTTTGCTCTCGGAAGCCTCATCGCCTTCTTTCTCTTCGACAGCGAAAGGTCTCTTCTCAGGAACCTCAGGGGAGAGAGGTTCATCAGTCTCTTGATAACGATATAGTTGATCACGAGCATGAGTATGAGAGGGATAACAGTCGTCAGCACAAGAGCCTTGGCACTCAGGATAGTCTCAAAAGCCGGCAGGCTGTACGAGTCATAGTACATATCTTCAATAACATCCTTGAAGCATGTATATCCGAGCAGGTTGCCTGCGATCGCGGAGACTAACGTTACAACGACAGGCATCAGCATGTAATGCTTTATCAGTTCTCTCTTTGTATATCCTGTTGCACGCAGCGTTCCGATGACAGCCGCTTCCTTTGTGATCGTATTGCTCGTGGTTATCGCGAAGACAAATGCAAGCACTGCGATAAAGATGTAAACGAGGATGTTCATCATCGCTTCATCCTTACCCATATCTTCCCTTGCAAAAGTCATTGCAGAATTCGCATAGGAAGGAATGAAGTTCTTGAGCTCGTTGATATCATCGAAATATGAGATGAGTTCAAGTTGCTTTGCCTTATCATCCTTAAGGGCAAGTGCCTCATCCTTATCGGATGTATATCCGCCTGTTGCGCAGAGCACTGCGATCTTCTCGCCGAGCTTATCGGAGACTTCCTTCTCCTCCTGCTCGTCGGCGGGCTTTGTATGATATTTGAATGCATACGAGAAACATTCATTGGCATCTATCTTTTCGAACTGTTCATCTGTCACGACGGCGACATTGAAAGTAATGGCATTGAACATGAATGCGGCATTATCTTCATAGAGCGCCAGATAGTCCGGGAGGGCGATAAGGCCGGTGACGGTCATCTTTTCGCCGTCGACAAGGATCTTGTCTCCGACTTTTACACTCCTGTTATCGGCATGCATCCTGTCGATCGCGATCTCGCCTTCCTTCTCGGGAAGCCTTCCCTCGATAACGGATTCCGTATTTACCGTTTCCCTGACCTTGAAGATCCTGACGCTGGTCTCGTCTTTATTTCCGTCCATCGGGTCTTCGTTAACGGTCTTGTAGAACTGTTCGTAGAGCGTGATGTCTTCTTCGATCTTATATCGGAGTTCCGGAGTCAGTTCATATTTGACCTCGAAGTTTCCGTCCTCCATGTTATAGTCCTCATATGAATCGTTAACGGCCTTGAGCATGCTGTCGTTGGCGACGAAGATGCCCGATCCTGTTGCGATCATGAGTGTCATCAGGAGGAAGAGGACGATATACTTTTTCCACTCTTTTTTAATGTCTCTCCTGATCCTTCTGTTAAGCGGGTTTCTCATTGTGATCACCTCACTTACCAGTCAAGTTCAGTTGCACTGATCTTATGATCGTTCATTATGTTCTTACGGACCTTACCGTCACGGAGCTTGATGACATGATCGGCCATTTCCTGGATGGCTCCGTTATGAGTAACCATGATAACCGTATTTCCGTATTTCTGATTAACGTCTTCGATAAGCTTCAGGATATCTTTCGATGTGTTGTAATCGAGTGCACCCGTAGGCTCATCACAAAGGAGGATATCGGGATTCTTGACGATTGCCCTTCCGATCGATGTCCTCTGCTGCTGACCTCCGGAAAGCTGGTTGGGAAGCTTGTACCTGTGCTCCCAGAGACCGAGTGTGTTGAGAAGATCATCGATATCGAGCGGACTGTCCGAAAGATATGCTCCGACTTCGATGTTCTCCTTAACGTTCAGGTTGGGGATCAGGTTGTAGAGCTGGAATACATAACCTAAGTGTTTCCTTCTGTACATCGTCAGTGCTTTCTCATCCATGTCGCGGAGCTTGTCGCCTGCGATGGAGATATAACCGTCATCGGCTGAATCGATGCCGCCGATGATATTGAGAAGTGTCGACTTACCGGAACCAGATGGTCCTAAGAGTACACAGAACTCTCCTTTTGCTACTGAAAAGTCCATTCCTCTCAGTACTTCCTGTCTGGAATCGCCCTCACCGAAAGCCTTAAATACGTTGCTTACCATAAGAAATGTTTCTTCTGACATATTACGTCTCTCCTTCTTTGCAACATATGATTATATGTTCATATGTTCATATTTAACCACACTTTTACATATGAGTCAATATTCATATGTAATTATAGTTAGCATCAGCTAACTAATCAAGTATGTGTTGTCATGCAAAGTGCACAACAATCTGCCTAATACCTTCGAAAATGTTTATACTCACCTCCCGAAGCAACAAAAAAGCGGCCTTTTGCTGCAAATCAATTGCAGTAAAAGTCTCGCTTCGAAAGGCATAAACCGGGGAACCTCTGCTCCCGGGGTGACGATAATATGCCGCACATTATGTGCAAGCTACTCCCTGTTACTGTGACTATACTAACTTCATATATGACATATGTCAACACTTGATTTGTTATTCATATGATGAACGCGTCCATAAAAAACCGTGCGGACAGATCCGCACGGTTCTTATGTTCATTTAAACGATCAGGGTAAGCAGGTCACTTGCTGCCGATCACGATCATGAGGCTTCGCGGCATAAGTTCTATCTTTCCGTCCTTGATGATCTTTCCCTTCATCTTCCCTGCAGGATCACCGGTATATACTACGACTCTCCACTTCATTCCTTCGGGTATTATCGGAAGTTCCATCGTCTGGGGCTCCCAGTATGCATTTACTCCGGTATATATAAATGAATCCTTTTTTGTACCGAAGTCAGCCTTCGGCTCTGCATACATGAATCCGAACGTCAGGAACGGTGCATATCTGTCGAACTCCCATGGCTTTGTTCCGTGCCATGAAAGCTCGGGGTAGCCGGACGAATTGTGGCCCGTAAAGAATCTGTTTCCTCTTACGGCGGGGTGCTCTTTTCGGAATGCTATCATCGTCTTGAAAAAGTCATGAAGATCCTCATATTCAGGAAGCCTGTCCCAGTTGAGCCACGACACTTCCGAATCCGTCGCAAAACAGTTATTGTTGCCTTTCTGCGAGTTGGCGAATTCATCGCCCGCGAGCATCATCGGGATACCTCTCGACATAAAGAGAAGACCTGCCATATTCTTCATCTGGCGCTTGCGCAGGCCAATGACTTCCTTATCGTCCGTCTCGCCTTCGATACCGCAGTTCCACGAACAGTTATCGATCGTATCCATACCGGACGTGAAAGGATTCTCCTCATTATATGCCCTGTTATATGCAACAGTATCGTAGAGCGTGAATCCGTCATGACATGTTACATAGTTGACGGAGGAGCACGGCGTTCCCGTCGGGAAAAGATCGGGCGATCCCTCAATGGACTTTATGACGTCGGGACCGTATTCACCCATACCTTTGACAAAACGCTTGACTGCATCTCTCATCCTCGGATTCCAGTCGGCCCAGCCTTTCGGGAAGCGTCCTATTGTCGAGAAGCCGTCGCCGTCCCATCCCTCGGATATGAAAGTCGTCCTGGACAGGATGGGGTCGGATACGAGCGAATCTACGAGAGGCGGAGATATCATCGGCTTACCATCCTCGCCCCTGGCAAATATAGGGAATTCATCGACCCTGAAACCGTCGACATGATAGCTCGATACCCAGTAACGCAGAGAGTCGATGATGAAGTTACGGACGATCGGGTTATTGCAGTTCATCGTGTTGCCGCAGCCCGTATAATTGGCATATGTTCCGTCTTCATTCATTACATAGTAAGTCCTGTTGTCGACACCCCTGAAGGAGATATAGTCGCCGTCGTCACCATATTCCGCCGTGTGGTTGAATACTATATCGAGGATAACTGCTATGCCGTTCTTGTGAAGCTGCTTTATCGTATTCTTGAGCTCGTCGGCAGCAAGTCCGTGGGCACCTGAATATGCGTAGCCTGCTTTCGGTGAGAAATAATTGCATGTTACATATCCCCAGTAGTTGCACTCTTCATCGGTCAGTACCGGAATAAATTCCTCGAACTCGAATACGGGCATGAGCTCGATGCAGTTGATGCCGAGTTCCTTCATGTACGGTATCTTTTCGATGATGCCGGCGAAAGTACCCTTGCGCCTGACTCCGCTCGAAGCCGAATTTGTAAATCCGCGGACATGGAGTTCATAGATGACCAGATCCCTCGGAGCTATCTCGAGAGGCTTGTCTCCGTCCCATTCATAATCCTCGCGGATGACCCTGCCCCTGTACTGGAACTGATCCTTCGGATATGTCCTTTTATGCCACTTATCCCTGCCCGATACGAGCTTGGCATAAGGGTCAAGGACTGTCTTTGTCCTGTCGAACCTGTAGCCTTTCGACTTGTCGGAAGGTCCGTCGAAACGGTAACCGTACTCGATATTCTCCCAGTCGAGTCCGAAGATCATTACGGAGAAAACGCTTCCGATCCTAAACTCCCGCGGGAAATCGAATACGAAGAACGGATCCTTGTCGCCCGCATGGAAAAGAAGGAGCTCGCAGGCTGTCGCGTCTTTCGAATATATCGAAAAGTTGACCGTGTCATCGCCGACGACCTCTGCACCAAACGGAAGGACATGACCAATCCTGTACTTTACGCCGTCTTTCTCATGCGTAGGGAATTCATCTATACGTCCCATAAGCGCCTCCTTTATCTGTTTTGATCTGTCCTATATCACCTCTGCATCAGCTGCATCATAAATATCAGCTATATCAGCGGAGTATTCCGTAATCTGCACATATCTTTTGGAACTCCGGCGAATTAGCAAATCCGTAGAAGACATCCTCTCTCGTAGCGCCCTCGCCGAACTTTCCGAGCCAGTACATGAATCCGCCCTGGTCGGCTTCACGGTCCATGAACGTCCTGTAGAGCCTCATGAGGAAATCCTCATTCGTTATATTCGCGTCGATCAGTTCCTTACTGAAGAAGAAGCCATACGCCGCCTTGGTTCCCGACACTCTCATATTCGCAAGTTCGAGCGCCCAGTACGAAA